>JBJXEI010000143.1:0-6566 GCA_046154065.1 Polaromonas sp. | reverse complement strand
CCAATCGACACCGACTTCAGCTTTTTCTGACGGCCATACCAAAGATTGACCAAGCCGCGTGAGAAGAACACGGCCGAGAACATGCTGGTCAAAATGCCGATGCAATGCACTACCGCAAAGCCGCGCACCGGGCCGGAACCAAAGGCCAGCAGCGCCAGACCCGCGATCAGGGTGGAGATGTTCGAGTCCAGAATCGTCGCCCAGGCGCGCTCGTAACCCGCGTGAATGGCGGCCTGCGGCGAAGCGCCATTGCGCAGCTCTTCGCGCACCCGCTCATTGATCAGCACGTTCGAGTCAATGGCCATGCCGAGGGCCAGCGCCATCGCGGCCATGCCCGGCAGGGTCAAGGTGGCTTGCAACATCGACAGAACCGCCACCAGCAGCAGCAGGTTGACCGCCAGCGCAATGCCTGAGAACAGGCCAAACAGCATGTAATAGGCGCTCATGCACACCACAATCACAGCAAAGCCCCACATCACGCTATGAAAGCCCTTGGAGATGTTTTCCGCACCAAGAGAAGGCCCAATCGTGCGTTTTTCAATGATTTCCATCGGCGCGGCGAGTGAGCCGGCGCGCAGCAGTAGCGCCAGGTCATTGGCCTCACCAATGCTCATGGAGCCGGAGATCTGGAAGCGGTTGCCCAATTCACCCTGGATGGTAGGCGCGGTCAGCACCTCACCCTTGCCTTTTTCAAACAGCAAGATGGCCATGCGCTTTTTCAGGTTCTCGCGGCTGGTGTCGCGCATGATGCGCCCGCCCTTGGCGTCCACCGTCAGGTCCACCTTGGGCTGCTGGTTCTGCGAGTCCACGCCGGGCTGCGCGTCGGTCAGGCTTTCGCCCGTCAGAATGACCTGCTTCTTGACAATCACGGCCTGGCCATTGCGCTCAAAAAAGCGCTCGGTGCCAAACGGCACAGCACCGGTGCCCGCAGCCGCTGCACGGGCTTCGGCGCTGTCTTCCACCAGGCGCATTTCCATGGTCGCGGTGCGGCCCAAAATGCTTTCTGCTTTTGCCGTGTCCTGCACACCAGGCAACTGCACCACGATGCGGTCGGTGCCCTGCTGCTGGATGACCGGCTCGGACACGCCCAACTCGTTGATGCGGTTGTGCAGCGTGACGATGTTCTGTTTCAGCGCCTGGTCCTGAATGCGGCGCACTGCCTCGGGCTTGATGGACGCGGTTAGTTTGTACTCGGTGCCGTCCGGGGACTCAACGGTTTGCAGATCGGCAAACTGCTCCTGAATCAGCGCCTTGGCCGATGCCGCGGTGGCGGAATCGCGAAAACGGATGTCGATGGTCTGGGCGTTGCGGCTGATGCCGCCGTGACGGATGTTTTTGTCGCGCATGGCCAGGCGGATGTCACCGGCCAGGGATTCAGCGCGTTTGGTCAGCGCCGCCTGCATGTCCACCTGCAGCATGAAGTGCACACCACCGCGCAGGTCCAGGCCCAGGTACATGGGGTGGGCGTTGAGACGACTCAACCACGACGGAGACAAGGACAGCAGGTTTGGTGCCACCACGAAGTCAGACTCCGCAGCGCCGCCACCGGGCGGGACCACGCTGAGGGCCTTCAGCACGGCATCTTGCGCCTTGAGTTGAATATCAGTGCTGGCAAACCGCGCCTTGATGGAGTTGCCCTCCAGCGTGATCGCCTCAGCCTTCAGATTAGCAGCCGTCAACGCCACCTCCACCTTGGCCAGCGTGGTGCTGTCCACCTTGACGGTGGACTTGCTGCTGGACACCTGAACGGCCGGTGCCTCGCCAAAAAAGTTGGGCAGCGTGTACAGCGCAGCTATCAACAGGGCTGCCACGATGATGGCGTACTTCCAGACCGGGTAACGATTCATGAGCGGACTTTTTCAGGTGAACGAGGCGGGCTTGGCTGGCCAGCGCCAGCCAGAGTACGTTTTACTTGGCCGACGAGACGATGGCACCCTTGGGCAACACTTGCACGATGGCACTGCGTTGCAGCTGGACTTCAACGCCAGCAGCCAGCTCCAGGGTCAGGTAGGCGTCGCCCAATTTGGTGACCTTGCCGAGCAGGCCGCCAGCGGTGGCCACTTCATCGCCCTTGGCCAGCGCGTCAATCATGGCGCGGTGCTCTTTCTGCTTTTTCATCTGCGGGCGGATCATGACGAAGTACAGCACCACAAACATCAGCACCAGCGGCAGCATGCCGGTAAGTGACGCCATCATGCCGCCTTCAGCAGCGGCAGCGGGGGCGGTTTGGGCAAAAGCAGAAGAAATGAACACAGTGGACTCCAGAGGAAAAAAGGAATGGGCGGGGCCGCAAAGACCGGCTGAACCCGCATGCAAGAAGGTGCCACGCCGGGCAGCCCCGGCACGCAAGTTTGCGGATTGTATGCGGGCAGGACAGCGCTTTCACTGCGGTGAACGCCTAGAGGTGACGCCATCGACAAGGCTTTTCAAGCCCCCGAAGATCAGGGCCAACCCTGACAGGCGGCGGGGTCAGCGTTGGGCTGACGCACCCAGTGTTGCCTGCCCAAAGGCGGCCTCGCGCACCGCCCATTGAGCCCGGGCATCCACCAGGTGCCGTGCCTTGACGTGGCCATAGCCCTTGATGAGCTCGGGCACCCGGGCGATTTCCAGCGCCTCGGCGTGGTTCGCTGCGCCCAGTCGGCCCAGCAGCGCCTCGATGCTGGCGCGGTACTCGCCGATCAGGGCGCGTTCTTCGCGCCGCTCGCACGTGTAGCCAAACACATCGAGTGCCGTGCCGCGCAGGCCCTTGAGGCGAGCCAGACCCTTGAAGGCCGTCAGCATCCACGGGCCGAAGGCACGTTTTTGCAGCTCGCCCTGGTCATTCTTTTTGGCCAACAGCGGCGGGGCCAAGTGGTAGTTCAGGGTGAAGTCGCCTTCAAACATGGCGTTGACCTTGCCCAGGAAGGCGGTGTCCGTGTGCAGGCGGGCCACTTCGTACTCGTCCTTGTAGGCCATCAGTTTGAATAAATAGCGCGCCACGGCTTCGGTCAGCGTGGTTTTGCCCAGCGGGGCCTCGGCCGTGCGGACGTTCTCGACGAACAAACGGTACGTTTCAGCGTAAGCGGCATCTTGGTAGGCCGTCAAAAAGTCGATGCGTTTGGCCAGCATTTCTGCCAGCGCGGGTTTTTTGACAAATTCAATCACCTGCTGCGCCCTTTGCTCCGACGTCCACAGCGCCTGCACCTGGGCCAGGTCATGCGCGCAGCGCCGGCCCCATTCAAAGGCGGCCTTGTTGTTGTCGACCTGCACGGCGTTCAGTTCCATGGCGCGCATCAACGCGGCGTGGGACAGCGGCACGCGGCCTTTTTGCCAGGCAAACCCCAGCATCAGCGGGTTGGTGTAGATCGAGTCGCCCACCAGCTTGACGGCGACCTGCTCCGCGTCAAACGCGCTCACACAGCCCTCACCCACGGCCTGCGCCACCGCGTCCCCGCAGTTGGCCCCGGGGAACTGCCAGCCGGGGTTGCTCAAAAACGCGGCAGTGGGTGCGCCGTGCGTGTTCAGCGCGACAAAGGTGCGGCCCGGCTGCATCACCGTCAGCGTGTAGGCGCTGGCCGCCACGATGGGGTCGCAGCCAATCACCAGGTCGGCCTTGGCAATGTCCACCTTGGTGGTGTAAATCGCGTCCAGCCGGTTGGCGATCTGGATGTGGCTCCAGGTTGCGCCGCCTTTTTGCGCCAAGCCGCCCGCGTCTTGGGTGACCACGCCCTTGCCTTCCAGGTGCGCGGCCATGCCCAGCAGCTGGCCGATGGTGATGACGCCCGTGCCACCCACGCCGCCCACCACGATGCCCCAGGCCGACTCGGCCACGGGGATGACCGGGTGCGGCACATCCGGAAAGTCGGTGACCTGCCCCTTCGCGGCCTTCTTGGGCTTTTTGAGTTGCCCGCCTTCCACGGTCACAAAACTCGGGCAAAAACCCTTCACACACGAGTAGTCCTTGTTGCAGCTGTTCTGGTTGATCTGGCGTTTGCGGCCAAATTCGGTCTCCAGCGGCTCCACCGACAGGCAGTTGGACTGCACCGAACAGTCGCCGCAGCCCTCACACACCAGCTCGTTGATGACCACACGTTTGGCCGGGTCCACCAGCGTGCCGCGTTTGCGGCGGCGGCGTTTTTCAGTGGCGCAGGTCTGGTCGTAAATGATGGCGGTGGTGCCCTTCAATTCACGGAACTGCCGCTGCAAGGCATCCAGCTCGTCGCGGTGGTGCACCGTCACGCCGTCCAGCAACTTCGCGCCGTCGTACTTCTCGGGCTCGTCGGTGACGATGACCAGCTTGGCCACGCCTTCGGCCACCAGGCTTTGCATGATCTGCAGCACCGAATGGCCTTCCGGCCGCTCCCCGACCTGCTGGCCGCCCGTCATGGCGACTGCGTCGTTGTACAGAATTTTGTAGGTGATGTTCACCCCCGCAGCAATCGCCTGGCGAATCGCCAGCAGCCCGCTGTGGAAGTAGGTGCCGTCGCCCAGGTTGGCAAACACATGCGCATCGGTGGTGAAAGGCGCCTGGCCGATCCAGCTCACACCCTCGCCGCCCATTTGCGTGAAGGTGCTGGTCGAGCGGTCCATCCAGGTCGCCATGTAGTGGCAGCCGATGCCCGCCACGGCACGGGAGCCCTCAGGCACGCGGGTGCTGGTGTTGTGCGGGCAGCCGCTGCAAAACCAGGGCGCACGCTCGCCAGTGTCGATGTGGGTCGCTGCCAGCGCCTGCTCACGCGCCTCGACCACCGCCAGCCGCTCGTCCATGCGGCGGGCGATGTGTTCGGGCACACCCAGCTTTTTCAGGCGTTTGGCAATCGCCTTGGCGATGATGGCGGGCGTCAAATCGGCCTTGGCGCGCAGCAGCCAGTGGTCACTCGGGTTGGACTGGCCCCACTCGCCTCCACGATAAGCACCAGACTCGTCGCCCTCGGGCTCGTCAAACTTGCCCAGCACATTGGGCCGCACATCGGCACGCCAGTTGTACAGCTCTTCCTTGATCTGGTACTCAATGACCTGGCGTTTTTCCTCGACGACCAGAATCTCTTGCAGCCCCTGGGCAAAGTCGCGTGTCATGGACGCTTCGAGCGGCCAGACCACGTTGACCTTGTGCAGGCGAATGCCCAGCTGCCGGCACACCGAGTCATCCAGCCCCAAATCATGCAGCGCCTGGCGCGTGTCGTTGAAGGCCTTGCCGCTGGCGATGATGCCGAAGCGGTCCTTCGGCGTTGAAATCACGTTGTAGTTGAGTTTGTTGGCGCGGATGTAGGCCAGGGCGGCATACCACTTGAAGTCCATCAGCCGCGCTTCCTGCACCAGCGGCACGTCGGGCCAGCGGATGTGCAGGCCGCCGGGCGGCATCACAAAGTCGTCGGGCGTGATGATCTTCACGCGGTCGGCATCGACCGACACCGAGCTGGACGACTCAACCACCTCCTGAATCGTTTTCATGCCCGCCCACACACCGGAGAAGCGGCTCATGGCCAGCGCGTGCAGGCCCATGTCCAGAATCTCCTGCACGCTGGACGGGAAAAATACCGGCATGCCGCAGGCCTTGAAGATGTGGTCGCTCTGGTGCGGCGCGGTCGAGCTTTTCGACACGTGGTCGTCACCGGCAATCGCAATCACCCCGCCGTGCGGTGACGTGCCCGCCATGTTCGCGTGCTTGAACACGTCCGAGCAGCGGTCCACGCCCGGCCCCTTGCCGTACCAGATGCCAAACACCCCGTCGTACTTCTGGCTTTGCGGGTACAGGCCGACCTGCTGCGTGCCCCACACCGCCGTGGCGGCCAGCTCCTCGTTCACCCCCGGCTGAAACACCACATGCTGCGCCGCCAGGTGCTTTTTGGCCGCCCACAGCGCCTGGTCGTAGCCGCCCAGCGGGCTGCCACGGTAACCGCTGATGAACCCCGCCGTGTTCAGGCCGGCCTGCACGTCCCGCACGCGCTGCAGCATGGGCAGCCGCACCAGCGCCTGCACCCCGCTCATGAAGGCACGGCCCTCGCTCAGTGAATATTTGTCGTCCAGCGTGGTGGTTTCAAGCGCGCGGCGGATGTGCTCGGGCAGGGGTGCGTTCATCGTTGTCTCCGGTGGGGAAGTTGGCTCATTCAGGTGACGAGCTCTGTGCGAAAAGTGTAGGCTGGACGCGCCAATAAGTCTTTGCGTTTGATGCCCTGATTCAGCCCCACTGCGCAAGATTCTTGCTGTAAATTACGCCAAATGACCACTTTAGACAAGTTTGACATCGCCATCCTGAACGAGCTGCAGCTAGATGCACGCCTGACCAACACCGAGCTGGCGCAGCGCATCGGCCTGTCCAGCGCGCCCTGCTGGCGGCGGGTGCGGGCGCTCGAAGACAACGGTTTCATCACCGGCTACCGCGCCGAGATCAACCGCCACAAGATCGGCCTGGGCGTGCTGGCCTTTGTGCGGCTGGACGCTGCGCGCAACAGTGGCGACGTGCTGCTGGCGCTGGAAGAAGCCATCCGCGCCATCCCCGAAGTCGTCAGCTGCCACTACATCAGCGGCACCGGCACCTTCGAGCTGCAGGTCGTCAGCCGCGACTTGAGCACCTTCAGCCAGTTTGC
>JBJXEI010000142.1:0-2784 GCA_046154065.1 Polaromonas sp. | reverse complement strand
GCGATTCTGGACATCATCCTGCACGACGAGGTGGGCCATGTGGCCATTGGCAACCACTGGTACCGGTATTTGTGCGCACAGCGCGCTCTGGAGCCCGTGGCGACTTACGCCCGGCTGGCCACCCAGTACGGCGCGCCGCGCATTCGGGGGCCACTGAACCTGGACGCCCGGCGGCGGGCCGGGTTTGACGAGGCCGAGCTGGCGGCCTTGCAGGCTGCGGCCTGACCTGATAACGGCCCCTAGACAGCACCGCCGCGCGGGTGGTGCGCCGCGTGCAGCATTTTCAGCCGTTCACGGGCGACGTGGGTGTAGATGGTGGTGGTCGAAATATCGGCATGCCCCAGCAACAACTGCACGGCGCGCAGGTCGGCCCCGTGGTTGAGCAAGTGGGTGGCGAACGCATGACGCAGGGTGTGCGGCGACGGCGGCACGTCGATGTGGGCGGCTTTGGCGTACTTTTTCACCAGCATCCAGAACATCACGCGGCTCATGCCCGCCCCACGCGCCGTCACAAACAGATCCTCGGTCAGCTGACCACCCAGAATCACCGGGCGTGCATCCTGCAGGTACTGGTTGATGGCCTGACGCGCCACCTGGCCAAACGGCACCAGCCGCTCCTTGCTGCCCTTGCCCATGATGCGCAGCACGCCGTCGTTCAGGCTCAAGTGAAACGTCTTCAGGCCCACCAGCTCGCTGACGCGCAACCCACTGGCGTACATCAGCTCCAGCATGGCGTGGTCACGCTGGCCCAGCGGGGTGGCACGGTCTGGCGCGGACAGCAGTGCGTCCACCTGGGCTTCGGTCAGGGTTTTGGGGAAGCGGCTGGGCTGTTTGGCCGATTGCAGCTTCACGGTCGGGTCGGCGGTGATGCGGCCTTCGCGCAGCGCCCATTGAAAGTAGCGCTTGAACACCGTCAGGCGGCGGTTGGACGACGTGGCCTTGGCCCCGCCTGCACTGGCAAATTTATGGGAAAAATAGCCCTGCAAGTCCAGCTCGGTCGTGGTGTCCAGGGCACGGCGGCCGCGCGGCGGCTCACCCAACCAGCGGCCGTACAGCGTCAGGTCACGCCGGTAGGCTGCCAGCGTGTTGCCAGACAAGCCGTCTTCCAGCCACAACGCATCGACAAAAGTGTCAATAGCCGCATGGCTGTCAGGTGGCAAAGGGGCCAGCAGTGTCACAGCCCGGCTT
Organism: Polaromonas sp.; assembly: GCA_046154065.1. Classification (GTDB taxonomy): domain Bacteria; phylum Pseudomonadota; class Gammaproteobacteria; order Burkholderiales; family Burkholderiaceae_C; genus Polaromonas. The sequence continues at coordinate 1,596 of JBJXEI010000142.1, read as the reverse complement.
AACGAACCCACCTCACTCCAGCTTGAGTTTGGCCGAGTCCACCACTTTTTTGTAGACCTCGTACTCCGCCTTGATCTGGGCACTGAACTGCTCAGGCGTGTTGCCCACGATGAGCGAGCCCGTGTCTTCGATGCGCTTGCGCACGGCGGGGTCTTCCAGCGATTTCTTCACGCCCGCACTGATCTTGTCAACCACATCTTTCGGCAGGCCCTTGGGGCCCAGAATGCCGTAGTAGGCCATGCGGTTCACAGGCTCCAGGCCGACTTCCTTGAACGTGGGCACGTCGGGCAACGAAGCCACGCGCTGCGGTGCCGCCACCACGATGGGCACCAGCCGTTTTTGCAAAATGAAGGGCAACGCCGACGGCAGGTTGTCAAAAATAATGGGCACCTGGCCCGCCACCGTGTCGTTCAGCGCCGGGCCTGCGCCGCGGTACGGAATGTGGGTAACAAAAGTGCCGCTCAGGTTTTTGTACAGCTCCATCTGCAGGTGGCCGATGCCGCCCGTGCCCGAGGATGAAAACGAGTACTTGCCCGGGTTTTTCTTAAGCTCGGCCACAAACTCCTTGTAGTTTTTGGCAGGAAAGCTGGGGTGTACCGCAATGATGTTGGGGGTGGCCGCGATGTTGATGATCGGCGTGAAATCGGTCAGCGTGTTGTACGGGATCTTCGGGTTGATGGCCGGGTTGGCAGCCGTGGTGGACACCGTGGCCACGCCCAGCGTGTAGCCGTCCGGTGCCGCGCGTGACAGCTCAGTGGCCCCCACCACCCCGCCGCCACCGGCCCGGTTTTCAACAATCACGGTTTGCCCCAGCGCCTTGCCCAGCGGCTCGGCAATCACGCGGCCCACGATGTCCGTGGTGCCACCGGGTGCAAACGGCACCTGCAGCTTGATGACCTTGTTCGGGTAGGACTGGGCCAACGCCCCGCCTGACAAACCGGCCAGACAGGTCATCGCCAAAGCGACGGGAACACACGAAAAGTAGCGACGTTGCATGAAGGACTCCTGAAGATCAAGGTGGTTGATGCTATCGGCTCAAAGATGGGTGCCACCTTGTGGATTACACATAAAGGTAAACCCGCATCGGCCTGGTCAGAAGCTGATTTTTTCAGGTTATTCTCATTCAGTGAACTACGCGCAACTTCTTTTCCCCGATTTTTCCCTCATCGTCTGCGGCTTTCTGGTGTGCCGCTACACCGCGCTGAACCGGCCCGTCTGGGCGCAGGTCGAAAGCCTGGTGTACTACCTGCTGTTCCCCGTGCTGCTGTTCCAGTCGATCGTGCGCAGCCCGCTGGACCTGGGCGCTGCGTCCAGCCTGATTGCAGCTGGCCTGCTGCTGGGCCTGGGGGGCATTGCGCTGGCCTACAGCCTGCCCTACCTGCCCGCGCTGGGCCGCCACATCGACCGCCGTGAGCACGCGGGCAGCGCGCAGGTCGCCTTCCGTTTCAATTCCTTCATCGGCCTGGCGATTGCCGAACGGCTGGCCGGCGCCGAAGGCCTGCTGCTGATCGCCGTGCTGATTGGCGTGTGCGTGCCGCTGTTCAACGTGGCGGCGGTGTGGCCCATGGCCCGGCACGCCAAGACCGGGTTTGTGCG
>JBJXEI010000141.1:0-27530 GCA_046154065.1 Polaromonas sp. | reverse complement strand
GAAACCACGGGTGCGCTGCGCCGCACGCTGGCCCGACTGGACGTGACCAGCCGCTCGCTGATCGCGTTGGTCGATTCGGGGTCGTGTTTTGCCGGCACCTTCTACGAGCTGGCCCTGGCCTGCGACCGCATTTACATGCTGGACCTGCCCGACGCCCCGGACAGCGCCCCGTCCCTGCAACTGACCGACGCCAACTTTGGCTGGTTCCCGGCGGTCAATGGGTTGACGCGCCTGCAAACCCGGTTTTACGAGGACAGCACCACCATCAACCAGCTGCAGAACCTGGGTGACAGCTCCCTGCGCGCGGATCAGGCGCTGGCGCTGGGTTTGGTCACGTTGACGCCCGACGACATCGATTGGGACGACGAAATCCGCATCATGTTGGAAGAGCGCGCCAGCATGTCGCCCGACGCGATGACGGGGCTGGAGGCGTCGCTGCGCTTCCCAGGCAAAGAGACGATGGAAACCCGCATTTTTGGCCGCCTCTCGGCCTGGCAGAACTGGATTTTCATCCGCCCGAATGCGGTGGGCGAAGAGGGTGCTTTGAAGCTCTTCGGCACCGGCAAAAAAGCCAAGTTCGACTGGAAACGCATTTAAACCACATCTGGAGACATCACCATGAGCACGATTGACTTGCAAGCGCTGATTCCAAACAACGTCCACCTGGGCGAAAACCGCCAGCTCCAACGTGCGCTGGAGCACTGGCAGCCGGCCTTTTTGAACTGGTGGGACGAAATGGGCCCGAGCGACTTCAAGGCCAAGGAAGTCTATTTGCGCACCGCCGTGGGTGTGGACGCGTCAGGCTGGGCCAGCTACGGCTACACGCCCATGCCCGACTACCGCTGGGGCATCTTTCTGGCTGACCAGGAGCCCGGCCGCAAGATCGGGTTTGGCGACCACATGGGCCAGGATGTCTGGCAGGAAGTGCCCGGTGAGTACCGCTCGACCTTCCGCCGCCTGATCGTCACGCAGGGCGACACCGAACCGGCGTCGGTCGAGCAGCAGCGCCTGCTGGGCCACACGGCACCGTCTTTGTACGACCTGCGCAATCTGTTCCAGGTGAACGTCGAAGAAGGCCGCCACCTCTGGGCTATGGTCTATCTGCTGCACGCCCACTTTGGCCGCGATGGCCGCGAGGAAGCCGAAGAACTGCTGATGCGCCACAGCGGTGACGCCGACAAGCCGCGCATTCTGGGCACCTTCAACGAGCCGATGGACAACTGGCTCAGCTTTTTCATGTTCACTTACTTCACGGACCGTGACGGCAAGTTCCAGCTCAAATCGTTTGCCGAGTCGGCCTTTGACCCGCTGGCCCGCACCACGCGCTTCATGTTGACGGAAGAAGCCCACCACATGTTTGTGGGTGAAACCGGCATTGGCCGTGTCATCAAGCGCACGCTCGAAGTGATGAAGGAGCTGGACACCAACGACCAGGCCACGCTGCGCAAGGCCGGGGTGATTGACCTGCCGACGGTTCAGAAATTCATGAACTTTTGGTTCACCTCGTCGCTGGATTTGTTCGGCTCCGAGTCGTCCAGCAATGCGGCCAACTACTTTGCCAACGGCATCAAAGGCCGCCCGGACGAAGCCAAGTTTGCCGACCACATTGAGCTGGACACGGGCATGTTGATCCAGGTGCCGGATGGCAAGGGAGGCATGACGTCCGAGAACATTTCAACGCGCAATGGCATGAACGAAGTCACCCGGATGGAGTACGTCAAGGACTGCAACGTGGGCCTGACGCGCTGGAACATGGGGATCAAACGCGCCGGTGTTGATTTCGAGTTTGCGCTGCCGTCCACCCGTTTCCGCCGCAGCGTGGGGGCGTGGGCCAACGTCCAGACTGACCCACAAGGTACACCCATCACTGCGGCTGAGTTTGAAGCCAAGAAGGACGACTGGCTGCCCAACGATGCGGACAAGTCATTCGTTCACAGCCTGATGCAGCGCGTGACCGAGCCTGGAAAAATGGCCGGCTGGATCGCGCCGCCGGACCGCGGCATCAACGCCCAGGCGCCCGCGTACGAGTACGTGAAGCTGTAACAGCGCTCAGTCGGGCCGGGCGGTTAAAAAAGAGTACAGCCTGCTTTCAGAAAGCTGAAAACCGCGCTAGAATATGAGACTTGTCGGAGTGTGGCGCAGTCTGGTAGCGCACCTGGTTTGGGACCAGGGGGTCCAAGGTTCGAATCCTTGTACTCCGACCAAAAATCCAATAAAAAAGCTCACCTTGGTGAGCTTTTTTTACGTCTAGACTCTTGAGGTTTAGATCCAGTATCTGCCCGTAGCTCAGTTGGATAGAGCATCAGCCTTCTAAGCTGAGGGTCACAGGTTCGATCCCTGTCGGGCAGACCACTCACATCCCAATCGTCCTGGGCAGCGTCAAGGCGCTGCTTCACCCGGAATCACCGCATCAGCGGCTGCACCAACAGCTCGCCCGGTGATTTTGACGGCACCAATGGCTGCATCAGCTGCCAATCCGACCGTTTTGACTGCCACCGTCCCCACGGTGTCCACCACGGCCACGACTGCACAGCCTTGAAGGACGGTGATGGACAAAACGGCTGCCATGGCGATGCTGGCGCGAAAAGGCAGAAGTGGTTGAGTCAAGGTGTTCAAAGATTTCATATTTTTGGCTGTAGTACCAAAGAGTGTCGCACGTGCTGAATGGTCGATTCGCGGGTGATGCAAATCGGCCGGCAACTTTGAGCCACATGGTTCAAAGCTGCCGGCCGATCATGCCAAACCATCGTTCAGCTGTGCATTGATCCGTCCTGAACGCTGGGACGGTTTCAACCGCCCCGCGTCACTGGCATTTCCACCTCGCCTGGCATTAAAAGGTGTTTGGCAAGTTCGAGCTTGGCCAGTGACGCGCGGTGCACTTCATCGGGGCCATCGGCCAGGCGCAGCGTGCGCTGGTGGGCATAGGCGTAGGCCAAAGGGAAGTCGTCCGACACGCCGCCGCCGCCGTGGGCCTGGATGGCCCAATCAATGATCTGGCAGGCCATATTGGGGGCTACCACTTTGATCATGGCAATTTCAGCTTTGGCCACCTTGTTGCCGACGGTGTCCATCATGAAGGCGGCGCGCAGTGTGAGCAGACGGGCCTGGTCGATCATGCAGCGTGCTTCGGCAATGCGCTCATGCCAGACGGACTGGCGGGAGATTGGTTTGCCGAAGGCCACGCGGGTGTTCAGGCGTTTGCACATCAGCTCCAGGGCGCGTTCAGCGATGCCGATGCTGCGCATGCAGTGGTGAATGCGTCCGGGGCCAAGGCGGCCTTGGGCGATCTCAAATCCGCGGCCTTCACCGAGCAGCATGTTGCTGGCGGGCACACGCACATTGGTCAGACGCACTTCCATGTGGCCATGCGGGGCGTCGTCGTAGCCAAAAACGCTCAACGGGCGGATCACGGTGATGCCCGGTGCATTGCTAGGCACCAGAATCATGGACTGCTGCTCGTGGCGTCCGGCGTCCGGGTTGGTCTTGCCCATGACGATGTAGACAGCGCAGCGTGGGTCGCCGGCACCTGACGACCACCATTTCAAGCCGTTGAGAACGTAGTCCTCGCCGTCGCGCTCAATGCGGCACTGAATGTTGGTCGCGTCCGACGATGCAACCTCAGGTTCGGTCATCAAAAAGGCAGAGCGAATCTCACCTTTCAACAGGGGTTCCAGCCACTGGTCCTTGTTGGCTTCGGAGCCGTAACGTGCGATGGTTTCCATATTGCCGGTGTCGGGTGCCGAGCAGTTGAACACCTCAGCGGCAAACGGCACACGGCCCATGATTTCGCACAGCGGTGCGTACTCGAGGTTTGACAGGCCTTCCGGCGCGCGGGGTGAATGAGGCAAAAACAGATTCCACAGGCCAGCAGCCCGGGCTTTGGGTTTGAGTTCTTCAATGATTTCCGTGGGAATCCAGGCATTGCCTTTGGCTCTGTTTTCAGCGATTTCACGGAAAAAGCGTGCCTCGTTCGGGTAGATGTGCTCGTCCATGAACTTCAACAGGCGGGCCTGCAGTTCTTGTACCTTGGGGGTGAAGTCGAAGTCCATGGTGTCTCCAGTTGTCGTTGGTTTAATGGTTGTCAGGGATCAGGGGAACGTTGAGATGGGACGATGCCCTGCTGTGCGAGGCCTAGCGCTGGCTTTTCAGGGCGAAGTCCCAGGCCATGCGCGCCAGCAACGGCGCACCTGCAGCGGACCGGGTAGCTTGCGCGCTGGAAGCAGTACCGGCTTCGACGCGTTTGGCGATACCTTGCAAAATGGCTGCAAGCCGGAACAGGTTGTAGGCAAGGTAGAAGTTCCAGTCTGCCGCAAGCGCTTCGGGGGTGAAACTGCCGGTGCGTTCGCAGTAACGGCGGATGTAGTCGGCCTCTAGCGGAATGCCCATGCTGGCAACATCCAGCCCGCCAATGCCGCGGAATGCGCCCGGCGGGATGTGCCAGGCCATGCAGTGGTAGCTGAAATCAGCAAGCGGGTGCCCCAGTGTTGACAGCTCCCAGTCCAGCACGGCGAGGACGCGGGGCTCGGTGGGGTGAAACATCAGGTTGTCGAGCCTGAAATCACCATGGACGATGGCGGTCATGCTTTCATCGCGGGCGCTGTCTGGCATGTTGGCCGGCAGCCAGGCCATCAGTTGGTCCATCTCGGGGATCGGGGTGGTGATGGAAGCCACATATTGGCGGCTCCAACGTCCTATTTGTCGCTCAAAGTAGTTGCCGGGCTTGCCATAGTCGCACAAGCCCCGGTCAGCAAATTTGACTTGGTGCAGTGCGGCGATCACGCGGTTCATTTCGTCGTAAATCTCGCCACGCTGGACGGGTGTCATGCCGGGCAAGGATTGGTCCCAGAGTACCCGACCTTCAATAAACTCCATGACGTAGAAAGCGCGGCCAATGACGGATTCGTCCTCGCACAGGCAGTGCATTTTGGCGACAGGCACATTGGTGCCCTGCAGCCCCTGCATGACCTTGAACTCGCGCTCAATGGCATGGGCTGATGGCAGCAACTTGGCCACCGGTCCAGGCTTGGCGCGCATCACGTAGGCCTGCCCAGGGGTGATGAGTTTGTAGGTTGGGTTGGACTGACCGCCTTTGAAAATTTCGACACTCAGCGGGCCCTCAAAGCCATCCAGGTGCTGGGTGAGGTAGGCACTGAGCACGTCGATGTCAAATGCCTGTGCGCCTGTGACGGCTCGGGTTCCCACAAAGTTGTCGAATTCGGTCATGATTTATTTCTCAATTTCTGCTTCTGAAATGCGCAACAGGATGGCTCGGTTGCGAACCACCAGCCCGCCTGGTTCGACTCGAATCGCTTCTTCTCGCTCCATGGACTTGAGCTCCTGATTGACGCGTTGCCGCGAGGCACCCAGCAATTGAGCTAACTCTTCCTGGGCCAGTTGCAAACCAATGCGCACTTCGCCCGCGTCGTTCAAGCTGGGCACCCCATAGCTGCGCACGAGGTGCAGAAGCTGTTTGGCAAGCCGGGCGCGCAGGGGCAGGGTGTTGAGATCTTCCACCAAGCCGAACAGCTGGCGAATGCGCCGTGCGTGAAGGCGTAGCAGCGCTTCGTACAACTCGACATGCTGGCTGAGGATCTTGCGTAAATCCAGGCGTGACACGCAGAGCAAGGTGGTTTCGCCGTGCGCGTACGAGTCGTGCGTGCGGCGTTCGCCGTCGAAGATGGCGACATCGCCAATCCACAGCCCCGGTTCGACATATGTCAGGGTGACCTGCTTGCCGGAGATGGAGGTGGAGCTCACGCGGATGGCTCCGCGTGCGCACGATAGCCACTCCTCGGGCACATCGCCGCGTGCGCTGATCAGCTCGCCGTCTTTGTAGCGTTTGACATAAGCGCATCGGAGGATGTCGTGCCTGAGGGAGGGGGATAGGGATGAAAACCATCGACCGTGGTTGATGGCTTCTCGTTCATCTATCGTAAGAATGGGATCGTCCATGGGCTGTCTTTTGAGTGACTTACAGGATTTTGATTGTCGCTTGAGGGACGAAGCGATGCACTGGCAGATGTCGCCAGAGTGTCCTGTGCTGCAGATCACGGCCGCTGCGGGTGTTCGCCCCGCAGCGGGTTTTAACGAAACTCGGGTGTGCGTTTTTGCAGGAAAGCGTCAATGCCTTCTGCGCCGTTGGCATCGTGCAGGTTGCGCACAAAATGATCACGTTCACTGGCCAGTTGCTGGCTCAATGTAAGGGTGGGTGCATCATTCAAAAGCTCTTTGACGCTTGCCAGTGCGTTGGGGGCCCGGGCGTTGAGCCGCGCGGCGAGGCCCAGCGCCTCGCTCAGGGCGTTCCCAGCGCCGCACACGCGGTTGATCAAGCCCAACTCCATCAATCTGGGCGCCAAGATACGCTCACCGCACATGAGAAGCTCGCTGGCCAGTGCGCGGGGCAGGGCTCTGCCTAGCGCCCAGCTGCCACCACCGTCTGGCGACAGTGCGACCGTGCTGTACGACATCACAAACACGGCGTTGCTGGCGGCAACAACCAGATCACAGGCCAGAACGAGTGAAAAACCAGCGCCTGCGGCTGCGCCTTCAACGGCGGCAATGATAGGTTTGGGGTAGGTGCGGATCGAGTCGATCCAGTTGTGCAGCCCTTCAATGCTTTGTACCTGAATTTCAGGCGCTTCTCGTCGATTGGCAAGCAGGCGCTGCAAATTGCCGCCAGCGCAAAATGTGCTGCCTTCGCCAGTGATGACCACGCTGCGAATGTCAGGGTTGTTTTCTGCGGCATTGAGCGCTTCGATACCCGCTGCATAAATTTCAGGCCCAAGCGCATTTCTGAATTCCGGGTTACTGAGTGTCAACACCAGCGTCTGACCCTGGCTGGTACTTTTCAGTGAGCCAGCCATGTCAGATTTCCTCGTGCATGAGACTCACGCCAATCGCACCACGTCGACGCAGCCAGGGGGATGGGCGGTAGCGCTGGTCGCCGTACACGGTTTGCATGTTGAAAAGGACCTCCAGCACGTTTGTCGGTCCATACCGGTCGCCCATGGCCAATGGCCCCATCGGGTAACCAAGGCCCAGGGTTACGGCTGTTTCCAAGTCAGACGGCGAGCAGATGCCCTGCTGACACATGTCGCTGGCGACATTCACGATCGACGAAATGACTCGTTGCGTGACAAAGCCGCCACTGTCCTTGATCAGGCTGACCGCCTTTCCGTCGCGGGCAAAAAGGGCGTGTGCCGCATCGCGCATGTCAAGTCGGGTGACAGGGTTTGTCGCCAATACGCGGCGCTTGGTGGCGGCATCGTCAATCAACATGTCTATGCCCACTGTGCGTGCTGGATCAAGCCGCTCCACCACGGCGACCGTGGTGATGTCGAACCCCAGCGGCGCCACCAGTGTGAGCGCTTGCGGAGATGCGGATGCGCCAGTTTCAATGCGGGCTCCCAGCTCTTTGAGAAGCTGAAGGAGTTCCGACCGGCGAGATGCGCGGGGAGACACCCATACGGGGGGCATCTCAGTGACTCCCGGCGCTGCTTTTTCGGCGGGCAACTCTATTTTGCCTTCGTTGTACCTGTAGAAACCTTCGCCGGTTTTGCGGCCTAGCATGCCGCCGGCCAGCCGTTGGGCGGTGATGACACTGGGTCTGTAGCGCGCTTCCTCGTAGTACTGCCGGTAGATCGACTCCATCACCGGATGCGACACATCCAGTGCAGTGAGGTCCATGAGTTCGAAAGGACCTAATTTGAAGCCAGCCTGGTCTCGCAAGATGCGGTCTACCGTGGCAAAGTCAGCGATGCCTTCGCTGACAACACGAAGTGCCTCTGTGCCGTAAGCCCGACCTGCGTGGTTCACAATGAAACCGGGAGTGTCTTGGGCCGCTACAGGCGTGTGTCCCATCTCAAGGGCGAATGCGCAAAGTCGCTTGCAAACCTCCGGGTGTGTTCTCAGTCCAGCAATGACCTCAACCAGTTTCATCAGTGGAACAGGGTTGAAAAAATGGTAACCCGCAAAGCGTTCTGGGTGAGCCATACCAGCGGCAATGGCAGTCACCGAAAGCGACGACGTGTTGGAGGCCAGCACCGTGCGCACATCAACTATGGTTTCCAGTTCGGAAAAAAGGGATCTTTTAACGTCTAGCCGCTCAACAATAGCTTCTATGATGAGGTCGCAATTGTTCAATTGTTCTATCGCGTCGGCGACATAGAGACGTGACTTGAACGCCTCTACAGTTGAAATGTCCAGCCGCCCCTTGGCCATCAGTCTGTCCCATTGCAAAAAAACCACATCACGAGCTTTGATGGCGGACTCGTTGCGGACGTCGAAAAGTTGGACGACGCCGCCCGCTTGCACAGCGACTTGCGCAATACCGCTGCCCATGGCACCAGCACCAATTACGCCTATTTGTGAAAAAGTTGTTTGCATATGCGTCATTATGATTCAAGGGTTATTTCAGAAGACTGTGCCAGAATAGCTAAAAAATGACTTACGCGAACTTACGTCCTACCGCTTGCGCTGTATTCCTGTTGATCGGGGTATCAAGCGCTGCGGCGCTGACGCTCGAAAGCTCTCGCGGGCCCATCGTTCTCGGTCGACCGCTCGATTTCAATGTTCAGGCAATTTTGGGTGCCGGTGAAAACGCCGCATCACTATGCCTTGAAGCCGATGTGTTCCAGGGTGACGCAGCCATCAACCCGGGGCGAGTCAATGCGCAGTTACTGAAGATAGGCGTCACTGGCTCATCCACATTGCGTGTGAGCTCATCGGTTATTGTTGAAGAGCCCGTCGTGACTGTCGTGATCAGGTATGGCTGCCTTTCAAAGAATTCACGGCGCTACGTTGTTTTTGCTGACCCGCCTGCCAATGTGAACGAATCGGTATTGGCTTCCGGCGGTACGCCAGCCCTCGAGGCTGCGCCAGTAGCCCAAGCGGCACCGACGCCTCTACCCAGTCGAATTCCCGTCGTGCCTGTTTTCAAGAAGCAACTGACTGCTACGGCTCCCCGTGCACTCGTAGCGTCGCGGCGGTTGGCCGGGCCTGCGCCTGACAAGGCTACCAAGCCACGCCTGCAGCTAGACAGCATTGAGTTTGGCGCCACCGAGCCCTTGGCACGATTGAAGTCAACACCGGAGTTGTTGGTACTGCCGTCTGAGTTGCCGTCGGCTCAACGTTTGGAAGCTGCAGCCTTGTGGCGTGTCATCAGTGCACAGTCAGATGAGCTCAGGCAAGACATTCAACGGCTCACTGCGCTTCAGGCAGAGACTCTTGCGTTGCGCGAGGCATCCAACAAAAGCCGAGCCGAGATGTCCAGTCTTTCTACTCAACTGAAAGATGCGCAGGACAGCAAATATCAGAACCCTTTGGTTTATGGGTTGATGGCAATGCTTGTGCTACTTATGGCGGGCGTTGCTTGGCTTCGGTTCGGGCCGAAGAGGGACAGCACCAAAACTGCTTGGTGGAAGCCTCGACGTGAAATCCATGAGCAGGAAGCTCCGCAAAATTCGGCAGCGTTAAGACAAGCGTCGCTTTCAAAGGTCGTTATTCAGCAGCGTGAGCCTGTGACCCCACTGAAGCCTAAACCTGTGACGCGGGTGACGGACCCAAGAGAGCATGAGGCATTGTCAACCCAGCCAAAATTTAGATCGAGTGAATCTGCTTACGCGATGCTCGGTGCGCAGGGTAATGCGCGCGGTGTGAATGTTGAAGAGTTGTTTGATATTCAACAGCAGGCAGATTTCTTCATTTCTTTGGGGCAGCACGATCAAGCTATTGAAGTACTGCAAAACCATATCCAGGAAAATGCGCAGACTAGTCCTCTGGTATATCTTGACCTGCTCAAGCTCTACCATCGTCAGGACAGACGGGTAGAGTATCAAGATTTGACGATAGAGTTCACACGGCTTTTTAACGCTGATGTACCGGCATTTGAGGCCTTCCAAGATCAGACGCGCGGGCTTGAAGCTTATGAAGCCACGCTGTCACAGATAACGTCGTTCTGGCATACCGATACCGTGCTGAAGATTATTGAGGATTCTGTATTTCGAGAGGCAGGCCGTACATCGGAAGCACTTGATTTAGAGGCTTACAGAGAACTACTGATGCTTCATTCGATCGCTAAAGATTTATCAGAAGATCACATGTTGAAGAGTGACTCAAATGATCCAACTGCTTGGCCGACGATTGGCTTGCCTTCTGTAGCTGTACGAGCCAATGCGCTGTCGCCTGGAAATTTTAATCAAACAATTCCGCAAAAATTGGTACCGACTATCAATGCAGGCGGCTCCGAAACCGGCTACAACGACAATCGTTCCAGTACGTTTCAAAAACCAGTCGGGGCCCGTATTGGGCTAGATATCGATTTGACGGCAGATGCTCCTGATGTCGGAATTGAAACGCCGACCGTCAAAACGAAAGAAAATAAGCTGGAAGACGCTTCGCAAGCGACTAACAGCGGGTTAATTGAATTCGAGCTTGATGCTTTTTCTATTAACGAAAAAGCAAGAAAATCTTGAAGTGGCGATTTCAAATTTATTTGAAAATTTTCAAGAAATTAATTGCAGCTTCTTAAATATTACGTGAACATTGTCCACTGCCTCAGCGTCTGACTTGAAGTGCGGCAGGGTTGATGATGTTTGTGGGAGTTCCTTTGATGAAGTTCACTACATTTTCGAAGGCTGAACCAAAATATAACTCATAGCTGTCTTGTTCAACATAGCCGATATGAGGTGTGCAGATACAGTTTTCGAGTCTTAGCAATGCATGTCCTTGCAAAATTGGTTCGGACTCAAAGACATCAATTGCTGCCATTCCAGGGCGTCCGCGATTGAGTCCTGCGATCAATGCCTCTGGCTCAATCAGTTCAGCTCTTGATGTGTTGATTAGAATTGAGGTCGGTTTCATTTTCGATAAATCGTCCAAGGTGATGCTTGAACGTGTGCTTTCATTCAAGCGTAAATGAATGCTAAGTACATCGCACTGTTCAAAGAATATGTCTTTTGACGAAGCTATTTCAAAGCCATCAGCTTGCGCACGGTCTTTAGAGGCGTTACTTCCCCAGACGATGACTCGCATGCCAAATGCCCTACCGTATGATGCAACCAGTTGGCCAATTTTTCCATAGCTCCAGATACCAAGAGTTCTACCTTTAAGAGTCGAGCCAATCCCGAAGTTCGTTGGCATGGAGGCTGATTTCAATCCAGACTGTTGCCAAGCTCCGTGTTTGAGATGCGATACATAATGTGGAATTCTTCTTGCCGCGGCCATCAGCAGTGCCCATGCCAACTCTGCAGGTGCGACTGAAGAACCTACGCCTTCCGCGACTGCTATACCCCGCTCAGTGCAAGCCGCAACATCAATATGTGTGCCGACACGACCAGTTTGTGCAATGAGCTTGAGCTTAGGGAGCTTCTCTATAACTTGGCGATTCAAGTGAGTTCGCTCGCGGATCAATACAATCACATCCGCATCTTTAAGGCGAACTGACAGCTGACCGATACCTTTGACTGTGTTGGTGTATACCTTGGCCGGGTACGCGTCCAGTTTAGCTGCACAATTGAGTTTTCTGACCGCATCTTGGTAGTCATCTAGGATCACGATATTCATGGTCATATTGTGCCTGTAAGACGTTGCTCCGCCGTGACCTCAAGATCGATGCCTGCCTCTGATCCACGTGGTTGGCCTTCTTTTTTTGTTGGAAGGGACTCGTTCAAATGCACTTGACCTTACGTCAATTGCCTGAATGCATCACAAATTTATTTGTTCGACTCTTTCGTATCCTTGCGTAGGCAAAAGTTGGGTTGAAAGTCAAGAAATCTGTCTTCTACCCTTTTACTTCTGCCAAACGATCAATTTCTGCCCATACATCCTGCATGCGGCCTGAAATGACCATACGTCCCGCGCAATGCGGTGATACGTTTCGATCCTGTTCCCGAAAGATACGCAGGCTTGTCGATCGCTTGCAAGGAGCTTGCAACTTTTCATCGAAGACTGGAGTGTCCATGTCATGATTGCTTGACAGATGTTCGGTCGAAGTCTTTGCGTTTGAGCTGTGTTTGGGTTGTCGTGATGGCTGCTGCGCACATCTGTTGTGTATCGAGAGCGGCTCTGGTTGATGTGCAGGTTCTTGGGCTGCACTTGACTGTGAGGCGAGTTGCTCAGTGATTGATTGTGGAATCAACCACGACAACATGCACCGAATTAGATCGGCTGCATGTCGTGGATGTTGCAAATGAAGCGCGGCAAAAAACTGCATACAAGTCTCCTGATCAAAAAGTGTGAAGCGCTCGACTGCGAAGCAGGCTTGCTAAGCAACTTGATGAGCGATCAAACCATGCCCGAGGTGAGTCAGTCAGAAAAGCGAGCGTTTTTTCCACTGCTGACGGGTCGAGGTAGGGGAATTGGTTATTGGAAAGTTGAATGACGTACAAGCCCCACTGCAAGGCCCTCGATTTCAAAAATCTGGTTAGTTTCAATTTTGATGACGGGAAACGCAGTGTTTTCAGGCACTAGCTCTATGAGATCTCCTGAGCGTCTGAAGCGTTTGACAGTCACTTCATCGCCAATCCGCGCCACTACGATCTGACCATTTTTTGCATCCTTTGCGTGTTTGACTGCTAAGAGATCGCCATCCAGGATGCCAACGTCTTTCATGCTCATACCTCGAACCTTGAGCAAATAGTCGGGTTGCTGTTGAAATAAATTAGGGTCAAATTGATACGTTTGTTCGACGTGTTCTTGAGCAAGAATTGGGCTTCCGGCTGCGACCCGACCGACCAGCGGTAGCACCAGTTGAGAAAATCCTTGAGATGGAAGCGTGAATTGCTTTGTGCGAGAGCCACCCATTAAACTATCTCGATGGCCTCGCAGGCGGATGCCTCGTGATGTGCCACTAACTAGCTCAATCGCCCCTTTTCTTGCTAGCGCCTGCAGATGTTCCTCTGCAGCGTTTGCCGACCGAAACCCCAACTCAGCTGCAATTTCGGCCCGTGTGGGTGGCGCTCCGGTGTTTGCAATAGCGTTTTGAATCAGTTCAAGAATTTGCTGTTGGCGCGCTGTCAGCTTCGAGTTGTCCTTGATGGGTTTGGGTAAGTTGAGGTTCATGAATTGGAACTCCTTCGTGGCTGTTTGATTAGCTGTCTGTATCGATAAACAGTAACTGTATTTTTGTACAGTTTCCAAAAAAAGGCAAATATCTTTTATGACTGAGAAAAAAGTGGTTTTTCTGGGGATGGGCGGCACGATCGCTGGAAAAGCAGCTGAAGCAGTCGACAACATTGGGTACAAGGCTGCACAGCTGCGCGTAGATGATTTATTGGCATCTATTCAAAGTGCGCTTCCGTCTTGCGCCATTGAGGTGGAGCAGGTAGCGCAACTGGATAGCAAAGACATGAGCTTGTCTGCGCTTTCACTGTTGGCGCTGCGAGTGGCTTATTGGGTATCGTTGCCGGAGGTACAGGGCGTTGTTGTTACGCATGGCACTGACACTCTTGAGGAGACGGCCTTTTTCCTTCAGCAGATTTGTAGTCCTGCGAAGCCTGTGGTGCTGACTTGTGCGATGAGGCCCGCTACGGCATTAGCGCCAGACGGCCCGCAAAATTTACGTGATGCTTTCGCTCTTGTTCTGGACGATTCTGCTTGTGGCGTCTTGGTGGTGTGCGCGGGGCGCGTACACACCGCCAGAGACGTACAAAAAAACCATACGTATTTGCTTGATGCATTCACCTCTGGTGATGCAGGGTGCGTAGCTTATGTTGAAGAAGGCGCTTTGAGGCGTGTTGGCAGATGGCCGGTTGCAGGTGACGACTTCGCCGTCAATTGCTTGGAGCGACTGGGCGAAATGTCGCAAAGGTCTGACGATGCGTGGCCCAGCGTTGAGGTTGTGATGAACCACGTCGGTGCGAATGGTGCTGTTGTAGATGCCATGATTGGACTTGGGGTGAAGGGCATCGTGGTCGCCGGTACGGGGAACGGGACCATTCACCAATCACTTGAAAGTGCCTTGCTCCGTGCAAAGAACAAGGGTGTCACTGTCATTAGATCAACTCGTTGCGCCAATGGCCGAGTACTGCCTGTGCCCGGCAGTTTGTTTCTCGATTCGGTTGGGCTCAGCCCTGTCAAGGCGCGTATTGCGCTGATTTTGCGTCTGTTGACAACGTGATGTTCAAATTTTTCAAGCGTTCAGTGCATTGAATGCACGGGTGGTAATTTCGTCAACATTGCCCATGCCACTGATCGCCCGATATTTTGGAGCCAATTCAGGGGAGGTTTTCGCCCAGCTCGCATAGTAGTCAACCAGTGGCCTGGTTTGTGCGCTGTACACCTCCAGTCGTTTACGAACTGTTTCCTCTTTGTCATCTTCGCGCTGAATAAGGTGCTCCCCAGTTACATCATCAAGTCCTTCAACTTTAGGTGGGTTGTATTTCACGTGATAAGTGCGACCAGACGCCGCATGTGATCGGCGGCCGCTCATGCGTTCAATGATGGCTTCAAATGGAACATCAATTTCAAGCACGTAGTCCAGTTTTACCCCTGCAGACTTCATTGCATCCGCTTGAGGAATCGTACGCGGGAAGCCATCAAAAAGAAATCCCTTCTCGCAGTCACGCTGGGCGATTCGTTCTTTGACCAGATTGATGATCAGGTCATCGCTGACAAGACCACCTGAATCCATGATTTTTTTGGCTTCTTGTCCCAAAGGTGTGCCAGCCTTAACTGCGGCACGGAGCATGTCACCTGTTGAAATTTGTGGAATGGCGTATTTCCCGCAAATGAACGTGGCTTGTGTTCCCTTACCCGCACCGGGGGCGCCCAACAAAATTAGTCTCATGAATACCCTTGCGTTACTGTGTTTTTGTGAAGCCCGACACTGCAGTCTGGCTATGTCTGGTGTCTGTGATTCCGAACTGCTGATTTGGGGGAGGATTCACCGCGCAGTGCGTCTAAAAAGACTGACTTTGGAGAATAGCATGTGGGTAGCTGACATGCGCTTACGGCAATTGCACAATGCGGCTATTGCGAGACTGGAAATCTCTCAACAAGCAGGCGCACGCGCTCAAGGTCTTCAGGTGTGTCTACCCCCGGACCCGGCATATCCTGAGTGATGTGGACTGCGATCGAATAACCGTGCCACAGTGCCCGCAACTGTTCGAGTGACTCCAGCAATTCGATCGGTGCAGGCAACAAATTCGGGAAGCTTCGTAAAAAGCTGACCCGGTACCCGTAGATACCAACATGCCTCAAAGGAGCGGGGCAATTGGGGACCGATTTCCACCATGCAGTGTGAATGTTGTCTCTGCTGGATGGAATGGGTGAACGGCTGAAATAAAGTGCGGTTTGGCGCGCATCCGTCACAACCTTGACTATGTTGGGGTTGTGGAAATCTGCCAGTTCTTCAATGGGGTGAGCAGCAGTGCTCACGGCACAGTCAGGTCGACTCATCAGTGTTCGTGCAACAGCGTTGATGAGTAACGGGTCGATCAAGGGCTCATCGCCTTGAACATTCACCACAATGTCATCGCTGGACAAGTGCAGCAGGTCGCATGCTTCTGCCAAACGGTCGCTACCACTGACGTGATTGGTCCGCGTGAGCACTGCGGGTACGCCAAACGTAGCACAAACCTTGACGATTTCCATGCTGTCTGCTGCCACCACAGTTTTGAGCGCTTCGCTTTTCATGGCTTGCCGAGCGACGCGCACCACCATTGGAATTCCTCCAATGTCAGCCAGCGGCTTGTTGGGTAGTCGGGTCGAGGTCAGCCTTGCAGGGATAAGGACTGCAAAACTCATACAGCCGTTCTGCGCATTAGGCTCATGAACCCAACTCCGTGTCATTTAGCGGCCGTGCTTCTGCCTCAATCAATACAGGCAGGCCGTCACGCACAGGGTAGGCCAGTCGCGCGCTACGCGATACGAGCTCGCCGCGTACCGCGTCATGCTGCAGTGGCCCCTTGGTCAAGGGACAGACCAGTAATTCAATCAGTTTAATGTCCATGCGCGGATGGTACTTGAGAATTTACCCGCCGCAGCAGCGACGAGACGAGAGTGTCTACGGCTTCAAAAAAAGCTGATTCTGGTTTGAATTCAAGCGGCACAGCCAACACCTTTTGTGTTGGAGGAATCTGCTTTGAAAACAACTTGACTGCATCTTTCTCAGTGCACAACACCGTGTGATCCAAACAATCCGCAGCAAAAAAATTCTTGTCCCATGCCTGAAATTCGTGGTGGTCGGGCAGGGCGATTGTTTTTTGCAGGTGCAGGCCGAGTGATCCAAGCATGGAGAAAAAGGCGTTGGGCGTGGCGATACCCGCTAGCGCGATCAACGGTTGTGCCCCCAATTCACTCAGAGGCATTTTGCTGCCGTCTGCGGCCAAGGCAAAAGCTGACAATCGACGCGTTGAGGTAAAGCCATGAAAGGCTGGTACTTGACCGGTGTGGAGCACCAGATCAACGCCTCGGCGTTGTCGAGCTGGCCAGGGTTCGCGCAGTGGGCCCGCTGGCAACAACCAGCCATTGCCCAAGCCTCGGTCGTCAAAAACTGCTATTTCTATGTCACGGTGCAACGCGTAGTGTTGCAAGCCATCGTCACAGATGACCAATGCTGTATCTGGATAGGTTTTAAGCAGACGGCGAACGGCATCAGCTCTTTTTTTGGCGACAAAAACAGGGGCGGTTGTGGCGTGTTTGATGAGTGCTGGCTCATCACCAGATGCTGAAATGGGTGTTGTCAGTTGAACTTCCACGCAGTCGTCGCGTGTGCGTCCGTAGCCTCTTGAGACTACTGCGACTTGCAGACCCCGAGATTGAAAGTGTTTGACCAATGCAATTACCAAAGGGGTCTTGCCCGCCCCCCCCGCGACAACATTGCCGACCACCAGCACGGGTACTTTGAAACGCTCTGCTTTTAGCCAATTCAGGCGGTAAGCCAGCCAGCGCAGCCGGATCAAAATGCCATGTATCGCTGCCAACGGACGCAGTATCCAGGCCACAGCACCTCGGTGCATCCAAGCGGCGGTCAGGGTCTGCTTTAAGCTCACGTCACGCCACGTGAGGTGTCTGCGACGCAGATTTGAGAAACGGAAGACCAGTCACCTTGATCAGCGTGAACCCGTGGTACCTTGTGCGGCATTTTGTGTGGCAAACGTGATTTGGGTGAGCCCGTGTCGGCGGGCAGCTTCCATAACGGTGATAACGGATTGGTGTGTAGCGCTAGCATCGGCGCTGATGATGACGATACTGTCCTTGCCAGCTTTTGCAGCATCTGCCAAAGCGGTGCCTAGCGTCTCTATGTCGCGTCCTTGTACAGCCACCTTGTTGACCATGTAACGACCGTCACTGCTGACGGCAACGATCACTTCCCGGGAGTAGTTTCTGAGTTGCTCTGTATCGGCAACGGGCAGTTTGATCTGAAGTTCGGTGAATTTGCTGTAGGTGGTGGACAGCATGAGGAAGATAAGAACCACCAACAAAACATCGATGAAGGGGATCAGGTTGATTTCCGGTTCATCGCGGGACCCATGACGAAACTTCATGGCCGGTCTATCCCTGGTTTCTCAACGTGTTCAAGTGGCGAGCAAAACGCTCGGATGCCAGCTCCATCATGAGCAGATAAGCATCCACTCTGGCACGGAAATAACGCCAGAAAATCAGCGTAGGAATCGCCACCATCAATCCAAAAGCCGTGTTGTAGAGAGCGATTGAAATGCCTTGTGCCAACTGGGCCGGGTTGCCTGTCCCGGAGCTGCTGCCCCCGGATTGGGATCCAAAAATCTCGATCATTCCGATCACAGTGCCCAGCAGTCCCAGCAAGGGTGCAGCTGAGGCAATGGTTGCAAGTGCCGCTAAATAGCGCTCAAGCGTGTGTGCTGCTTGGCGGCCAGCGCCCTCTATGGTGGCGCGAAGATCCTGGTCGTTGATGTTGGGGTTCGCGTGCAGCGCACGAAAGCCACTCGACAGAATTTCCCCGAGCAGCGAGTTTTGCGCCAGTTGATTGACGATATCTTGCGCCGGCACTGCGTTTTTCGACACTGTGATGGCCTCATCAACCAGGCTGGGTGGAGCCACTCTGGTGGTTTTCAGGCTGACGAAGCGCTCCAGAATGAGTGCCATAGCTGCAAGAGAGCAGGCAATCAACGGCCATATGGGCCAACCTGCGGCTTGTATGATTGAAATCAACGGACATCTCCACCAATTAGATTGCCCGGATTATGGACCAGGCCTCAGCGCAACTGCGCTGCTCCATCGCCTTGCCTCTGATGTGTATTGGGCCGCTCCAGATCTTTTGATCCACAAAAACTGTGGATAACTTTGTGTGTAACCCGCATTGACCAGCGGCTTGGCTGCGCCAACTGGTGAATGTGTCAAAACGATGAAGCTTTAGGCAACCCCATGTTGAACCCGACTGCTGTGAAAAAGACGCAGACCCTTATCTCGTCCATCCTGCCGATCTTGTGGACGGGGACCGCAGCGCATGGTTGAGGTCACTGATTTGATGCCTCGGCCTGCAGGCGGAGTCGAGTTGTGGTCTGTTGGTGCCTTGCTGCGAACGATTGCTGACAGCCTGGATGCTAGCTTCAACCCTGTGGCCGTGATGGGTGAAATCAGCGGCTATTCACGCGCAGCCAGTGGGCATTGCTATTTTTCGCTGAAAGACGCGCAGGGCCAGGTCCGGTGTGCCATGTTTCGCAGGGCGGCTGGTTTGCTGGACTTTCTGCCCCGCGACGGGCAGCAGGTCGAACTTCGGGGAAGGCTGGGTGTTTATGAGCCTCGAGGCGAGTTGCAGCTGATTGTGGAATCCATGCGACAAGCCGGGCAGGGTAATCTTTTTGAACAGTTTCTGGCGCTGAAAGCCCAGTTGGGTGAAGAAGGCCTGTTTTCGCCCGATCGAAAAAGAGCGTTACCGCTGTTTCCCCGCGCCATTGGTGTGGTCACGTCTCTGGGAGCGGCTGCTCTGCATGATGTGATTAGCGCGCTGCACCGGCGTGCACCACACATCCCTGTGGTGCTTTATCCCGCCAGCGTCCAGGGTTCTCAAGCTGCTGGCGAGCTTCAGGCCGCGCTCAGCAGTGCCGCTGCACGCCAGGAGGTCGATGTATTGCTCCTCGTGCGCGGTGGCGGGGCGATGGAGGATCTTTGGGCCTTCAACGATGCGGCGTTGGCGCGCACCATTGCGAAATCGCCAATTCCCGTGATCACCGGTATTGGCCACGAAACAGATTTCACCATCGCGGATTTTTGCGCCGACGTGCGTGCGACCACGCCCACCGCTGCCGCAGAGCTGTGTGCTCAGCCACAACTTGAATGGCTCAGGCTGCAGGACGCCATGCAAGCGCGTCTTGAAGATGGCGCTCGTCGACAGCTGGACGCCGCATGGCTTCGACTTGACCGTGCCGCAGCGACGGTGAGTCGGCCTTCTCATGTTGTGCTGTTGCACCAGACACGCTTGGCCGATTTGGCCCAGAGACTCCGATATGGCGCACAGGCTGAGTTGCGTGACCGTGTGCAGTCCACGGAGATGCTGGGTGATCTGCCCGAACGTGTGGGCCGTGCAATTGACCTGAAAAAGCGGCGGCTGGACCAAGCGCAGCTGCACCTCCAACTGCTTGACCCTCGCCTGGTGTTGCAGCGCGGCTATGCATGGTTGGCCGACATGCACGGGCAACCGCTGACTCGGGCGCTTGCCCTACATCCTGGGCAAGCCGTGCGGGCTACCCTTTGCGACGGCGAGGTCGAT
This sequence comes from Polaromonas sp., assembly GCA_046154065.1. Classification (GTDB taxonomy): domain Bacteria; phylum Pseudomonadota; class Gammaproteobacteria; order Burkholderiales; family Burkholderiaceae_C; genus Polaromonas. The sequence goes on along the minus strand of JBJXEI010000141.1, from coordinate 7,843 downwards.
TTGACCGTCACCCGACCACGGCTGATTTAGTTTTTACAATGCACTGGCGAATCACCAACCACCACGAGGAAAAAAATGGAACACAAGCTCCCACCCCTGCCTTATGCGATCGACGCCTTGGCGCCCCAGTACAGCCAGGAAGCCTTTGAGTACCACCATGGCAAGCACCACAATGCTTACGTAGTGAACCTGAACAACCTGCAAAAAGGGACCGAATTCGAAGCCATGACGCTCGAGGAGATCGTCAAGAAATCCAGTGGCGGCATCTACAACAATGCAGCCCAGATCTGGAATCACACCTTTTTCTGGAGCTGCATGAAGCCTGCTGGCGGCGGCGAGCCCACAGGTGCGCTGGCTGATGCGATCAATGCCAAATTTGGATCCTACGCGTCATTCAAGGAAGCGTTTGTCAAGTCAGCAGTCGGCAACTTTGGCTCTGGCTGGACTTGGCTGGTCAAAAAAGCCGATGGCACTGTGGATATTGTCAATACAGGTCCCGCCGGTACACCTCTGACTACTGCTGACAAGGCTTTGCTGACCGTCGATGTGTGGGAACACGCCTACTACATCGACTACCGTAATGCGCGCCCCAAGTTTGTCGAAACCTTCTTGGCCGATCTGGTGAACTGGGAATTTGCACAAGCTAATTTCGCTTGAAAAACGGTTCCCGCTGACTAAGAAAAAGCCGACGTATGTCGGCTTTTTCTTTGGGTGCATCGGTGGTTTTTAACGCACTGCACGGAAAAGTTCACCACCCAATTTGCTGCCGGGCTTGATGCCTTTTTTCACAAACCAGCCCTTGTTCATTTCCAGTACGTAACGCACGGGCTCAGTGGAGCAATGAGCGTCTTCTGTTTGTGGTTTCATGTCTGCCATATTGACAATACGCCCATCGTCTGCCACGAAGGCTGCGGTCAACGGAAGCAAGGTGTTTTTCATCCAGAAGCACTGTTGGGTTGCTTGTTCAAAAACAAAAATCATGCCTTCCTGCTGCGGCATGTCCTTGCGCATCATCAGTCCGATCTGGCGTTGTTGCGGCGTTCGGGCCACTTGCGCGTCGATCAGATGCATGCCAGCAGATAGCTTTATACGTTGTAGATCGAGTTGTGGGTCCGGCTGAGCGGCCGCCCAAAGTGGCGTCAACAGCGCTGCCAAAGTCAGTCGTTGGCAAAAACTGGCGATTCGGGATGGGTGGTACAGAACGCCATTGAATTGGGAAAAGTGAAACATGGATCAGCCCGAAATAGAACAAACCTCAGCATAAACGACAGGCGTAAAAAAGCCCGCATGGAGCGGGCTCTTCAGACGAAGCCGATGCCTTACTTGGCAGCAGAGGCTGGCTTGGCGGCTTTCTTGGCGGCGGCAGCTTCTGCCTTCGCTTTTTTGGCAGCAGCCGCTTTTTCGGCTTTGGCGGCCTTGGCTGCAGCTTTTTCTTCCTTGGTCATGGTGGTTTTGGCAGCCGTTTTGGCGGCTGGTGCTGCGGCAGAGCCTGCAGCCATAGGGGCGCCAGCGTGGCCAGCGGCGAAAGCGCCAACAGAGAAGAGACCAGCGATCAAAGCAGCGAGGATTTTGTTCATTTGGAAATTCCTGAGAGTTAACTGAAACAGACGTTTTCGTGGAAAAAGGACTCCGAACTTTTCGGAGACCTTACCGTAACGACCTCGCTTTCCTCCACGTTGACAGCGGGCTTCAAATTCTTTTGGGTAAAACTTTTGGGGATAGAATTTCGGGGTTTTTACCTAATCCGCCCTGAACACCGTTGCTCCGACGGTGACTTGGCTCACTGGAGACTTCTTCACTATGTACCAGCACATCAAGGTGCCCGCCGAGGGCCAAAAAATCACCGTCAATGCGGACAATTCGCTGAACGTGCCAGACCAGCCGGTCATTCCGTTCATCGAAGGCGACGGCACCGGTGCTGACATCACGCCAGTGATGCTGAAGGTGGTGGACGCTGCAGTGGCCAAAGCTTACGGCGGCCAGAAAAAAATCCATTGGATGGAAGTGTTCGCTGGCGAAAAGTCAACCAAGGTCTACGGTCCTGACGTGTGGCTGCCTGAAGAAACGCTGCATGCCGTTCGCGACTATGTCGTGTCCATCAAAGGCCCGCTGACCACGCCCGTCGGCGGCGGTATCCGCAGCCTGAACGTCGCGCTGCGCCAAGAACTTGACCTGTACGTTTGCCTGCGCCCCATCCAGTACTTTGACGGCGTGCCTTCACCCGTGAAAGAGCCACAGAAGACCAACATGGTCATCTTCCGCGAAAACTCGGAAGACATCTACGCGGGCATCGAATTTGAATCCGGCAGCGACAAGGCCAAGAAACTGATCAAGTTTCTGCAGGACGAGCTGGGTGTCAAGAAAATCCGTTTCCCGAACACCTCCGGCATTGGCATCAAACCAGTGTCCAGCGAAGGCACCGAGCGTCTGGTGCGCAAGGCCATCCAGTACGCTATCGACAACGACAAGCCCAGCGTGACCATCGTCCACAAAGGCAACATCATGAAGTTCACCGAAGGTGGCTTCCGTGATTGGGCTTACGCACTGGCCCAGAATGAGTTCGGTGCCGAGCTGATCGACGGCGGCCCATGGTGCAAGTTCACCAACCCGAAAACGGGCAAGGACATCATTGTCAAGGACGTGATTGCCGATGCGTTCCTGCAGCAGATCCTGTTGCGTCCCGCCGAGTACAGCGTGATCGCCACGCTGAACCTGAACGGTGACTACGTGTCTGACGCCCTGGCCGCGCAGGTCGGTGGTATCGGCATTGCCCCTGGCGCGAACCTGAGCGACACCGTCGCCATGTTTGAAGCCACCCACGGCACCGCACCCAAGTACGCTGGCAAAGACTACGTGAACCCTGGTTCCGAAATTCTGTCGGCTGAAATGATGTTGCGCCACATGGGCTGGCTGGAAGCTGCTGACCTGCTGATCAGCTCGATGAAAAAATCGATTGACTCCAAAAAGGTCACCTATGACTTCGCCCGCCTCATGGAAGGCGCGACGCAAGTGAGCTGCTCCGGTTTCGGCCAGGTCATGATTGACCACATGTAAGGACAAACCGTCAGTTTTCTGACGTGATGCCGCCCCGGGAGCCATCCCTGGGCGGTTTTTTTTTCGGGCTTTTTCCTGATTTATTGACTTCAATTGCCCCACCGCACGCGGGCTCTAAAACGATCTATAGAATGAATTGCATGGCAACTAAATCCCCTAAACCCCCGGCACAGCCCCCTGTGCCAGCCGTGCGGCCTGAGGACGGCCGCGGCAGTGATGCGGTGGTGCTGGAGCGCCGCCCGCTGAGGACCCAGCCGCCGCAGATGTACCAGGTGGTGTTGCTCAATGACGACTACACCCCTATGGAGTTCGTGGTGGTGGTGATTCAGGAGTTTTTCAACAAGGACCGTGAAACCGCCACCCAGATCATGTTGAAGATCCATCTGGATGGAAAAGGAGTTTGTGGTGTCTTTTCCAAGGACGTCGCGGCCACCAAGGTTGACCAGGTGACTGAAGCAGCCCGTAAAAACGGGCATCCCCTGCAATGTGTGAGCGAGCCCATTGAATTGTGAAAAAGACGGCCAATATCTGAAATATTGGTGGTCTATCCGTTCTGATTGTCAGTCGTAACGCCCAGCAGCTTGATAAGGAAACCCAATGATTGCTCAGGAATTAGAAGTCAGCTTGCACATGGCCTTTGTCGAGGCGCGCCAGCAGCGCCACGAGTTCATCACGGTCGAACACCTGCTGTTGGCCCTGCTGGACAACCCCAGCGCGGCAGAGGTGCTTCGCGCCTGCTCAGCCAATGTGGATGATCTGCGCAAGGCGCTCAGCAACTTCATCAAGGACAACACGCCCCAGGTGGCGGGTGCCGATGATGTGGACACGCAGCCCACGCTGGGCTTCCAGCGGGTGATCCAGCGCGCCATCATGCACGTGCAGTCCACCGGCAATGGCAAAAAAGAAGTCACTGGCGCCAACGTGCTGGTCGCCATTTTTGGGGAGAAAGATTCGCACGCCGTGTACTACCTCCACCAGCAGGGCGTGACACGCCTGGACGTGGTGAACTTCATTGCGCACGGCATCAAGAAAAGCGACCCCCCCGAGCCGACCAAGGCGGGTGAGGGCGCGGCAGAAAACGAAGAAGCTGGCAGCGAGAAAAATGAAAAAGCCTCGCCGCTGGAGCAGTACACCGTCAACCTGAATCAGCTCGCCAAGGAGGGCAAGATCGATCCGTTGATCGGCCGCCAGTACGAGGTCGAGCGGGTGATCCAGATCCTGTGCCGCCGCCGCAAGAACAACCCTTTGCTGGTGGGCGAGGCTGGTGTGGGCAAGACCGCGATTGCCGAGGGTCTGGCCTGGCGCATCACGCAAAAGGACGTGCCCGAAATTCTGGCTGAAGCGCAGGTGTATTCGCTGGACATGGGCGCACTGCTGGCAGGCACCAAGTACCGCGGGGACTTCGAGCAGCGCCTTAAAGGCGTGCTCAAGGCGCTGAAAGACAAACCCAATGGCGTGTTGTTCATCGACGAGATCCATACCCTGATCGGTGCGGGCGCGGCATCCGGTGGCACGCTGGACGCGTCTAACCTGCTCAAACCGGCTCTCAGCTCGGGCCAGCTGAAATGCATCGGCGCGACGACGTTCACCGAGTACCGTGGCATTTTCGAGAAAGACGCGGCCTTGTCACGACGCTTCCAGAAGGTGGATGTGGTCGAGCCGACCGTGCAGGAAACCATTGAAATCCTCAAGGGCCTGAAGTCACGGTTTGAAGAGCACCACAACGTGAAGTACGCGCCTGCGGCGCTGCAGGCTGCGGCCGAGTTGAGCGCCAAGTACATCAACGACCGCCACCTGCCCGACAAGGCGATTGACGTGATCGATGAGGCGGGCGCGGCCCAGCGCATCTTGCCGGCCAGCAAGCGTAAGAAAACCATCACCAAGACCGAGGTGGAAGAAATTGTGGCGAAGATTGCCCGCATTCCGCCCGCCAACGTGTCCAACGACGACCGCGGCAAGCTCAAGACGCTGGAACGCGACCTGAAAAGCGTCGTGTTTGGCCAAGACAAAGCACTGGACGTGCTGGCGTCGAGTGTCAAGATGGCGCGCTCCGGCCTGGGCAAGGACGACAAGCCGATTGGCTCCTTCCTGTTCTCCGGCCCCACCGGCGTCGGCAAGACCGAAGCGGCCAAGCAACTCGCCTACATCATGGGCATCGAGCTGATCCGGTTTGACATGTCCGAGTACATGGAGCGCCACGCCGTGAGCCGCCTGATTGGCGCGCCTCCGGGCTATGTCGGGTTTGACCAGGGTGGCCTGCTGACCGAGGCGGTGACCAAAAAGCCGCATTGCGTGCTGCTGCTCGACGAGATCGAAAAGGCGCACCCGGACATCTTCAACGTGCTGCTGCAGGTCATGGACCACGGTACGCTGACGGACAACAACGGGCGCAAGGCCGATTTCCGCAATGTCATCATCGTCATGACGACCAATGCCGGTGCCGAGACGATGAACAAGGCGACGATCGGTTTCACCAACCCGCGTGAAGCGGGCGACGAGATGGCGGACATCAAACGCCTGTTCACGCCCGAGTTCCGCAACCGCCTGGACGCGGTGGTGAGCTTCAAGGCACTCGACGAAACCGTGATTTTGCGGGTGGTCGACAAATTCCTGCTCCAGCTGGAAACCCAGTTGGCAGAGAAAAAAGTCGAAGTCACCTTCACCGACACGCTGCGCAAATACCTGGGCAAAAAAGGCTTCGACCCGCTGATGGGCGCGCGCCCGATGCAGCGCCTGATCCAGGACACCATTCGCCGTGCGCTGGCCGACGAGCTGTTGTTTGGCCGCTTGATGGACGGTGGACGCCTGACGGTGGACATGAAAGTCACCACCGACGACAAGGGCGTGGACAACGGCGAGGTGCAGCTGGACATCCAGCCGCTGCCGAAAAAAGAAGGCAAGGCCAAGGCCGAAGCGGCTGAGTCGAACTGACAAGCCTTGAACTGAAGGCCGCCCGGGGCCGGTAGCATCACGCTGCCGGCCCTTTTTTATGCTGCTATTGATTTGGTAGCGAACCAGGCAATGAACGCCTAGGCCGGCAGTGGTTTTGATTCAAAAAGAAGAGATTTTCGCCATGGCAGACCCCATTTCCAACACCTCCGGCCACCACACCTTTCTGTGGCATGACTACGAGACCTTCGGCATCAACCCGCGCCGCGACCGGCCGTCGCAGTTTGCGGGCATCCGCACCGACGCTGAGCTGAACGAAATTGGCGAGCCGGTGATGATTTACTGCCGCCCCGCCAACGACTACTTGCCCAACCCCGAGTCCTGTGTTCTGACTGGCATCACCCCGCAGGTCTGCCTGGAGCGTGGCCTGCCCGAGCATGAGTTTGCCGCGCAGATCGAACAGCTGCTGGCCCAGCCCGGCACCATCGGCGTGGGCTACAACACCATTCGTTTTGACGACGAGGTGACCCGCCACCTGTTCTGGCGCAACCTGATGGACCCGTACGCCCGTGAATGGCAAAACGATTGTGGCCGCTGGGACCTGCTGGACGTGGTGCGCATGGCCTACGCGCTGCGGCCCGAGGGCATTGAGTGGCCACGCAAACGCGATGAACGCCAGCCAAACGACCCCGGCGCCACGCGCCCCAGCTTCAAACTCGAAGACCTGGCCCGCGCCAACGGCCTGCTGCATGAAGCGGCGCACGACGCGTTGTCCGACGTGCGCGCCACCATCGCCCTGGCCCGGCTGATCCGCACCCGGCAACCCAAGCTGTTCGAGTTTTGCCTGGGCCTGCACAAAAAAGACCGCGTGGCGGCCGAACTGGGCTTGCCTGCGACGGCCCAGACGGCCCGTCCGTTTCTGCATGTGTCCGGCATGTTCGGCCCTGAGCGGGGTTGCCTGGCCGTGATGTGGCCGCTGGCGACCCACCCCAGCAACAAAAACGAGCTGCTGGCCTGGGACCTGGCCCACGACCCGAGCGAGCTGCCGCTGCTGGACGTGGCCACCCTGCGCCTGCGCCTGTTCAGCAAGTCGGCCGACCTGCCCGAGGGGGTGCAGCGCCTGCCGCTCAAGTCTATTCACCTGAACAAGTCACCGATGGTGGTGCGCAAGCTGCAAACGCTGAGCCCTGAGCTGGCGGCCCAGTGGGGCATAGACATCGACGCCGCGCTGGCCAACGCCGAAAAAGCCGCGGCGCTGCCGGACATGAGCGCCATCTGGCCCGAGGTGTTTGTGCGCCCCAAAGCCGAGACGCCCGATGTGGACGAGGACCTGTACGGCGGCTTTGTCAACAACGCCGACCGCAAACGCCTGAACCAGCTGCGGGCTTTGTCCCCGGCAGAGCTGGCGCATGCACGGATCGGGTTTGACGACGATCGGCTGGCCGAGCTGGTGTTCCGCTACCGCGCCCGCAACTTTGCCGAGACCTTGTCGCCCGAGGAGCTGGAGCGCTGGGAGGCGCACCGCACAGCGCGTTTGCTGGACGGCGAGGGAGGGGCCCGCAACGTGGACGCGCTGCTGGCCGAAATTGACACCTTGTCGGAGACTGCCGACGCGCGGGGCGAGGCGATTTTGGGGGCCCTGTACGACTACGCAGAGGCCATTGCACCCGATTTGGGATGAATTTCAGATCAAATCGGCCATGTGCCTAGGCTTTCATTGCCGGTAGTGCTATTTAAATGATAGCGTTTCCTGGCGCTTGCCAGAGTGGGTGCTTCACCATCACCCGCGCAAACCAGTCGCTGGCTTCAAACCGAGCCAGCCAGGTTTGCACGGCAGGCCACGGTTGTGCGGCAAACCATGCCGCGTCGGTGTGGGCAAACTGCCGCACGAAGGGCAGCA
>JBJXEI010000140.1:0-7606 GCA_046154065.1 Polaromonas sp. | reverse complement strand
ATGACGGATACCCACCTGATTCAGGGCGTAGCGGCCACGCTGCCCACCGCCAACCTCGACACCGACCAGATCATGCCCAAGCAGTTTTTGCGCGGCATTGACAAGGCCGGGCTAGACCAGGGTCTGCTGTGGGACCTGCGTTTTCACGGCGACGGCAGCCTGCGGCCCGACTTTGTGCTCAACCAGCCCGCTTATGCCCAGACCCGGGTGCTGATTGCCGGGCCCAACTTCGGCTGTGGATCCAGCCGGGAACACGCTGTGTGGGGCCTGCAGCAGTTCGGCATTCAGGCTGTGATTGCGTCGAGTTTTGGGGAGATTTTCTACTCCAACGCGATGAACAACCGGCTGATGGTTGTCGTCCTGCCCGAGGACGCGGTGCAGGCGCTGATGGACGAGGCCAGCCAGAGCCCCGAGCCGCTGTGCGTGACGATTGACGTGCAGCAGCTGACGGTGAGCAGCCCGCACAGCCGCACGCCGTTCAGCGTGTCGGCGCGGCACCAGCGCATGTTTCTGGACGGCCTGGACATGATTGGTGCGTCCCTGACCTACCGCGCGCAGATCGATGCGTTTGCCCAACGGCACTGGGCCGCCCAGCCGTGGGTGCGTGACGTGGCAAAGCGCACCCACGAACGCCTGGGCATGGCTATTTAGGCAGCTCAAACACCAGGCAGGTGGTGGTGGCGTGGGCGTACAGCTTGCCGTCCGGCCCCACGATGCGGCCCTCGGCCGTGGCCAGTTGCCGCCCGCAATGCAGCACCGTGCCAATGGCCCGCAGCGGCCCGCTTTTGTGCGAGGCTGAGCGCACAATGTTCACACTCAGCTCGGCCGTGGTGTAGCCCCGGCCCGCAGGCATCAGCGTGTGCACCGCACAGCCGACGGCCGAGTCCAGCAGCGTGGCGTACCAGCCGCCATGCACGGTACCCAGTGGGTTGTAGTGTTTGAGCTGGGGTGTGCCCTGAAACGTGGCCTTGCCGGGTTCGATTTCCACGATGGAGAAATCCAGCGTTTCGGCAATGTGGGGGTAGGGCAGTGCGCCCTCCAGCATCGCCTGCATGACCTCCATGCCGGTTTTGCCCGCCACCTGATCGGGCCGCGCCAGGCCCGGCCGCCCGCCGCCCGCCAACATCCGGGCGCGCACCGCTGCGTCTTGGGCCAGCCAAGCGGCCAGGGTGTCTTCAGGGGTAGAGGGTGGCGTGGGGTGTGGGCTCATGGCAGGTCTTTCGGGTTTTGATTTTAAAGTTGTATCTACAATAATTGTAGCTACAATTGAATCATGATTTTTCAACCACCGCTGTCGGCCGACACGACTGCCCAACTCAAAACCCTGGCCTGCACCAACCTGCGGGTGCGCCAGCTGATGCGCCGGGTGTCCCAGCACTACGACGTGGAAATGGCCAGTGTGGGGCTGAAAACCACGCAGTACAGCCTGCTCAGCCACGTGTTGAAGCTCGGCCCGCTGCGCCCCGGCGAGTTGGCCAAGGCCATGAAGGTGAGCGCGTCTACGCTGACCCGCAACCTCAAACCGCTGGTGGACGCCGGCTGGCTGGAGATGGCGGCAGGCAGTGACGCGCGCAGCCGCAGTGTGGCCATCACCCCGACAGGCCGGGCCAAGCGCGAAGAAGCCCGCCAGCTCTGGCGGCTGGCGCAAGACACGCTGACGCAGCGGCTGGGTGCGCGGCGGGTGCTGGCGCTGCACGCCTTGATCAATGAGTCGCTGGACTTGCTGGGCACGCAGGACGAATCAGGAGCGGATGATGAATAAACCCTTGGTGTCTGCCAAACCGTTGGCGATGTGGCTGGTGCTGCTGGCGGCCGGTGGGGCGTTTGCCCTGACCATGGGCACGCGCCAGACCATGGGCCTGTTTTTGAGTTCTCTGAACACGTCCACCGGGCTGGGCATTGGCAGCATCAGCCTGGCCTTTGCGTTTGGCCAGCTATGGTGGGGGCTGACGCAACCCTTCGCCGGGGCCGTGGCCGACCGCATCGGCACGGGCCGGGTCATCTTCATCGGTGTGTTGCTGGTGGCGTTGGGCACTTTCATCACGCCACTGATGACCACCACCGCCGGTCTGATTTTTGCCATCGGGGTACTGGCCGCTGGCGGCGCGGGCATGGCCGGGCCCTCGGTGCTGATGGCGGCCAGCACGCGCCTGGTGCCGCCGGACAAGCGCGGGCTGGCCACCGGTATCGTCAACGCGGGTGGCTCGTTCGGCCAGTTTTTGATGGCCCCGATCGCCATCGGCCTGACCGCCGCCGTGGGCTGGGCCAGCGCCATGCAGTGGCTGGGGGTGCTGGTGGTGCTGGCGTTGCCTGCGGTGTGGGTGCTCAAGGGCAACTCCAAATTGCAGGCCGCGCAAGCTGCAGCGGCCTCGGGCGTGAAGGCACTCACGGCCCGGCAGGCCATTGGCCAGGCGCTGGCCACCCCCAGCTACCGCTACCTGAGCCTGGGTTTTCTGGTCTGCGGGTTTCACGTGGCCTTTTTAGCCACCCACCTGCCCGGTGTGGTGGTGGCCTGTGGTTTGCCGCCGGCCATTGGTGGCTGGGCCCTGGCCATGATCGGTCTGTTCAACATCGTCGGCAGCTTGGGCATGGGCTGGGCCGTGGGCCGCTGGCGCATGAAATCGCTGCTGGCCCTGCTGTACGCCACCCGTGGCCTGGCGGTGTTGGTGTTTTTGCTGGCTCCCAAAACCCCAGCGGTGATGCTGGTGTTTGCCGCCGTGATGGGCATCACGTTTTTGTCGACAGTGCCGCCCACGGCGGGGCTGGTGGCCAAAATGTTCGGCACGGCCAACATGGCCATGCTGTTCGGTATTGTCATGCTGGCGCACCAGATCGGCGGCTTTTTTGGGGCTTTCCTGGGCGGTTATGTGTTTCAGGCCACAGGCAGTTATGACGGGGTCTGGGTCATCGACATCGTGCTGGCGCTGGGCGCTGCGCTGGTGAACCTGCCGATTCGGGAGGCGCTGCCGCCGCGCCAGAGGGCTGCAGCATGAGTCGACTCCAAGTCTCGGGTGCGGTGCCTGGTGTTTTCAAGGTGGGGCCGCAGAACCGGCTTTGCCGGGCTGCAGGCGCAGCGGCCCCCGCAGGGCTGGAGCCTGCGGCTCCGAATCTGCCTTTGCAGATTCGGACAGGCGACAGAAGCGAAGCCTCTGGCGAGCGGCGGCCTGCAAGGTGCAGGGCGCTACACGAAGTGAGCAACCGTGGGGGCTGATCTAAACCCGCGCACCCGCTTGTTGCTCGAAGCGCCGATTGGCCGCACGCTGCTGCAGTTGGCCGCGCCCAACATCGTGGTGATGGTGGCGCAGGCGGCGGTGGGTCTGATCGAAACCTACTTTGTGGGCAAGCTGGGCACCGACGCCCTGGCCGGCATGGCGCTGGTGTTCCCCATCGTCATGCTGATGCAGATGACCTCAGCCGGGGCCATGGGCGGCGGCATTGCCTCGGCCATTGCGCGGGCGCTGGGGGCCGGGCGGCGTGCCGACGCGGACGCGCTGGTGCTGCACGCCATGGTGATTGCGCTGGGTTTCGGGCTGGTGTTTTCGGTCGTGCTGCTGGGCGGGGGCCGTTGGCTGTACACGCAGATGGGCGGCAGCGGGGCATCGCTGGACGCGGCCACCACCTATTCACTCTGGGTGTTTGCGGGCGCCATTCTGGTGTGGTTGTTCAACTCGCTGGCGGCGGTGATTCGGGGCACTGGCAACATGGCGCTGCCCGCCAAGGTCACTGTGCTGGGCGTGGTGGCGCTGGTGCCGTTGTCACCGCTGCTGATTTTTGGTTGGGGCCCGGTGCCCGCGCTGGGCATTGCGGGCGGGGCGATTGCGCTGCTGCTGTATTACCTGGTCGGCACGCTGGCGCTGGCCCGGTATTTGTGGTCTGACCGCAGCCTGCTGCGGCCTTCTTTGAACTGGTCACAACTGCGCTGGCCGTTGTTCAAGGACATTTTGCGCATTGGCCTGCTGGGCTCCATTTCCACACTGGCCACCAACCTGTCGATTGGCATCGCCACCTCGCTGGCGGGCGGGTTTGGGCCAGCGGCGATTGCCGGTTACGGCACCGCGTCGCGGCTGGAGTATTTGCTGGTGCCGCTGGTGTTTGGCCTGGGCGCGCCGCTGGTGGCCATGGTGGGCACCTGCATGGGTGCGGGTCAGCATGCGCGGGCCTTGCGTGCCACCTGGATCGGTGCGGCCATGGCGTTCACATTGACCGAGGCCATCGGCCTGGCAGCGGCGGCTTTTCCACACGCCTGGCTGTCGCTGTTTGGCAGTGACCCGGCCATGTTGGACGCTGGCGCGCTGTATTTGCGGGCGGTGGGGCCGTTCTACGGATTTTTTGGTGTCGGGCTGGTGCTGTACTTTGCCTCACAGGGGGCAGGGCGTTTGCTCTGGCCGGTGCTGGGCAACCTGGCCCGGCTGGTCGTGGCTGCGGTGGGCGGCTGGCTGGCGATCCGCTGGGGTGGTGGCTTGGTGCAGGTGTTCTGGGCGCAGGGGGCGGCGTTGGTGGTCTACGGCCTGGTCATTGCTGCTGCCATTGCGGGCGGGGCGTGGTTTGGCCGCGTGGGCTGGCCGTGCAGCACGGCCAACTTGCTGCGGCGTTTGCAGCCCGGCTGATGCCCGTGGCGTTCAGCGCAGTCCGCCGCCTGCCGCGCCTTCGGCCCGCTGGATCAGCTCGATCTTGTAGCCGTCCGGGTCGGTCACAAACGCAATGACGGTGCTGCCGCCCTTGACCGGCCCAGCTTCACGGGTGACGTTGCCGCCCGCAGCCTTGATCTTGTCGCAGGCCGCATAGGCGTCTGGCACGCCCAGGGCGATGTGGCCGTAGGCGGTGCCCAGCTCGTAACCGTCGGTGCCGTGGTTGTAGGTCAGCTCCAGCTCGGCATGGTCCGGGTTGTTGCCGTAGCCGACAAAAGCCAGGCTGTATTTGTACTCGGTGTTTTCGGAGGTGCGCAGCAGCTTCATGCCCAGTACCTGGGTGTAGAAATCGATCGAGCGTTGCAGGTTGCCGACGCGCAGCATGGTGTGGAGTAGTCGCATGGATGGGGTAGGGTAGTGTGGGGTGGAAAGGGTCGGTCAGGCCAAATTGTCCTGCAAACCAGAAAATCCCGGCGCTGAAGAGGGCTGCTGTGATCGCCACAGGCTGTATCAAGTTCTTGTAAAACCTGATGATGCTCCAGGCGAATGCACCGCATAATCCGTGCAGATTTGACCTCCAGACCTGTCTGTCAATGCCCACTCCCCTCGCGCCTGATTCGATTGAAGTGCCGTCTTACTGGCTGGGCTCCACCCGGCTGTTGGACCTCAATGACCCGAAGCTGCGCATCCAGGCCATGAGCCTGACCCAGTTGTCGGACACCGACACCCAGAAAGTCGTCGCCATTCACGAGTTCATCAAGGCCATGCCGTTTGCCTGTGTGACCGGGTTCGACCATGTGCCCGCTGCCACTGTGTTGCGCAATGGCTATGGCGACTGCCACACCAAGGGCACGCTGTTTGTGGCGCTGTTGCGCTGTGTGGGTTTGCCCGCGCGGTTGCGCTTTGTGACGCTGTCCAGTGCTTTTTTGCACGGCATCATCACGCCGCCGCAGAACACCGTGATCCACGCCATCGGTGAGGTCTATCTGGACGAGCGCTGGATCCAGACCGACACCTACGTCACCGACATCGAGCTGGAGAGCAGCGCGGAAAGGCTGCTGCTCGACCAGGGCCGACGCCTGGGCTACGGCATTCATCTGGATGGGGCCCGCCAGTGGGACGCTTTCAACGATGCCCATGGACAATCGGCAGCGTCAGACGAAGCCAGCCTGCCGGTGCAGGACTGGGGTGTTGCCCACGACCCCGAACAGTTTTATGCCAGTGCCGACCACCCGTCGCTGCGCCGGGGTTGGCTGACGCGGGCCAAATGGATGCTCGCTGCCGGATTGGTCAACCGCCGCACGCAGCAGGTTCGCCAGCAAGGTGCTGAGGGCATGCACCGACGCCAAGGCCAACCACCCTGAACGCTGCCATCTTCCGCCCCTAGAATCGCCGGATACCTACCGGAGACTCAGGGCGTGAATACCTATCAAATTGCGGGTTCTTTGTTGGTGCTTGTGGGGTTGTCAGCCTGCGGCGGTGGCGGTGGCAACCCTGGCACCTGCTCAGGCAGTGACGCGGTCTGCGGCCGCAATGTGTCGTCCGGCGCGACCACGACCACAACCACGACGACCACCACCACTCCCACCGTGACGACTCCCGTGGCGTCAGGTGCGTATGTGGAGCCCACGCCCCAGATCGCCGCCAATGTCGCGGGCCAGTGTGCGGCGCCGCGTGCTGCCAGTGTTCTGGATCCGTCCACCGGTCGGCCTTACGGCGATGTGCAGGGCTCACTGACCACTGAAAAGCTGTGGATCCGGGCGTTCATCAACGACACCTACCTCTGGTACGACGAAGTCGTGCCGCAGGACCCGGCGCTGTTTGTGCTGGGTGCGTCGGCTCCGTTTGTGGAACCGTCGGACAACAGCAGCCGCAGCATTTTCCTGAGCACCAGCACGCTGGCCGCCACCACCTACTTCAACAGCCAGCGCACCACGGCCGTGACCGCGTCTGGCCGGCCCAAGGACCAGTTTCACTTCACCATTCCAACGGCCGACTACACCGCGCAGTCCACCAGTGGTGTGAGTGCCGGGTTTGGGTTCCAGGTTGCCCTGCTGGCCAGCACCCCGCCGCGCAAGGCCGTGGTGGCCTACAGCGACCCCGGCTCCGTGGCCGCACAAAACAACCTGGGCCGGGGCGCCGAGTTCATCACCGTCAATGGCGTGAGTGTGGCCACCGGCGGTGCGGCCACGCTCAATGAAGGGCTGTTTTCACCCGTGACCGGCCAGCGCTACAGCTTTGAAGTGCGTGACGTTGGCAGCACGGCCACCCGCACCATCGTGATGACGGCCGGGGCCGTGACCTCGGTGCCGGTGCAGAACGTGCGCACCTTGCCTGCGCCCTACACCAGCGTGGGGTACCTGCAGTTCAACGACCACATCGCCACCGCTGAAGGCCAGCTGGTCGCGGCCGTCAACCAGCTCAAAGCCGCCAACAACGGGGCCGGTATCACTGACCTGGTACTGGACATGCGCTACAACGGTGGCGGTTTGCTGGCCATTGCCAGTGAGCTGGCCTACATGGTGGCGGGCCCGGCCACCACCCGTGGCAAGGTGTTTGAAAAGCTGAGTTTCAACAACAAGAACCCGTTTGGTCTGACCGACGCAGACGCCGCCACCCCGTTCTACAACACGACGCTGGGCTTTTCCTTGCCCGCCGGGCAGGCGCTGCCGCAGCTGGGCCTGGCCCGCGTGTTTGTGTTGACGGGCGCGGGCACCTGTTCGGCCAGTGAGTCCGTGATGAACGGGCTGGCTGGCGCGGGTGTGCAGGTGATCCAGATCGGCGCAACGACCTGCGGCAAACCCTATGGGTTTTTGCCCCAGGACAACTGCGGCACCACCTACTTTGCGGTTCAGTTCAAGGGCGTCAATCAATTGGGCTACGGCGACTACGCCGATGGCTTTGTGCCCGGGGGCAGCGGCAACCAGTTTGCCGGCTGTGTGGTGGCGGATGACTTCACCAAACCGCTGGGCGACGTG
>JBJXEI010000139.1:0-44105 GCA_046154065.1 Polaromonas sp. | reverse complement strand
TTGTCCAGCAGGTTGTGCAGCACCACCTCCAGCAGGCGCGGGTCGCCCTGCACCTGCAGGCCAGGCTGCACGCGCAGCTGTGCCTGGCGGCTGGGCTGCAGCCGCTGGCCGTGCAGCGCCAGCCGCTGCGCCATGGCGGACAGATCCACCGTTTCGAGCTTCGGCTCTTCCCGGGACAGGTGCGCCAACGTCAGCAGACCGGCAATCAGGTCACCCATCTGGTTCGCACCAGCCGCAATGCGGCCCAGGTAGTGGTGGCCTTTGGCGCTGACCTGCGCCCCATCGGCCTTGAGTAACAGCTGGATAAAGCCCGCAATCGTGTTGAGCGGTGAACGCAGGTCATGGGAGACAGCGTAGGCAAAAGACTCCAGTTCGTGGTTGGCGCGGGCCAGTTGAGCGGTGCGCAGCTCGACGCGGCGCTCCAGTTCGGTGTTGAGGCTCTGGCTCAGGCAGAGGACTTCTTGTTCCAGTGCCCGGGTGCGGGCCTCGGCCTCTTTTTGCTCCGTCACGTCCTGGAAGGCCCCCTGAATGCGGATGATCTGGCCGGACGCGTCGCGCACGGCCTCGCCAATCGAGCGCACCCAGATCAGCCGGTGCGCCATCGTGTACTTGGGCAACACAAAGTCATAGGCCGTGCCGTGGATCGCACAGGCCTGCACGTACTGTTTGACCAAGCCTTGGTGTTCAGGCAAAAAATAGCTGATGCCTTCATCCAGCGTGGGCTGGTAGCCGGGCGGCGCGTCGTGAATCATGCAGTTCTCATCGGACCAGGTGAGCACCTGATCAGGCAGCTCAATGGCCCAGCCGCCCAGGCGCGCCACCCGGCCCGCCAAGCGCTTCATGGCGATGGATTTTTCCAGCTGCACAGCGGTGCTTTTCAGCTCGTCAATGTCGGTCGACGTCACCAGCCAGTCGCCAGCCATGCCGGCTTCAGCCTTCAGGGGCACGGCACGCCCGAGCATCCAGCGGTACTGGCCGTCAGCGCGCAGCAGCCTGTACTCCAGCTCGGCGGTCACACCGGCAGCCGTTGCCCGCGCCCAGGTCGCCATCACCTGCGGCAGGTCGTCGGGGTGGATGAAGCGGCCCCAGCGGTTTTGAAGAATGTCTTCCCGCGCCACCCCGGTGTAGTCGGCCCAGCGCTGGTTCACGTAGGTCCGGGACGCGTCCGCCTGCATGATGCTGACCAGTTGCGGCATGGCATCGGCCAGCTGATGGAACAAGGTCAAGTCGGAAGGGACATGACCGAGTGGTTTCAGGGGGTCATCGCGGGCGGTCACCGCTTGCCGAAAATTCAGTGGCGGCACCGCCTCAACCGGGGCCCACTCCGGTGCCAGACCGGTCATGCGTGTGGCGGATAACAGGTGTGCCATGCGGTCACTTTCTCAGGCCATAGGTTCATGAACGGCTGCAAACTGCGTCACTGAACCGCAAAAATGCTGCCATGCATCATTTTACCCAATTCCTCAGAAATTGTGACAAATTTCACACATTTGATAAAAAGTAATCAATTTTACGTACTCCGTTTTCAGGAGCTTGCAGAACCCATGGCGCCAAGCCTGTGCAGGGCCTGCAAGCAAATTCCATGCTCAACAAAGCGATTGATCAGCAACTGGCCCCCGCGCCATTGCTCACGGTGCCTCGTCGGTGACCAGGTAGCGTTTGACGAGGTCAAAAAAGCGGTCGTAAAACGGCTCGGACTGGATGGTTTCACTGGCCACCTTGACCATCGCGTCATTGCTGGACGAAAACGGCAGCGACACCGAGCCAAGCACCCCCACGCCCAGGCTGGCGGAGTTATTGCTTTTTTTCAGCGCGTAGCGGTCTTGCAGGGCAGTGACAAACCCCAGGCTGACCTTGCCGTCTGGTGTGTCGGGGGCGCAGACCACGCGGATTTCCATTTGCAGGTGGGACTCGGCGTCGGGCTGGAAGCTCTTTCGGCCTTCAACCAGATCCTTGGTCGCCGTGCCGATCAGGTAGCCCTGGCTGAGCAGGGCACGCCGGGCGGCTTCGCAGGTCTGGGCGGGGGTCGCGTCAAACAGGCGAGAGTAAGTGGCGGCGGAGCCAAACTCTTCTTGCGACGCCAGCTTGCTGAGCGGCATGGCGCAGGCGCCCAGCGCCCCGGCCAAGAACACCAGCGCGGCTACCCGCAGGGGCCGGCCCGCCCGGCAGATCAAAAACATCACAACCAATTCCTTTTGTTGCCGGCCCGATGGAGCCGGTGGCCGATCAGCGTAGCACAGCGGTGTATCGCCATGCGCAGCGTGGCGCACGCGGCCAAGCGCTTGAAACGCCCTGCCCGGCCCCCACGTCAGGAGGCATGACCGACACCACCGATACCACAGACACCCACCACATCGTTTGCCCTCACTGCCACACCACCAACCGCGTGCGCAGCGACCAGCTGGCCAGCGCGCCCACCTGCGGCAGCTGCAAACAGGCTCTGTTCACCGGGCATTCCACCGGCTTTGCCAGCCCGGCCGATGAAGCGAGCTTTGACAAACACATCACCCGCAACCAGATCCCGGTGCTGGTGGACTTCTGGGCCCCGTGGTGTGGCCCCTGCCGGGCCATGGCGCCGGCCTACGAACAGGCCGCTACCCAGTTGGAGCCCCATGTGCGCCTGCTCAAGGCCGACACCGAAGCCATGCCCAACCTGAGCGCACGCTTTCAGATCCGCAGCATCCCGACGCTGGCGCTGTTCATTGGCGGCCGTGAAGTGGCACGCCAGGCCGGCGCCATGAGCGCCTCAGACATCGTGCGCTGGGTGCGCCAGGTGCAGGGCTGAGCCTGCCCTGGCGGATTGGGGCCATCAGGTCTTGCTTTTGACCAGGCCGTAGATCACCAGCAGGACAATCGCACCGATCACCGATGCGATGAAACCGGCCACTTCGCCGGGGGCGTACAAGCCCATGGCCGAGCCGACGTAATTGGCCAGGAACGAGCCGGCAATGCCGAGGATGGCGGTCATGATCCAGCCGAGTTTGTCGTCGCCGGGTTTGACCGCGCGCGCCAGAAAACCAACGATCAAGCCGATGAGAATGGTGCCGATGATGGACATGTGAAACGTCTTTCCTGGTGAAGTGACAAGGGGAATGGGTGAAAAAACCGATGCCAATGTACTACGTGTCGTGCCGGGTTTTGGCCTGCTGGCGGAGTTGCAGCACCATCAACGCTATTTAATTCATAGCACTCCAGGCAATTAAAACCATGGCTGGCAGCCAGATTCATGAAAAACCTCGGTGCTGTCCGACGTTTTTTCGCGCTCGGGCCTGACAGGGCCGCGCGGAGCAAGTCCCCGCGCCCCCGTCAGTGCATACCCTTAAACGCGGCGTGCAGGCGCCGCGTAACAATCACTGCGGTGAAAACGAACGACCGTTCTATTCATTAAACCGCGCCCACGCCTGGGCAATACTGCCTCCAAAAAATTCACAACATACCGGGACACATCATGAAAAAAATGCCTTTCAAGCTGCTTGCCATCACGGCGGCCGCCCTGCTGAGCGCCTGCGGTGGCGGTGACGACACTGTGGCCGTGACCCCTGCGGTGGCAGCACCCGCACGCGGCTCGCTGGTGGAAGCCGCGGCGGTGGTCACCACGCTGACCGCCGCGCAGATCAATGCGGCCACCGCCGCCAGCGGCCTGGTCGGGGTGTCCGGCGCGGCCAAATGCGACGTGAAAGTTGTGGCGCTGAACTACGTCACCGTGGGCGTGAACAACGAGGCGGCCAACGCGTCCGGGGTGATGCTCGTGCCCGGCGGCACCGGTGCAGGTTGCACCACCCCCGCCGCCCTGGTGGCCTACGCCCGGGGCACGGAGGTGCTCAAAACCCGCACCTTGGCCAACCCGGCCGACAACGAAACCTTCCTGCTGGCCGCCATGTACGCCACCCAGGGCTACGCTGTGGTCGCCACCGACTACCTCGGGTTTGCCAAGTCCACCTACAGCTACCACCCCTACCTGCATGCGGACTCGGAAGCGTCGGCGGTCATCGACTCCATCCGCGCCGCACGCGCGGCTGCAGGCGGCGTGGGCGCGTCGCTGTCGGGCAAGGTCATGCTGACGGGCTATTCACAGGGCGGGCACGCGTCGATGGCGGCGCACCGCGCCATCGAGCGGGACAACGCTGCCGAGATCAACGTGGTGGCGGGCGCGCACCTGGCCGGGCCTTACAACCTGTCGGGCTCGTTCCAGTCGGTCAACGCGATTGCCGGGTACCAGTTTTTTGTGCCCTTCCTCGTGACCGCCTGGCAGAAGGTCTACGGCAACATCTACACCAGTGTGGGCGCGGCCTTCAAGCCCGCGTATGCCACCGGCATCGAAACCCTGCTGCCCAACCCGACGCTGACCTTCGGCACGCTGGTGAGCACCGGCAAGCTGCCCGGTGCAGCGGGTGAAACCCCGAACCAGGCGCGTGACGCGCTGTTCCAGCCGGCCTTCATTGCGGACTCCCAGACCAACGCCAACAACCCGCTGTTCCTGGCCGGCAAGCGCAACGACACGCTGGGCTGGAACCCACGCTCAAGGCTGCTGCTGTGCGGCGGCGCAGGGGACCCCACCGTGCCACCGGCCATGCACCAGGCCGTGATGAAGGCTGACTTCGACAGCCGCGGCCTGACCAACGTCAGCACGGTGGACGTGGACGCGACCATCCAGGCGGTGTACGGCGCGGTGCTGGCCAGCAGCCCGGCGACCTACTTCGGCAACTACCACGGCAGCTACGAGCCACCGTTTTGCGCAGCAGCGGCCCGCCAGCTGTTTGACTTGGTGAAGTAAACCTCGCGGATCATGAAACAAAAAGAGCGCCCAGGTGGCGCTCTTTTTTTGGGTTTCTGCGGGGTGGGTTAGTTGCCCAGCTCCCCGCGTGGTTCGGTCTTGTCCCGGTGGTTGGGCCGGGGGATTTTTTTGAAACGCATCAGCCGGTCGGTCTCGATCTTGTCTTTTTTCACCTGCCGCTCGGCGTCCAGCTTTTGGCCCTCGGCCAGCCACTGCGCAAACTCCTCCGGGGTTTCCAGCGTCACCCGGCCCAGCGTGCTGGCGCGGAACTCGTAGATCACGATTTCAGCGGCTTTTTGCAGGTTGATGCGCCCCTTGCTCAACACCGCGCCGCGTTTGCGGCCAATGTCTTCCAGCAGCACCTCGTCGGTGATGCCCTCGGGCAACTCGACGCGGTAACGCGCCTTCAGCGCGTCCGGGTAATTGGGCACCAGGTAGTTGAGCAGCTCCAGCGCCACTTCTTCTTCATTGAAGGCGTTGCGGCCGATGGCCCCGCTAGCGGCCAGGTTGTAGCCGCTTTTGGCGACGATGATGCGCGGCCACAAGATGCCGGGCGTGTCGTACAGATAAAAGTCGTCGTCGAGCGAAATCCGCTGCTCGGTTTTGGTGATGCCCGCCTCGTCCCCGGTTTTGGTGGCTTTTTTGCCCGTCAGCGTGTTGATCAGCGTGGACTTGCCCACGTTGGGAATGCCGCAGATCAACACCCGCATCGGCTTGACCATGCCACCGCGCAGCGGAGCCAGCTCGCGGCAGGCCTTGATGAGGCGGCGCGCCGGGGCGGTTTCACTGGCGTCCAGCTCGATGGCGCGGGTGTTCGGCTGCGCGTTGTAATGCGCCAGCCACAGCGCGGTGCGCGCCGGGTCGGCCAGGTCCTGCTTGTTCAAAATCTTCAGCGCCGGGCGGCCCTGCGTCAGCTCGGCCAGCATGGGGTTGGCGCTGGAGCCGGGCAGGCGCGCGTCAAGCAGCTCGATGACCACGTCAATTTCCTTGATGCGGTCGGCAATGGCCTGACGGGTCAGGTGCATGTGGCCGGGGAACCATTGAATGGCCATGGGGTGGTGTCTTTCTGGAGGCAGTGCAGCGGTAGGGCGGTGGGGCCATGGGCGGCGTGGGCGCGTGCGTGGCGGGCCCACCGCTAAACTCCAATTGTCGCCTCCCTTGATCGCCCGCCATGCCCCTGCCCACTGCACCCACCCGCTCCCCCAACAACAAAACCACCCGCCACAGCGCCAACAACGAGCTGATGCTCAAGGGCGTGCTGTGCACATTGATCGGCCTGGGGGTGCTGGTCACACCGTACTTCGTCACCTCGCCGGGCATGCAAAGCATCGTGGCCCAGTCCCAGCTGGTCGGCTGGTTTGCGCTGGTGCTGGGCATTGCCTTCATGGGGCTGTACCTGCGCCGCCGACTGGCAGCCGCCAAAGGCTGATGAACGCCTGCGTGGACGGGCCCAGTGCCCTGGCTGCGTTTGACAGGCTTGGCGCACGCGCCAGGGCCGCTGGCCTGAGCCTGCGCCCGCCCCCACCACTGCCCACCACCTGCTGCGGGCGCGGCTGCAACGGCTGCGTGTGGGAGGGGTTTTACGCGGCCGCCAGCTGGTGGTGTGAGGACGCAGAGGACGCGCTGCAATCACTCCTGAATTGATAGCAGAACAGGCAATCAACACCTAGGCTGGTGGGGGTTTTGATCAAAATAGGAGCTCAACGAGCCACCGGAGGTTAAAAAATCTGATGTTTTTTGGCCCGGTAGGCCAGTTTGGCGCGTGTGGTGCGCAGCAGGCGCGCGGCAGCGGACAGGTTCCCGTGTGACGCGGCAATCGCCTGCATCAGGGTGTCCCGCTCGATCTGCTCCAGCGTCAGCGGGCTCACCGGGCCCGGTGGTGGTGGGGCGGAACTGTCTGGCGGCGGCGTGCTGGCCCTGCTGTGCTGGTTCGCAGGCGTGTCCAGGTTCAGCGTGGCGAGGTCGCCCTGAAGCCGCAGCGTCATGACGTCATCGCTCAGAATCTCGCCGCTGGTGAACAGGTGGTGGACATCAATCAGGCCCTCGGCGTCGGCCATGATGACGGCACGCTCCACCAGGTTTTGCAGCTCGCGGATGTTGCCGGGAAAGTCGTAGTTCAGCAGCGTGCGCACAGCCGCCTGAGAAAACCCCTGGCTGTTGCAGCCGTGTTTGCGCCGGTAATGGTTGAGGAAATGGTTCATCAGCAGGGGAATGTCGTCGCGGCGCTTGCGCAAGGGCGGCAGGTGGATGGGAAATACGTTGAGCCGGAAAAACAGGTCTTCGCGGAAGCTGCCGCTTTTCACCGCCTGGCGCAGGGCCTCGTTGGTGGCGGCCACCACGCGCACATCCACCGCAATGCTGCGGGTGCCGCCCACGCGCTCAACCTCGCACTCTTGCAGGGCCCGCAGCAGCTTGCCCTGGGCCACAAAACTCAGGGTGCCAATTTCGTCCAGAAACAGGGTGCCGCCGTGGGCCCGCTCAAAACGCCCGGGCCGCGAAATGCTGGCCCCGGTGTAGGCCCCGCGCTCCACGCCAAACAGCTCGGACTCGATCAGGGTTTCAGGAATGGCGGCGCAGTTGACCGCGATGAAGGGCTGGTCTTTGCGCGGACTGATCGCGTGCAGCATGCGGGCAAACCTCTCTTTGCCAACCCCGGACTCACCGGTAAACAGCACCGTGGCAGAGGTGCGGGCCACCCGGCTCAGCTGGTGGCAGGCCGCGTTGAAGGCGGACGACGCGCCCACCATGGCGTCCCCGGCCTTGGCCTGGGGCAGCGCGGCGGGTTCGGGCTGGGTGTAGCTGGCGGTGTTGACAAACTCGCGCACGTTCAGGTAGCGCATGTCTTCGCTGATGTCGTCCCACTGGTTGGCCGATTTGCCGATCACCCGGCAATGCGCGTCTCCCATGGAGCGGCACTGGGTTTCCCGGAACAGGATCAGGCTACCGAACAAGGTGCTGACATAGCCCGTGGCGTAGCCCACCTGCATCCAGCAGGCGGGCGAGCCGCCGATGCCGTAGGCGGCGATGTGTTCGTCGTCCTCGCTGGAGTTGTGCCACAGGAACTCGCCCGTGTAGTTGCCGGTGTCGGGGTCGTAGGCCACTTGCACCAGTTCCACCTTGACCACACCCTCCAGGGCGTGCAGCCGGGTGCCCGCCAGGGCCGCAGCTGAGGGATCGGCGTCCGGCCACTGCTTGCGCACCAGGTGGGCGTCGCGGGCGCCGCTGGCGTAGCCGGTGCGGGTGAACAGGCCCCGGGCCTTGGCCGTGCCCAGGCTGTCGATCATCTCGCGCCGCAGCGACCCCAGGGCTTCGGTGTGCAGCAGCACCATGCGCTGGTCCTGCAGCCAGATGCGGCCATCGCCCGGTGAAAAGAACAGGCATTCACTGATGTCGGCCACGGTGGGATGCGCGTCCCCGCCCATCTGCGTGCTGGCAAAGCCGCCCAGGGCTTTGGCGACGGACGCCGTGTCGAACGTGCCAAGAACGGTGCCAGTGGCACGGGCCACGTCAGCCAGGGAAATACGGGCTGCGCTGCGGGGTGGGGCCGTGGTGGTTTTCATTTGATCAATTGGTTAAATTTGATTCAAATTTATAACTATTTGAGCAAAAAACAAACGAGGGATTTCCCTTGCGCCCGGGGTGGTGCCGGGGCCTAGGGAATCTCCTTGGTTTTCCAATGAAAAAACCGCGTTCAAGACGCAGCGCCGAGGGGGTGGCGGCGGGCCATGGCCTGCGCATTGCAATAAAGGGGTGTGCCACCCGAAAAGTGGCGATTTGATCAACCCCCCGTTCAACCCACCCCGAAGGACATTTCCATGGATGCCACTGGCTCGACAGCCCCTTTTCGCTTTTCTGGCTTGCAACCCACCCCCGCAGGCGGCGGTGTGCGGGACGTGCTGGAGCCAGCCACGGGCGAAGTGCTTTGGTCCGTGGGCATTGCCGATGCGGCCGATGTGGGCGTTGCAACCGCCGCAGCGGCGCAGGCCCAAGCAGCATGGGCGGGTGTGCCGCCGCGTGAAAAGGCGGCTGTTTTTCACCGGGCCGCGGCTTTGTTCGAGCAGCATTTTGAAGCCCTGTCCCTGATCGCTGCCCGTGAAAGCGGCGGCATTTTGGCCAAGGGCCAGCATGAAATCCGCGAAGCAGCCCTGATCTGCCGCCTGGCGGCCCACCTGCCCCTGCAGTCGCAAGGCCATGTGCTGCCCAGCGTGCCGGGCCGCACCAGCATCGCCCGCCGTGTGCCGCACGGCATTGTGGGGGTGATCTCGCCGTTCAACTTTCCGATGATCCTGACCATCCGCGCGGTGGCGCCGGCCTTGGCGGTGGGCAACGCGGTGGTCATCAAGCCGGACAGCCGCACCCCGGTGACGGGCGGGCTGATGTTGGCCCGTGTGCTGGCCGAAGCCGGTTTGCCCAAAGACCTGCTGCACGTGCTGCCCGGCGACGCCCAGGCCGGTGAAGCGCTGGTGGTCGACCCATTGGTGCCCATGATCGCCTTTACCGGCTCACCCGCCGTGGGCCGCCGCATTGGCGCGCTGGCTGGGCAGCACCTGAAAAAGGTGTCGCTGGAGCTGGGCGGCACCAACTCGCTGATCATCCTGGACGATGCCGATCTGGACGTGGCCGCCAGCAATGCGGCCTGGGGTGCGTTTTTCCACCAGGGCCAGATCTGCATGGCTGCCAACCGCATCCTGGTGCACGAAAGCATGGCCGCCGAGTTCACCTTGCGCCTGGCCGCCAAGGCCACGCATCTGCCCGTGGGCAACGGTGCGACGGGCCAGGTCGCCCTGGGCCCGCTGATCGATGCCAAGCAACGCGACCGCGTCCACGCCATGGTGCAGGACAGTGTGAGGGCAGGTGCCAAGCTGGAAGCGGGCGGCACCTTTGACGGTCTGTTCTACCGGCCCACGGTGCTCTCTGGCGTGCAGCCCGGCATGCGGGTTTTTGACGAAGAAACCTTTGGTCCGGTGGCCAACATCGTGACCTACAAGACCGACGAAGACGCCATTGCCCTGGCCAACCACAACAGCGGCAGCCTGTCGTCGGCCGTCATTTCCAAGTCGGTAGGCCGCGCCATGGCCGTGGGCCAGCAACTCAAGTCCGGCATGGTCCACATCAACGACCAGACCGTCAATGACGACTGCGTGAACCCCTTTGGCGGCCCCGGCATTGCCGGTAACGGCAGCAGCGTGGGCGGCCCGGCCGATCTGGAGGAATACACCCAGTGGCAGTGGGTCACGGTCAAAGACCAAGCCCCGGCCTACCCCTTTTAAGTCCCTTTTTATCTCCAGGAGACCGCTATGCAATTGCAAGGAAAAACCATTGTCATCACCGGCACCTCGTCCGGCATCGGCGCCGAAACCGCCCGTCTGGCCCGCTTCCAGGGGGCCCGAGTGATTGGCATGGACCGCAACGATGCCAGCATCACGCTGGACGATTTCATCAAAGCCGATTTGGGCACCGTGGAAGGGATCGACGCGGCCGTGGCCCAGCTGCCCGCCCGCGTCGACGCGTTCTGCAACGTGGCTGGCGTGCCCGGCACAGCCGACGGCGACCTGGTGGCCCGCGTCAACTACCTGGGCTTGCGGCACCTGACCGAAGCCGTGTTGCCACGCCTGCCGCGCGGCAGTGCCATCGTCAACGTGGCCTCCATCCTGGGGGCCGAATGGCCGCTGCGGCTGGATCTGCACAAAGAACTGGCGGCAGCCAAAGGCTTTGAGGCTGGCGCGCAGTGGCTGCAGGCGCACCCGGTGCCGCACGCCACCTGCTACCAGTACTTCAAAGAAGCGCTGATTGTCTGGAACGCCACCCAGTCGCAAGAGTGGTTCATGGGCAAGGGCGTGCGCATGAACTGCGTGGCGCCAGGCCCGGTGTTCACCCCCATCCTGGGCGACTTCGTGGCCATGCTGGGCGAAGAACGCATCCAGAAAGATGCCCACCGCATGCTGCGCCCGGCCTTTGCCGACGAAGTGGCGGCGGTGATCGCTTGGCTGTGCAGTGACGCGGCGCGCTGGGTCAGCGGCACAACGATTCCGGTCGATGGCGGCTTGGCATCGACTTACCTCTGAAACGCCAAGCCATTTTTACGTTTTGAGCCCACCACAGCCCCATAAAAGACCCAAAACAGACCCACAACCCGAGGAGACAAAAATGAAAAAGCCCCCCAACCTGTTTCAACCCAGCGCGCTGGCATTGGCCAGCTGCCTGATGTGTGCGCTGTCAGCCCAGGCCCTGGAGCTGGGAAGCGACCCGGACACCAAAATCCGGCTTGACTTCACGCCCAAATACAGCGCGGCCTATCGCCTGAAAGACGCGTCCCCTGCACTGTTGTCACCGGCAGCCGGAGACCCTGGCGTGGCCAATGAAAACGACGGCAACAACAACTTCAACAAAAAAGGCGTGGTGTCCAACCGGCTGGATCTGCTGACCGAGTTTGATGTGGCCCATGGCAACTTTGGCTTGCGCATCAGCCACTCGGCATGGAACGACTCGAAATACCTGCGCACCAACACCAACAACGGCATGCAGGGGGTCAGCAACTTTGCCGGGCAAGCCGCTAACGAGTTCATTCCAGCCACACGTGATCAGCACGGCCGCGGCAACGAAATTCTGGACGCTTTTGTGTACGCCAAAGGCTCGGTTGGAAACATGCCCGCATCCATCCGGGTCGGCAAACACGCCCTGCAGTACGGTGAAAGCCTGTTTTTTGGACAGAACGGCATCGCCAATGCGCAAGGCCCGGTGGACATCGCCAAGATCGTCTCTGTGCCCAACTGGCAATTCAAGGAAGTTCTGCTGCCCGTCGAGCAAATCTCTGGGTCTCTGCAGGTGGCCGACGGCGTGACACTGGGCGGCTACTACCAGCTCAAATGGCGCCCGAGCAAGATTGCCGGTGTCGGCAGCTATTTTTCAAACCAGGACTACATCGGCGGCGGTCGGCTGTACCTGGGTGGCCCGCCCATCCCAACCGACAACAGCAAGGACCAGACCCCAGGCAACAGTGGCCAGTACGGCGCTCAGTTGCGCTGGGCGCCAGCAGGCAGTGAGTACGAGTTCGGGTTTTATGCTGCACGCTACAACGACAAAACGCCGGCCGTGCCTGTGTTTGACCTGATCAACGGCAACACGCACAGGGTGTACGCCGAAGGCATCAAAACCGTGGGGGCCAGCGTCACGTCATCGGTCGGCCAATTGAACTGGGCGCTCGAAGGATCGGTGCGCACCAACGCCCCTCTGGCCAACGACCCGGCCGTGCTGGGGGGTGCGCCTTTCATGCCGCCGTCCAACTGCAGTGGCTCGCCCAGCAACCCCTGCCACGCCATTGGCAAAACAGCCCACCTGAATCTGTCCGGCATTTATGTGTTGACCAAGTCCAGCCTGTGGGACGGTGGGGCGCTGGTGGCCGAGCTGGCCTGGAACCGCCTGTTGAGCGTGACCAAGAACCCCGGCACGGTTGGTTTTGGCGGGTTGGACCCCAACGCCACACGCGACGCAGCAGCCTTTCGCATGATCTTTGAGCCCCAGTACTTCCAGGTTCTGCCCGGCCTGGACCTGTCCATTCCGATCGGCCTGGGCTACAACTTTGCGGGCCGCTCGTCGGCCATGATGAACTTTGCCGGTGGCGCCAGCAAAGCTGGCGACTTCAGCCTAGGGGTCAAGGGGAAATACCAGGACTGGAATGTCGGGCTGAACTACACGGCGTTTTTTGGCAAGGAAAACACCTTCACCGTGACCGACCCCCGCACCCCCACACGGATGCTGTCGTATGGCCAAACGCTGAAAGACCGCAACTACCTGTCGTTCACCGCCTCACGCACATTTTGACCACGCCAACAAACCGGACACAAACCATGATGACTTTCACACAATCCACTGTTTTCGCTGCCGCCCTGCTGGCTACCAGCGTGGGCGCCCAAGCCGCTGTGAGCGCCGACGAAGCGGCCAAACTCAAAACCACCCTGACGCCCTTGGGCGCCGAGAAGGCGGGCAACAAGGACGGCAGCATTCCGCCTTGGGCAGGCGGGCTGACCAAGGCCAGCCCCGGCTACAACAACGGTGATGCCCGCCCCGACCTGTTCCCCAGCGAAAAGCCTGCCTTCAGCATCAACGCCAAAAACATGGCCCAGTACGCCGACAAACTGAGCGACGGTGTGCAGGCCTTGATGAAAAAGCACCCTGACTTTCGCATCGACGTCTACCCCACGCACCGCACCGCTGCCGCACCCCAGTCGGTCTATGACAACACCTTCAAAAATGCCACCCGCGCCAAAACCATCGAGGGCGGCTACGGCATGGAAGGCGCGTTTGGCGGCGTGCCCTTTCCCATCCCCAAGGATGGGTATGAAGCCATCTGGAACCAGCGCACCGCGTGGCGCGGCGGCAACTACAGCATGCCCGCGCAGGTTTGGGTGGTGACCTCCGATGGCCGCCGGGCGTTGGCTTCGGGCGGAAACCAAACCATCCGCCAAGCGTTCTACGACAAAGACGGCAGCCTGGAAAAATTTGACGGCTACTACCAGTACGGCAAGTTCGTCGCCAACGCGCCGGGCTCCAAGGCCGGGGAAGCCATTTTGGCGCTGGACGGCGTGTCCGACGCGGCTCCGCGCGGCCTGTGGCAGTACCTGGTCGGCCAGCGCCGCGTGCGCAAAGCCCCGTCAGTGGCCTATGACACACCGGACTCGGTGACCTCGGGCATCGGCCTGTTTGACGAAGCCTTCACCCTGTTTGGCCCCATCGACAAGCACGAGCTGAAACTGGTGGGTAAAAAGGAGATGTACATCCCCTACAACAACAACCGCGCCGCCATCGCCAAGATTGAAGACCTGGTGACCCCCAACACGCTGAACCCTGCCCAGGTGCGCTGGGAGTTGCACCGCGTGTGGGAGGTGGAGGCCACGCTGGCTGCGGGCAAGCGCCATGTGGTGCCCAAGCGCAAGTACTACCTGGACGAGGACAGCTGGCAAACCGTGCTGTTTGACGGCTGGGATGCCAAGGGCCAGCTCTGGCGCACCAACTACGCGCTGATGCTGACAGCGCCTGATGTGCCAGCGGTGAACAACTCGGTGCTTTGGGGCGGCTATGACCTGCAAAACGGCTCCTACTACCTGAACATGGCCTCCAATGGCATGCCCAAGCAGTTCGAGATCCAGCCCCCGATTCCACGCTCGTTTTTCAGCGCGGAATCATTGGCCAACGAAGGCGCGCGCTGATGCTGGCAGCCAACACCGTGGCGCGGCGGTCTCTGCTGGTGTGGGCCGCGTCGGCTTTGCTGCCGGCCTGGGCGGCCCCGGCCGTGTTGTCACAGCCCGCACTTCAATCCCCCAAGGCTTTGGGTGCGGCCACGCTGGCGGTGGCCCGCGCGGGGCTGCGGCTGGTGGCCGTGGGCGAGCGTGGCACGGTGCTTTTGTCAGACGACCACGGCGGGACCTGGAAGCAGGCGGCCGTGCCGGTGCAGGCCACGCTGACCAGCGTGCGCTTTGCCGATGCGCGTACCGGTTGGGCGGCCGGGCATTTGGGCGTGGTTTTGCGCACGGATGACTCGGGTGCCACCTGGCACAAGCAGCTTGACGGGATTCAGGCCGCCGCGCTGGCGTTGCAAGCCGCGCAGCAATCTGGCGATGCACGGCAGATTGCCAACGCTCAGCGGCTGGTGGACGAAGGCGCGGACAAGCCCTTCTTTGACCTGGAGTTTGTCGATGCCCAACGCGGCTTCGTGGTGGGTGCCTATGGGTTGATGCTGGCGACCGCCGATGGCGGCAAAAGCTGGTCGGTCGTCAGCCTGCCCAATCCGAAAAGCCTGCACCTGTACGGCCTGCGGGCCCACGGCAGCACCGTGCTGATCGCGGGTGAACAGGGCTTGCTGCTGCGCTCCACCGACGCGGGGGCCAGCTTCCAGGCCCTGGAGTCGCCGTACAAAGGCAGCTTTTTTGGCTTGCTGCGCACGGCCGGCGATGTTTGGGTGGCTTATGGCCTGCGCGGCACGGCCTTCCGTTCGGTGGATGCGGGTGCTCGGTGGGACAGGCTGGACACCGGCCTGCCGATGGCCATTGGCGCGGGTGTGGCCTTGCCTGGCGGTGGTTTTGTGCTGCTTGGCCAGGCCGGGGATGTGCTGCAGGGCCGAGACGATGGCCCGGCCCTGCAGCGCGTGCCTGCCCGTGAGCCGGTGCCCGCATCGGGGGTGGCGATCGCGGCCGATGGCAGCCTGGTGCTGGCCAGCTTGCGCGGTATGCGGCGTTTGCCAAAGTCTGTTCACTGAAAGAAGAAAAAAAGCCGCCCCTGCGCGGCCCTCATTTATGCACGCCGATACCTCCTCCCAACCCCAGCCTGTCGTTAAACGGCTGGAAGACTTCGACACCCGCTCCGGCAACGCGCTGGAACGGGCCTTTTTCAACCACCGCCCCTGGGTGATGGCGATCTGCCTGGTACTGACGCTGGTGCTGGGCTGGTTTGGCACCAAGCTGGCGCTGAACGCCAGCTTCGAGAAAACCATCCCCACCGGCCATCCCTACATCGCCAACTACCTGGCGCACAAAGGTGATCTGGCGGGCCAGGGCAATGCGCTGCGCCTGGTGGTGCAGGCCAAAAAGGGCACGATTTTTGACAAAAGCTACCTGGAAAACCTGCAGAAAATCAATGACGAGATTTTTCTGCTGCCTGGTGTTGACCGGCCCTTCATGAAGTCCTTATGGACATCCAACACCCGCTGGGTGGCGGTGACCGAAGAAGGCCTGGACGGCGGCCCGGTGATTCCAGACACCTTTGATGGCTCGCCGGCCAGCCTGGGCGAATTGCGCGCCAATGTGGAACGTTCGGGTGAGATCGGCCAACTGGTGGCCGGGGATTTCCAATCGACCATCATTTTTGTGCCTCTGCTGGATCGCAACCCCGACACCGGCAAGGTGCTGGACTACGGTGACTTGTCACGCCAGATTGAAAACCTGCGCAGCAAGTACGCCAGCGACACACTGGCCATACGCGTCACAGGGTTTGCCAAGGTGGTGGGTGACCTGATCGAGGGACTGCAACAGGTTTTGTTGTTCTTTTTGCTGGCCCTGGCCATCACCACCGTGGTGCTGTACGGCTACACCCGCTGCGCCCGCAGCACCGCGCTGGTGGTGGCTTGCTCATTGGTGGCGGTGGTCTGGCAGTTCGGCTTGCTGGCGCTGCTGGGCTATGAGCTGGACCCGTATTCGGTGCTGGTGCCCTTTCTGGTGTTTGCCATTGGCATGAGCCACGGCGCGCAAAAGATGAACGGCATCATGCAGGACATGGGCCGGGGCACGCACCGTGTGGTGGCCGCGCGCTACACCTTTCGCCGCCTGTTCATGGCCGGCCTGACCGCGCTGCTGTGCGACGCGGTGGGGTTTGCAGTGCTGGTGATCATTCAGATCAAGGTGATCCAGGACCTGGCGCTGATCGCCAGCATTGGCGTGGCGGTGCTGATTTTCACCAACCTGGTGCTGCTGCCGATTTTGCTCAGCTACACCGGCGTGGCACCCTCGGCAGCGGCCCGCAGCCTGCGTGAAGAATCCGCGCAGGACGCTGGCAAACGCCCCTGGCTGTGGGCCTTGCTGGACCGTTTCACGCACAAACGCTGGGCAACGGCCGCCATCGTGGTGTCCAGCCTGATGGCCATTGGCGGCTATGCCGTCAGCCTGAACCTGAAGGTTGGCGACCTGGACCCCGGCGCCTCCGAGCTGCGAGCCGACTCACGCTACAACCGTGACAACGCCTACCAAATCTCGCACTACTCGGCGAGTGCCGACATCCTCACGGTCATGGTGACGACCCCACAAGACCAATGCACCCGCTACGGCACGTTGGCCAAGCTGGACCAACTGGCCTGGGGGCTGGAGCAACTGCCGGGCGTGGAGTCCACCAACTCGATGGCGGCACTGTCCAAGCTGGCCATGGTGGGCTACAACGAGGGCAACTTCAAATGGTTCGAGCTGCTGCCCAATGACGGCGCTCTGGGCGGCGTGCAAACCCGCGCTCCGCGCGAGCTGTTCAACCAGAGCTGCTCCTTCCTGGCGCTGTCGGTGTACCTGAAGGACCACAAGGCCGAAACGCTGGACCGGGTGGTGGCCGAGGTAGAGCGCTTCGCCGCCGCCCACAACACAGACGAGGTGCAGTTCAAGCTGGCCGCCGGCAGTGCGGGCATTGCCGCGGCCACCAACATCGTGGTGGGCAAAGCGATGCGCGAGATGCTGCTGTGGGTGTATGCCGCCGTGGTGATCCTGTGCTGGATCACCTTCCGCAGCTGGCGCGCAGTGGTGGTGGCGGTGCTGCCGCTGGTGTTGACCTCCATTCTGTGTGAGGCGCTGATGGTCTGGCTGGGCATGGGCGTGAAGGTGGCGACCTTGCCGGTGATTGCGCTGGGCGTGGGCATCGGCGTGGACTACGCGCTGTATGTGCTGAGCATCACATTGGCGCGAATGCGGGAAGGTGCCAGCTTGTCGGACGCGTACCACCACGCGCTGCAGTTCACCGGCCGGGTCGTCATGCTGACCGGCATCACGCTGGCCCTGGCGGTAGGCACCTGGGCGTTTTCGCCCATCAAGTTCCAGGCTGACATGGGCATTTTGCTGGCCTTCATGTTCGTCTGGAACATGGTCGGTGCGCTGGTGTTGTTGCCAGCGCTGGGGCATTTTTTGCTGCGTCAGCCAACAGTGCGCACATCCCAAACCGTCACTCCCGCAGTGACTTCCGCCTCCATCTGATTGTTCAGGACCACAACATGCGCACAACGCCCGTCAAAACCACGCTGCAATCAGCCCCGCTGTCACCCGCATTTGCAGCTTTTCTGGCCCAGGCCGCCAGTCAAAACAGCCCCCCTCTGGAAAGCCTGCCACCGGTCATCGTGCGGCAGATCTACCGCGATCAGGACGCAGCACTGAATCTGCCCGCCCCGGCCATCGGCACAGTCCGGGACCGAGCCATCGAGGGCCCGGGCGGCAGCAGCCTGCCTTTGCGGATTTATGAGCCCGCCAGCACGGGCCCCTGGCCGGTCCTGATGTTTGTCCACGGCGGTGGTTTTGTGATGGGCGATCTGCAAACCCATGACAAGGCTTGTCGCAGCCTGTGTCATCTGGGCAATCTGCTGGTGGTGGCTGTGGACTACCGGCTGGCACCCGAGCACCCTTTTCCAGCCGCGCCTGACGACGTGGAATCTGCACTTCGCTGGCTGACGCTGAATGCGGGCGACCTTGGCGGCGACGCCAGCCGCATCGCCGTGGCGGGCGACAGCGCTGGCGCTCAACTGGCGTTGGTGGCGGTGCGCCGGGTTCGGTCACCCGCCGTACGGGCTTTGGGTTTGATCTACCCGGTGGCTCAACACCCGAACGAGTTCAGCCCGTCCTATGAAGAAAACGACGGCAAGTTGCTCAGCAGAGCCGGTATGCAGTGGTTCAACGCCTGCTACCTGGGCGGCCCATCACCCACATCGCCAGAACACCCGGATGTGGCAATTTTGAAATCAGACCTCAGCACCCTGCCCGCCACCTGGATAGCCACCATGGGCCACGACCCGCTGCGTGACGAAGGCCACGCCCTGGCACTGCGGGCTGAGGCCGCTGGTGTGAAGGTCTGCCACCGGCATGACGCCAGCGCCATTCACGCCTGCATCCATTTTTCTGCGGTGTCACCAGCGGGCCCGCAACTGTTGGCAGATCTGGCCCAGTGGCTGAACAACCAGCTGTAGCCCAGCGACTGCACGCTGCGCGCCTGTCTAACCCATAGGGGCGTGCTTTTTACATCCCTGAACAAGGAAACACCATGATGTTTTTGGCTACACGGCGGGTGGCGGCCCTGCTGGGCTGCCTGTGTGTGGGTGCAGCAGTTGCCCAGGCTGGCAAACCCATCAAGGTCGGCGCACTGAGCGCTTTGTCCGGCGGCGCAGCGTTTCCCGAATCGTCACAGGCGGCCAAAGCCTACTTCGACGCGGTCAATGCCAGCGGTGGCGTTGGCGGGCGGCCGATTCACTACCTGTCCCTTGACGAGCAATCCGATCCGGCCACTGCAGCTCAAGCCGCAGCCCAGCTGGTCAATGACCCGGACGTGGTGGCGCTGGTCGGTGGCTCAGGGCTGATGGACTGCGCCGTCAACCAGAAACTCTACGAAGAAGCAGGCATTTTGTCGCTGCAAGGGGGCTCGATGGCCCCGCAGTGCTTCCGTTCACCCAACATCGTGCCGGTTAACAACGGCCCGTACACCGGGTTGGCCAGCGCCATCTTGTTTGCCCGTGAGCGACTGAAAAGCAAAAACCTGTGTCCTGTGGTGCTGGAGTTGCCAGGCATGGTGGCCGGCTACACCCAGGCCATGAAGCGGCTTGCTGAGCAGACCGCAAAAGCCACACCGCCACTGCAAGCCGTGAAACCGGGCGACGACTGGAAGCCAATGCTCAATGATCTGGAGAAAAAAAAGCTGTGACGTGGTGATCTTCACCGGGCACGAGCCCGCCGTTGTGCAATGGCTGCAGTCCGCTCGCGAGCTGGGGTTTACCGGGATCACCTGGGTGTTTCTGGCACCGGCTTACACCGCCAAGCTGGCCCATTTGATGCGAAATTCGGCGGACGAGATCTACGCCATGTCAGAGTTTGAGCCGTGGAACAGCCGGTCGTTGTCGTCGCTTGATTGGCGCGAGTTGATGCGCCAAGCCAAGCTGCCATTGAGCAGCCTGTCGCAGGGCGGTTACCTGTCGGCCCAGCTGTTTGTGCGTTCGCTCCGGCGCGTGGACGGCCCCATCACACGGGCCAGTGTCACCGCCACGCTGAAAAAAACGCCCCC
Source organism: Polaromonas sp. (assembly GCA_046154065.1). Lineage (GTDB taxonomy): Bacteria > Pseudomonadota > Gammaproteobacteria > Burkholderiales > Burkholderiaceae_C > Polaromonas. The sequence goes on along the minus strand of JBJXEI010000139.1, from coordinate 24,550 downwards.
TCAAGAGCACGCTTTTCTGGGCTCACCTTTTCAGATGGGTGAAGCCAGAAACCACAGCCCGAACCGCAGCGCCATGCCCATGAAGCTTGAACAAGGAACCTGGCGAGCGGCAGCACCAGACTGGATTCAGGTGCCTGATGTCCATTGAACCGGGACGGCTGGCGCCGGGTACTCAGGCGACGCTGCTGCCCAAGCCCGCCAAGGCGGTGTCAACCCCCTTGCGCGCCGCCCGGCCCGGCACGCCCAGGCGCTGCGGCGACACGTACTGCTGGCGGTAGATCTCAAAGGGCATGGTGTCGGCCGCTTCGATTTTCCTTTGCGCCGCCACAGACTCTTGGCTGAGCCGCTCAAAGTGGCTTTGTTGCGCCGACGTCCACGGCAGTGCCTGCAGCACGTCACGGGTTTTTTCCGACTGCGCACGCACAAATTTGACAAACGAGTTGTCAAAGTCCTGCGCCATGGCCGCCAGCACCCGGGCCGACGGCAGCAGGCTGGGGTCATTGAGCGCGGCAGTGGCCGCCGCCAAGGCTTCGCTGTAGTCGTGGTTGCCGTGGGCGGCGTCCAGCGCGGTGGCAATTGGGGCGCAGTCCCGCAAGATGTCATGGCCCCAGTCCGTCAGGCTGACAGCACTGCCCCCGCGCTGCAGCAGCAAGCCGGGCTCACGCCCGCGCGCGGCTGTCAGGTGCTGGTTGCTCGCCAGCGCGGCGATTTCCTGGGGGCTGTCGTCCGGGCTGTCGCTGAGCAAACAGTGCAGCAAAAAGATGTCAATGAAATGCATCGTCTGCGCCGTGATACCGACCGGCTCAAACGGGTCCAGGTCCATCAGGCGCACCTCGATGTACTCCACCCCACGTTCACGCAGCGCATGCAGCGGACGCTCACCGGGGAAGATCACCCGTTTGGGGCGGATGGTGCCGTAGAACTCGTTTTCAATCTGCAGCAGCGTGGTGGCCAGCTGGTTGTAGTCACCACCGGGGTTTTGAATGCCCACGGTTTCATAGGCCGGGTAAGCGCGGGTCAGCGCGTCCTGCAATGACGCCGCATAGCCTTCCAGGCTGTTGTAGCTGACGGCCAGCGAGGCCTGCGCATCGCTCTGGTAGCCCAGCCGCCCCATGCGCAGCGATGTGCCATGCGGCATGTACATCGTGCTGCCTGAGAGCTGTTGCAGCTCATGCTGGCGGCCATTGACAAAACTGGAGCACACCGCCGGCGACGCGCCAAACAGGTACAGCAGCAAAAACGCCTGGCGGCGAAAGTTGCGGATCAGGCCGAAGTACTGCTCATTGGTCACGCCCGGCAACGACCAGTTGTAGTGAATGCCTGAAATGGTCTGCATGCGCCGCCCGTACCGGTGCGACAGGCCCAGCCGATACACGCTTTTGGCACGACCCACGTTGGACGAGCCAAAACGCGCCACGGGGATCGTCTCATCGGTGGGCAGGCCGCAGGGCATGCTGGACACCCAGAGCATCTCGTCGCCCTCGGCCTTCAGCGTGGCGTAGGTGAACTGGTGGATCTGCGTGAGCTCGTCCAGCGCCGACGCCACGCGGGTGTGTACGCCGGTGACCAGCTCAACCTGGGACTCGCTGAAGTCAGTGGTGATGCTGGGGTGCGTCAGGGCCGAGCCCAGCGCGGCGGGGTGCGGTGTCAGCGCCAGGCCGCCACCTGGCAGCGCGCGCAGGCTTTCCTTCTCAACGCCGCAGGACATGCCCAGCAGACGTTCGCCGCCCAGGGCGTTCACGCTGCGGCTCAAATCCGCCAGGCGTTTCGGCTCGGTCTGCGCCGCATGGCCCCCCTGGTGATGCAAATCGTTCATATCGTCCACTCTCTCATTTCTCAACTGGCGTGGAAGGTATCACAGGCACGCGCTTTGCGCTGGGCAGCGGCATTCCCGGGATGCATGGCTCACAGCAGGCCGCTGTCAGGCATAAGAATTACATTTAGAAACATCAACACCCACTCACGCAAACGTGAAAACTGGAAAAACTGCACATTTGAGCCCTTTTGTATTGGTTTCTGCATTGACAATGAACCATCCAAATACGATATTGACGTCAAAAAAACAGCTTGTAACACCTGAGTCAGCAGCCATCCGATGTCAGACCACATGACGGGTCTGCCCAAGGCACGTGGCAGTCGTGAACCACCGAACAAGCAACAACACAGAGACACCCATGAAGAACATGCTGCGCACCCTGTTCGGCCGTCCTGCCGTTCAGCCTAAATTCAAAAGCTCAGACCCATCGTCCACCCTGCAAACGGGCAGCGAGGCAGTCAACCGCCAGCAACTGGTGATGGTCACTGTGCGCGACGTGCTGCGCAAAAGCGGCATTCCCTCTGAGTGGGTCGATTGCCAGACGCTCAACGTGACCAGCCGGCGACGCGGCCCGGGCCTGTACATCCACATGGTGATCACCCACTGGGACGAACGGTTGCTGCGGTTTGCCTGCCCATTCCAGAAAGAGGTGCGAGCGCGCATTGAACGCTTCGACCCCAAAGCCACCTTGTGGGTGCATGGAATTTCCTGGCAACTGGATCTGGAAGAGGTATGCCCCTACACCACCTTGCCCGACAAGACCTACTGGAACGACGAGCAGCTCATACCTGCCGCTGCCAGCATCAGCGTCACCCAACCGCCTTCAGCGCACTTCCCGGCCGTGCTGGCTGCCACGCAAGTCACGCCCGCAGCAGGAAGCCCCGAGCACTTTGTGCACACGGTCACGTTTCAGCCGACGCAGCCTTTCAGCCAGAGCGACCTCACCCAGGATCTTGAAAAACTGTTTGCGATCCGCGATGAAGAAATGAAACGCGCACGACCCACAACACCCGTGCTGGCAGGCGGTTTTGAGCGAACCCAGCCGTCACCGCTCAACCGCTGACCCCTGATCTGGCGGGCGGTGCGCCGGTCAGCCCAGCACGCGCAACAACCAGGCCTGCAAATCCGTGATTTCCTGGGGGCACACCGAATGCTCCATCGGGTAGGCGTGCCAGTCCACGCCGTAGCCCAACACCTGCAGCGCGTCGCGTGACGCTTCAGCCCGCGCGATGGGCACCACACCGTCCCGCGTGCCATGGGCCATGAAGATCGGCACCCCAGCGTTGGCTTGTGAGCGCTCAGCCGCCGTGGTGGCGGCCAGCGGCAAATAACCCGACAGCGCGGCAATACCGCCCAGACGCTGATTGAACCGCAGCCCGGTCATCAGCGCCATGGCGCAGCCCTGTGAAAACCCCGCCACCACGATCCGGTGCGCCGCGATGCCCCGATCGATCTCATGGGCGATCAGCCCGTCAATGGCAGCTTGTGACTGGCGCAGCCCGCCTTCGTCTTCGCGGCGGACCAGGTCGGTGCCCAGGATGTCGTACCAGGCAGGCATGACGTAGCCGCCATTGATCGTGACCGGCATGCTGGGCGCACTGGGAAACAAAAACCGCACCGGCCCGACGCTGGACAAGTCCAGCTGCTCGGCCACAGGCAGGAAGTCACGCCCGTCGGCCCCCAGGCCGTGCATGATCAAAATGGTGGCGGTGGGGTTCTCGCCAGTTTGGGCTTCGATGACCTGAAGTGACGCTGAAGAAGGCATGGGGTTCCGTTTAGAAAAAATGTGAGAAATGCTGCATTTTCAACGGTTCAGCCACGTGATGCTGAACTGCAGCACGGTGGCAAAACCCACCCACAGCAGGTAGGGCACGTTGACCAGCGCCACCCAGCGCGCCCGGGGCCACACCGCTGCCATGGCCCACAGCAGCGTGCCCAGGACCAACACGATGTCAAAGCTGGCCAGCACGTTGTTGCGCAGGCCGAACTGGATGGGCGTGTAGGCCGCGTTGAACAGCACATTGAGCGCAAACGGCAGCAGCAGCGCCCACGGCTGACGTCGGCGCAGGCACTGCACCAGCACCCAGCCAAAGCTGATGGCGATGATGACGTACAAAACACCCCAGACGGGGCCAAACACCCCGGCGGGCGGGGCAAAAACCGGCTTGATGAGCTCGCCGTACCACTGAGAGGCACCGCTGGTGTTGAACAGGCTGGACATGGGCAAACTTTCTGTGGGGATGGAGGCCGCGCAACTGGCCGAACACCTGATTTTCCTGCATGATGATGTCGACGGCGCACTGTCAAAAACACATCCCTGTCAACCGTGCGCCGCCGTTCAACCTCTTGGCAAGGACGAGCACCATGGCCCACCTTTTAAACCACTTCCCCTTGAGCGCTGGCACCGCCAGCCCTGGCCCCTGGAACCGGCTGCGCGCCCTGGCGCTTCACGCGCTGGCGGCCATCACCCTGCTGGCGCTGCAGGGCTGGGCGGCCACCGCACTGGCCGCGCCCTTCACCGAAGCCGACGCCAAAGCGGTGCGCCAGGTGGTCGAGGCCCAGCTGGCGGCGCTGGCGGCTGACGACGCCGTCAAGGCCTTTTCTTACGCCGCGCCCAATGTGCGTGAAGCCGTGGGCTCCGCCGAAGGGTTTCTGGCCATGGTGCAGCGTGGCTACCCGGTGGTGTACCGCCCGGCCACGGTGGCGTTTCTGAAGGCCAACGGCAAGGACGACGACGTCATCCAGCGCGTGCAGATGGTGGACGCCGAAGGCGAGTCCTGGCTGGCGATCTACAGCCTGCAGCGGCAAAAAAACCGCAGCTGGCGCATCACTGGCTGCAGCGTGGTTGAAAACAAGGGCCGCATGGCCTGAGAGGGTATGAGCAAGCTGAGCGCTCAGGCCAGCCCCAGCCGCTTAGCCAGCCGCACCAGATTGGCACGGTGCAGGCCCAAGTCACGCGCAGCTGCAGACCAGTTGCCAGCGTGGAGCGCCAGACTGGCTTCAATGGATTGGCGCTGATGGGCATCGGTAGAACGCCGCAGGTCAGTTGGCACAGCAGATTGATCAGAGGGGGCAAGCACGTCACGACCACGACTGTCAGACGCCACAGCGGCCTGCAGATCAAGATGCGTAGCAGTCAGGCTGACGATACGAGGCCGCGGCCCCAAGCGGGCCAGCCCCGCCAGAGCTTTCAAAGCGCTGCGTGCCACCAGATGTTCCAGTTCACGAACATTGCCCGGCCAGTCATGCGCCAGCACGGCCGTTTGCGCGCTGGCGTCCAGCCGCAGGCTGCCCAGGCCCAGACGGGCGCGGTTTTGCTCCAAAAAATGCCCGGCTAGCAGCAGCACGTCGTCCCCGCGCTCGCGCAGCGGCGGCACCACCAGCGGGTACACACTCAGGCGGTGGTAGAAGTCGGCCCGCATCCGGCCGGCCCGCACCTCCTCAGCCAGATCCCGGTTGGTGGCGGCCACCACGCGCACATCCACCGCATGTTCACGGTCAGAGCCCAGGCGCTGTAGCTGCCCACATTGCAGCACTCGCAGCAACTTGGCCTGGGCAGCCAGGGGCAGCTCGCCCACCTCGTCCAAGAACAACGTACCACCATGGGCCAGCTCAAACTTGCCCCGCCGCTCGGCCACCGCGCCTGAAAACGCGCCGCGCACGTGGCCGAACAGCTCACTTTCCACCAAGTGTTCGGGCAGCGCAGCGCAATTCAAGCTGATCAGCGGTCGGGCTGCGCGTGGGGACACGGCATGCAGCGCCTGCGCCACAAGTTCTTTGCCGACCCCGGTTTCACCCAGCACCAGAACTGTCAGCGCACTGTTACCCACCAGCGCCACCTCGTCCAGCAACTGCTTGTGCGCCAAGCTGCGGCCCATCAGCGTAGGCGTGGGGGCCTGGGCGGCCATAGCGCGGTAGCTATCGGCGCGTTGGCGTTCATCTTCCAGCCGCAGGGCCAGGCCGTCCAGCCGCTGCACCACACTGACGGTGGCAGCAGCCAAGCTGGCCAGCGCCTGCAGGTCACTGAGCGCCACCTGGGAAAACCGCTCGTGGTCCAGCGCGTCCAATGTCAGCACACCCCAGGGCCGGTCTCCCACCAGCACCGGACAACCCATGCAGTCATGCACTTCGAGCTGGCCCGGCACGCCCGCCACAAGTCCGTCATAGGGGTCAGGCAAAGGGCTGTCCGGCGGGAAGCGGGTCGGACCCGGGGCCTGCAGCAGCAGCTGAAACCGTGGGTGCTCATTGACCTTGAACCGCCGCCCCAGCGTGTCCGGGCTCAGACCATCGACGGCTACGGGCAGCAACGCGTCACCGTCCAGCCGCAGCAGAGCCGCCGCGTCGCAGGGCAGCAAGGCACGCACTGCGGCCAACAGGCGGCGATAGCGCTCACCGTCGGGCAGTTCACGGGCTAGGTCATCGACCAGCGGGACCAAGGTTTGCAACATCATGGCTAGAGTCTTTTTGATTTTTGGCGAGTCGTTTTGACTCTTGCTCAATCATATCTTTACGACTCACAAAGGAGTTAAGTGATTGATTTATAGAGAAAAGCTAGCGGGCACGCGTCTTGATAAGCAAGGTGACACGGCCGCCTCAACAGCCTGGCAATCAGCCAGGCAAGGCAGCCTCTTTTGAAAGATGACCCCATGCTGACCCCGGAACAACGTGCCATCGTCAAGTCCACCGTACCCCTGCTGGAAAGCGGCGGCGAGACGCTGACCACCCATTTCTATCAAATCCTGCTGGCCGAGCACCCCGAGGTACGGCCGTTTTTCAACCCCGCCCACCAAGCCGACGGCGCGCAGCCCCGTGCGCTGGCCAACGGCGTGCTGATGTATGCCCGCCACATTGACCAGTTGGAGCAACTGGGCGGCCTGGTCACGCAGATCATCCAGAAACACGTGTCGCTGCAGATCGAACCCGGCCACTACCCGGTGGTGGGCACCTGCCTGCTGCGCGCGATTCGGGAGGTGCTGGGGGCCGACGTGGCGACCGACGCGGTGCTGGCGGCCTGGGGCGCGGCCTACCAGCAGCTGGCCGACATCCTGATCGGCGCGGAAGAAAAAATCTACGCCGACACCGCTGCTGCGCCCGGCGGCTGGCGCGGTGCAAGGTCCTTCACGGTGGTGCAAAAAGTGCCCGAAAGCGCCGAGATCACGTCCTTCACCCTGACCCCGCAAGACTGTGGCGCGCTGATCGACTTTGCCCCCGGCCAGTACCTGGGCCTGCGCCTGCAGGTCGGCGGGCAGTCGATTCGCCGCAACTATTCTTTGTCGGCCGCACCCGATGGCCGCGCGCTGCGCATCAGCGTCAAACGTGAGCCGGGCGGTGTGGCGTCCAACCACCTGCATGACGCGGTGCAGGTCGGCTCTGTGCTGGACGTGTTCCCGCCGGCAGGTGCGTTCGGGCTGGTGGCCGATGACAAGCCGGTGGTGCTGATCAGTGGCGGCGTGGGCATCACCCCGATGCTGGCCATGCTGGACGCCGCGCTGGCGGGTACACGCCCGGTGCATTTCATCCACTTTGCGCGGCACCGCGCGGTGCACGCCTTCCGGGACGCGGTGGAAGCGCGGCTGGCGCGCCACCCCCAATTGAAGCGGTTTTATGTGTATGACACGGCCGACGGCAGCACTGCCGCCGACGCGCCGCACGCCACCGGGCCGGTCAGCACCGAACAGCTGGGCCAGTGGCTGCCCGCCTCACGCGACGTGCAGGCCTACTTTCTGGGCCCCCAACCCTTCATGCGAAAGATCAAACAGCAGCTGCTGGCGCTGGGTGTGCCGGCCGCCCAGACCCGCTGGGAGTTTTTTGGCCCGGCCAGCGCGCTGGACTGACCGGGAACTTGCGCGTCAATACGTGCCGATGTAGTCTTTTTTGCCCACTTCCACGCCGTTGTGCCGCAAGATGGCATAGGCCGTGGTGGTGTGAAAAAAGAAATGCGGCAGGCCGTAGTTCAGCAGGTAAGACTGCCCGGTGAAGCGCTTTTCTTTCGGCGTGCCAGCCTGGGTGATGATTTCCCGCGTGGCGGCGTCCGCAAACAAGGCGGCGTCCAGGCCCCCCACAAACGCCAGCACGGTGCTGATACGGGCTTGCAGGTCGGCAAAGGTCTGCTCGCTGTCGTCGAGTTTGGGCACCTCGACCCCGGCCAGCCGGGCAGCCACACTTTTGGCAAAGTCTGTGGCCACCTGCACCTGGCGCAGCAGCGCAAACATGTCAGGGTACAGACGCGCCTGCAGCAGCGCGTTGGGGTCGATTTTTTTGTCAGCCGCATGCGCTTCGGCTTTGGCCAGCACCTGGCTGAGTCCGCCCAGCATTTGCTGAAAAACGGGAATGGCGCTGCTGTAGAGGGTGTAGGTCATGAAGGGCTTTCGAGGAAAAAAGGGGCAAAAAATCACCTGCCAAGGCCTTGCGGGTCACGGCCGATGGCGGGTGGCTGATCTTCCACGTTAACACCCGCCGCCCGCTCGGCCGCAGGGCAAAGTCCTTTTGAGACCCCCCTGAATGTTGCTGCTATTTCAATAGCACTGACCGAATGATCTCTCTAGGCTGGTGGCACTTTGGGGGCCAAAACCCTTGTAAAAAGCAAGCTGCAAGTCGATTTTTGAGCCGCACACGCGAAAAACCCTCAAAAATTAACCTAGAGGTTAACTTTTAAGGGCACTGATACCAGATTCAAGACCAAACTACCCGCCAGCCTAGGTATTCACTGCATGGAGTGCTATTTATTTAATAGCAATTATTCATCCATCCATCCATCCATGCAATCGGGCTGCTGACCTACTTCGCGGCCGCTTCCGTCAGGCGGCGGCCCAGTGACACGCCGTAAGGCGCGGGGCGGGCCAGCAGCACCGGGTCGGCCGAGGCTTTGATGCCCTTGGGCAGCGCCAGCGGGTTGAAGGTCAACTTGTCGCAGGCACCGCCTGCGGCCGCTTCCACCTTGTCAATCACCAGCCGACCCGCACCGACCACCGGGCGGCTGTCGGGCCACTGCAGGGTCGGGTCGGTCAGCTGGTCAGACTTGTCGGCCAGCTGCACCTTGAAGGTGAAGGACACCGGCTGGGCTGCCACGCGCTGGCGCAGCTCGTCGGCCAAAAAGTCATCGGGCATGGTTTTGAGCTGATCGTCCGTCAAGCCCAACGCACCGGCGTCCGGCACAAACTGCCAGCGCACAAACTGGCTTTCATTTTTCGCGTTGACCAGCTCGAAGGCATTGGTGCTCCAGAACTGGGCTTGTGCGTAGCTGGCAGGAATCGCTGCCTTGGCCAGGTAAGCACCCTGGCGTGTGGTGTCGGGGTTGGCTTCGTTGAAGGCTTTGAGTTTTTCGGGGTCGGGTTTGCCGGTGGCGGGGTCGGGGGAGCGCACCTGGAGGAAGGGCACAAACTGCTCGGGTTTGCTCACAAAGTAGACCGGGGCGGAGATGTTGGCGGTCATCCAGACCTCCCCGTTGGCGGGACTGAACTGCAGCGCCAGGCCGCGCACGCTGCGTGACTTGTCGCTGGCTTTGGGGTTGGTGCCGCCGACTGAAAAGCGCGCGACCACCGGCACCTTGTCCCCGTTGAACACCACGGCAGACGACAGGCCACGGCCCACCGCGTTGCCTTCAAAGTAACCACTGGCGCACACCCCCTTGGCCTGCGAGCGGCGCACGCCCAGCTGTTTGCCGGCCAAGCCTTCCAGGGCGTTGACCTGGGCTTCGGGCACCGACACCTGCGCTTGCGCCATCACCGGCAAGCCCAGGCCACTGGTACCAACGGCCGCAGCGGCCACGGCAGTCAATAAGAATTTTTTCATGGGGGACGTCCTTTTTTTGAAACACTGAAACCGGGAAGCGGTGACACAAGCCTGCGGCGATGGCCAGCAGCACCTGTTCACGTCGTTTGGTCGGCGTGCGCGAAGGACTCTTACAAATTTTTCAGCAAATTCATTGATCTTTTTTTGCCGCTTGCACCGGCTCAAGCAGGCGGCGGCGCGCACGTTGCCGCCCGCCCATCGATTCGTTGACAATCAAGGGTTGCTTTAATTCCTACCCCATGACCTCTACTGCCACCGACCTCCCGGAATCTCCCGCCCTTGTGACCCTGCCCGTGGAGGCCAGCGCCGTGCCTGAGCAGGACGATGTCTCCGCCGACACCGCGCCAGACGCCGAGGCCGTGGCCGACGCACAGGACCAGGCCCCAGACGCCCCGGCCACGCCCAAGCTGTCACGCCAGGCCCAGCAGCAGGCGCAAGTCCAGGCTGTGCAGCCCGTGCTGGAAAAGCTGTTCGAGCTGTACCCACAGCTGTTCGGGGCGCAATTTCTGCCGCTCAAGCTGGGTATTTTTCAGGAGCTGCTGGCGCGCCACCCGGACGACTTCCAGAAGGACACCCTCAAGCTCGCGCTCGGCCAGCACACCCGCTCGACCCGTTATTTGCAGTGTGTAGCCGCTGGTTTGCAGCGCCATGACCTGGACGGCCAGCCGGTCGAACCGGTGGCCCCGGAGCATGTTTACCTGACGATGCTGGAGCTGTTCCGCCGCCGCCAGCGCAACGCCCGCGAAGACCTGCGCCCCAAGTTCCGCGCCCAGCTGATCGCTGCGTTCGAGGCTTCGGGCCTCACGCGCCAGGACTACGTCGCCAAGGTGCAAACCAACGACGAAGCCGCCACCGCCTTGCTGGAAGAAGCCCTGGCAGAACACGCCGAAAAGCTGGCGCGCCAGCAGGCGCTGATGGCCCTGTTCGACAGCAGCGGCAAGTCCCTCGAAGAGTTTGCCGACATGTATGGCATGGACCGCCGCGAAGTGGCGCGCGCGCTGGCACGGCGGCCAGCCGCAGCGGCACCTGCTACCCAAGACCCCCAGGCCTGAGTCCTGATTTCCTTTCAGGCCCTTGAGCCTGTGCGGATGGCAGTGCCATGAGTTCGCACCGGCGCACACCAAGCGCCTGATCCGATACCCAACAGGTATCAAAACAACGCTTTTGCATTCTTTTTCAGATGAACGGATCCCCCTACGATCCGCTCGCGCACACGGCTGTGAGCTGTGAGCTGCGTGCGGCGTGCGGCGTGGCGGGAAACGGGGCGTTTCCGGGACCGCATTCAATCACCCTGAAAAAAAAATGACAAGAGACAACCATGAAGACTTCTTCTTTATTGGCCCTGAGCGGGCTGCTGGCGGCGGGCACAGTGCAGGCGCAAAGTGCGGTCACGCTGTACGGCGTGCTGGACCTGGGCCTGGAGTCGGTCAGCCAGGTGGCGGCGGCGGGCGGACGCCTGACACGTGTGCCGTCCAACACCGGGCTGTTCCCGTCGCGCTTTGGCCTGCGCGGCACCGAGGACCTGGGCGGTGGGCTGAGCGCGCTCTACACGCTGGAAGGTGGCATCACCCCTGACAACGGCGCGTCGGCCCAGGGCGGCCGGCTGTTCGGGCGGGAAGCTTCGGTCGGCCTGCGCGGTGACTGGGGCACGCTGACGCTGGGCCGCCAGTACACGATGCTGTTCTGGTCGCTGCTGGACGCAGACATCACCGGGCCAGGCATTTATGGCCTGAGTTCGCTGGACAGCTACATCCCCAACGCCCGTGCAGACAACGCCGTAGCCTACAAAGGCAAGTGGGGCGACGTGACGGTGGGCGCCGCCTACAGCCTGGGGCGCGACACCGTGAACGCCGGGCCATCCCCGGCGGGCACCAACTGCGCGGGTGAAAGTGCGGTGGACGCGCAGGCCTGCCGGGCGCTGTCGGCCATGCTCAAGTACGACACACCGGCCTGGGGCCTGGCGCTGGCCTATGACCAGATCAACGGCCGCACCCCCGCCAATGCGGCCGATGTGGTGCTGCCTGCGGGCCTGACGTCCAGCGCCAAGTCCGACACCCGCGTGACGGTGAACGGCTACGTACACCTGGCGGGTGTGAAGGTGGGCGCGGGGGTGATTCGCCGCAGCAACGACGGCAGCGCCACCCGGCCCCGCAGTGACCTGTGGTTTCTAGGCGCGGCCTACCCGGTGTCTTCGGCCTGGACCGTGGACGGGGCCATCGCCCAGCTGCGCTACCGCCAGGTCGACCACTTTGACTCGACCCTGCTGACCGTGCGGGCGCTGTACAAGCTGTCCAAACGCACCACGGCCTATGCCCAGGTCGGCAACATCCACAACGGCAGCCTGACCAACGTGTCTGTCAGCGGTGGCGCCCCGGGCAGCAATCCGGCGCTGGGGGGCTCACAAACGGCCACGATGATCGGCCTCAACCACCGCTTCTAGGCGTTTCAAAGTAAAAAAGCCTCACCAGACTGGCTGGCCAGTCCGATGAGGCTGAAGGTTTTTTTTGTTTGCAGGGGTCAGGCAGCGCAGTCTGCTTCGGTGTTCTGCACAAACCACGCGGGTACCGCCGGGCCCCACAGGTAAAACGAGTCTTCGGGCGGGTAGTTGCCGGCCACCCAGTCGGTGGTGGGCGGTACAAAGTCGATGTCAAATGAGTACTCGGCAAAGCTGCCCCACGGGTCACGGGCGTAGTAGAAGTAGTTGGACCCCAGCACGTGGCGACCCAAGCCCCAGCCCTCGGTGAAACCGGCGGTGCGCAGCTGCTCACTGCCCTCGCCCACCTCGTCCAGGCTGCCCACGTCCCAGCTGGTGTGGTGCAGCCCCGCCGCGCTGGACTGCACAAACGCCAGCAGGTGGTGGTCACTGCCATGCGGCGTGTGCACAAAGGCGACCTGCCCACCCGAGCGGTCCGACAGGCGCAGGCCCAGTACCGCCTCACAGAACGCCACCGTGGCGGACACGTCGGCACTGAACAGCAGCACATGGGACAGGCTGCGCGGCTGCACCGGGGTGGCCTGGCTGCGCATGGCGGCCGCGGCCGGCGGCCGCGCCAGGGCCCGGGGCGGGCTGGGCCGGGTTTTCTGGCTGGGCGACACCTTGCCCGCCACCACCAGTTGCAGCGGCGTGCCGTCCGGGCTGCGCAGCCACAGGCCGCCGGGTGGGGCCAGCGCGGGGGGCGCGCAGCCCAGGCCCTGGTCGCTGATGGTCTGGCGGAAGGTGGCTTCATCCTCCGCAAAAATCCCCAGGCGCAGGTACTGCAGCGCCTTGGGCTGGCCGTTGCCAATGACCGTCATCCAGCAGTGCGCATGGCCGTGGGTGTACAGGTCAATGCGTGGCACGGCCGGATCAGGCCGTCGCACGTCCAGGCCAAAGGCGGTGTAGAACGCCTCGGCCGCCGCGATGTCCGGCACGGTGAACACCACGCGGTCCACCGAATGCACGGCCGTGACACCGGGCCTGCGCACGGTGGTTTCTGAGTTGGGGGTCGGGTTCATGGTCAGAAGTGCGTCGTCAGGCTGCCAGCCGCGTTTCTGAACCGGCTCAGAAACTGGAAGCGGGCGGTGCCGGTTTCAGGCTCTGCCGTGACCGTGGTGCCCAGGCCCATCACCGTGCCGCCCGGCCCCGAATACTCGGGCCAGTTGGGCAGGCCCAGCTGGTTGGGATTGCCGCTTTTGGCAAAGTTGGTCCAGTAGCTGGCCATGGTGTTGGCCAGCGCCAGGTCCTGGGCGGCCGGCAGCACGGGGGCGGCCGCGCTGCCTTTGGGCACCAGGTTTTGAAACACATAAGGCACCTCGGACACATGCACCGCCAGCGGGGTGTAGGCCGACGACTGCCTGAAGTAGTAGGCGTACACCGGGGCTTTGCCCGTGGCTTTCTGGCTCACGCCCCAGGTCCAGGTTTGCTGGCCAATGATCAGGTCGCCCAGCAGCTGCACCGACGAGGCAGCGGCCTGCGCGTCCGTGGTGGCCGGGTACAGGGCCTGCAGCTCGGCGACGTTGGCCGCACCAAACAGTGAACTGGTGACGGCCGTGAACCCGGCAGCGGTGGCGGGCAAGGCGCGGCCGGCGGCGGCAAACACCGTGCCTTCGTCCAGGTTTTGCCCGACCAGCAGCGGCACGTCGTTTTGCCGACCCGCCCGAAAACGCACGGCAGGCTCTTCTGTCAGCACATGGCCGTCCAGGCTGGGGCCAAAGGGCGGCGCAAACGGCGCGGCCGCCGCGTTGGTGGACTGCGCCAGTTGCAGCGCAGGCACCGCCCGCAAGGCCGCCAGGTTCGGGGCGGCCAGGGTGGTGCCCAAGGCCTGGCCCTTGGCCACGGCGGCGGCATGGGATGGCAGCGGGCCAAATTCGCTTTCCCAAAAAGCGCCACTTTGGCCAATGGCTTTGTGAAACGCCCCCGCCGCCAGCGGCGAGGCCGACAACATGCCCACCGCATGCGCACCAGCCGACTCGCCCATCAGTGTGATGTTCGCCGGGTCACCCCCAAAAGCGGCGATGTTGGCCTTGACCCACTGCAGCGCGGCCAGGTGGTCCTGCAGGCCGTACATGCCGGACGACCGGCCGCCTGACTCCGCGTCCAGGTCGGCACGGGCCAGGTGGCCGAACACCCCGAGCCGGTAGTTCAGGGACACCACCACCACACCTTTCTGGGCCAGGTTCTGGCCCTCCCAGCGGGCATCGCCCGAGGTGCCAAACTGAAAACCACCGCCGTGCAACCACACCATCACGGGGCGGCGTTCGTCCGTGGTGGCCGCGGCGCTCCAGACATTCAAAAACAGGCAGTCTTCACTGACGGTGGGGCTGGCCACCACCGGGGCGGGGCTGCCGTTGGCCCAGCACGTGTTGCCGTACGCCTGGGCGGCGCGGGTGCCTGACCAGCCGGGCGCGGGCTGCGGGGCCTTCCAGCGCAGCGGGCCCACGGGCGCGGCGGCGTAAGGAATGCCCTTGAAACTCAGCACCCCGGCAGCGTCGCGCGCCTGGCCACCCAGCGTGCCGCTGGCCAGGGTCACGGTGGACGTCAGCGCCACGGGCGCCGCGGGTGGGCTGGCGTCCGAGCCGCCACCACACGCGGCCAGACCTGCTGCCAGCACCAGCGCGGTGACAGGCCCCCAGGTTTGGCTTGCTGACTTGAAGTTGTTGCTCATCTTGTCTCCATTCATTTTTATAAAAAAACCATGCCGCTGCGTGTCAGGTCTGGTCGCCCACGGGGTTGCGCAAAATGCCGATGCCTTCGATCTCGACCTCACACACGTCGCCGTGCTTCATCCACAGCGGCGGTTGGCGCGCCAGTCCCACACCGGCGGGGGTGCCGGTCACGATGACGTCGCCGGGCTGCAGGCACACGGCCTCGCTCAGCAGGCTGACCAGCGTGGCCACATCAAAGATCAGCGACGAGGTGGAGGCGTCCTGCACCACCGCGCCGTTGAGCCGGGTTTGAATCCGCAGCCCGGCAGCGCCTGGAGGCAGCTGGTCGCTGGTGACGAACACCGGGCCGAACGGGCCGGAGTCGTCAAAGTTCTTGCCCATCGTCCATTGGGCGGACTTGAACTGGTAGTCCCGTATGGACGCGTCGTTGCAGATCGAATAGCCGGCCACATGCTCCAGCGCCTGGGCCTTGTTGATGTTGCGGCCCGCCCGGCCAATGATGGCGACGAGTTCGCCCTCGTAGTCCAGCTGGGTGGACACCTTGGGCCGCACGATGGTGGCGCCATGGCCGACCATGCTGGCCGCAAAGCGCGAAAAAATCGCCGGGTAGGTGGGCACAGCAAAGCCGCTTTCGAGCGAGTGGTCCACGTAGTTCAGGCCGATGCAGAAGATGCGGCCCGGGGTTTCGACCGGCGGCAGGTAGGTGATGTGTTCCAGGTCAATCACCGGGCCCTGGGCCAGGGCGGCGGCGGCCTGGGTCAGCGCCTCAGGCCCCCGGGCCAGCAGGCTTTGCAGCGTGCCGGGGTAGTGGGCGTCAGAGCCCAGCAGGCCCTTGAACACGGTGCTGCCCGCGTCGGCCACGGCCAGGCCTTGCTGGCCGGCTTGTTTGAAATTTAAAAACTGCATGCTCAATCCTTGGATGGGTCAATGGGTGAAAAAACAAAAAAGCTCAGGCCGCCATCAGTGCTGCAGCGGCCAATGTCGGCAGGGCGCACGCCATGGCCAGCACACGCTCAGCGTCGGCCGCCACGTCGCCGCGCCAGGCCACATGGTGGTCAGGGCGGATCAATGCGCAGTCCGCGCCGTACAGCGCGTGCGCTTCCGCACTGCGGCAGGGCAACACCACCAGCGGCATGCCCAGCGCGGCGGCGGCTTGCAGCCAATGGGTGCAGGCCTCCTGCGTGAAGCACAGCAGGGTGTGGTCCCGACCGAACAGGTCAAAAATCGACCGAGTGCCCAGCCAGACGTGCGGGGCACGCGCGCCGGGCCGGGCCGTCGGCTGGTAGTCATTGGGCTGGTCGGGGGTGGCGGGGCCGGCCTCGGGGGCAACGATGGGGCTGCCTTCATAGCGCAGGCC
Source organism: Polaromonas sp. (assembly GCA_046154065.1). Lineage (GTDB taxonomy): Bacteria > Pseudomonadota > Gammaproteobacteria > Burkholderiales > Burkholderiaceae_C > Polaromonas. Next base: position 8,441 of record JBJXEI010000139.1, on the reverse strand, counting down.
CAGCTGCAGGCCGGGGATGTTGAACTCCTGGCGCACATGCGCACCCAGCGCGGCTCCCAGCTGCTGGCGGGCCTGCTCGGCGTCGGCGTCGTCGGCGTCCACGTGGGGCGGGATGGTGATGCCGCCGATGCTGTCGGCCATGGCGCGGGCAAAGGCGGTGTTGCGGTGCGCAATCGGTTTGCGCTCAGCTTCGTAGGAGTCCAGCAATTGCTCGGACGCCCAGCCCTGCACCACCGCTGCCAGCTTCCAGCCCAGGTTGACGGCGTCGTCCACGCTGGTGTTGTAGCCCATGCCGCCGGTGGGCGTGAACAGGTGCGCGGCGTCCCCGGCAATGAAGGCGCGGCCGTGGGCAAACTGGTCAGCCACCAGCGCAAAACCGGCATGCCAGGGGGCCACGGCGATCAGCTCGAATGCGAACTCGCGGCCAACGGCGGCCATCATCGCGGCCCGGTAGTCCACCGACTCGGGGGCCTGGCCCGGTGCCAGCTGCAGGCAAAACAAGAACTTGTCCACCCCGTCCAGCGCAATCAGCAGGCCGCGCTGCACCGGGTTCACGGCCCAGTACATCCAGGCGCTGGGTTTGCCCAGCACCGGGTACAGGCTGGCCGAGGTGAAGTACACCGACAGCATTTGCCCGCCAAAAAAGTCCCGCGCCTCGTCACTTTGCCCGCTGTACCGGATACCGCAGGTTTTGCGCACCAGGCTGCGTGGGCCGTCACAACCAACCACGTACCGCGCACGAACAACTTGGCTGTCATCGCTGTCAGTATGCTGGGCCGTGATCTCGACCTGCTGCGCGTCCTGCACCACCGACAAGGCGCGCCAGCCCAGCATCAGGTCCACGCTGGGGTGTGACTGGGCCTGGGCACGCAGCACGGGCTCGATCAGCATCTGCTGGCCACGGTGTGGCAGCTCGGGTGTCGGCCAGGACTCTTCGCCGTAGTCGCCAAACGAGGACTGCGCCAGCGCTTGGCGGCGGGAGGGAATCGCAAACCGCGTCAGCTCCCGGCCGGCCAGCGTGGTGCAGTACACCACGTCCTGCGGGTAGTCTTCCTGCAGCCCCAGCGCGCGGATCTGGTCGGAAAAACCGCGCCGCCGGTAGTGCTCCATGGTGCGGGACGAGGTGGCGTTGGCCTTGGGGAAATCGGGCGCGGCAATGTCTTCTTCCAGCACCACGCAGCGCACGCCCCGGCAGCCCAGTTCAATGGCCAGCATCAGCCCGGCGGGGCCTGCGCCGATGATGGCAACGTCGGTTGTTTTCATGAGCGTTTTTCGGTTTATTCGGCGCTGGCGCCGGTGCGTTTGACCATGCTGGCGTACACCACGGTGTCGGTGCCGATCAGGCTGGCCAGTGCGGCAGGGGTGGTCGGGTCTGGCACGAAGCCGAAGGTGGCGAACTTCTCCTGCACCTCGGGCTGTTTGAGCACCTCGTTCATGCTCTGATTCAGGCGGCTGACCACCCCAGCCGGGGTACCTTTGGCAGCCAGCAAGGCCACCCAGGTGCGTGCCTGCACGCCCTTGGGCCCACCGGACTCTTCAAACGTGGGCACGTTGGGCAGGTGCGGGGAACGGGTGCCGTCCGCCACGGCGATGAAACGCACCTTGCCAGCCTTGAGCAGCGCCCCCACGCTGGCATAACTCCCCATGGCCCAGTCGATTTCCCCGGTGGACACGGCGATGTACAGCTGCGAGATTTCCTTGTAGGGCACGTGGGTCATGCGGGTGCCGGTGGCGGCTTCCACCTGCGCGGCGCCCAGGTGCAGCGGGCCGCCGATCGAGTTGGAACCGTAGGTCAGTTTGCCGGGTGTGCTGGCGGCGGCAGCCACCAGGTCTTTGATGCTGCGAATCGGGCTATTGGCCGCCACCACCACAAAAAACGAGGTGCGGTACACCCCGCCCACGGGCACAAAATCGGCCTTCGGGTCGTAGGGCAGCTTGCGGAACAACGATGGGCTGATGGCCAGGTGCCCCACGTCAGCGATCAGCAGGTCATACCCGGTGGGTGGTGCTTGTTTGACGGCACCTATCGCCAAAAACCCGTTGGCACCGGGCCGAGCGTCCACGATGACCGGCTGCCGCCAGTTGGCGGTCAGCCGCTCGCCCACAATGCGAGCCACCACGTCAGGCCCACTGCCAGCCGGAAACGGCGAAATGATGCGCACCGTCTGGCTTGGAAATGTGGTCGGTGATGGGCTGGGTGCTGAAGCCATTCCAGGCGCGATGGTGGTCTGGGCCAGCGCGCTGCGGGTGAGCAGGCCCAGGCCAGCGCTGGCGGCCAGAAACGTGAGGTGGCGTCGTTGCATGTCTGTCTCCAAAATCTTGTTGTGCTGTTGAACAGTGTGGATGCTAGGTGTGGCGTCAGAAAACAAAAAGAGTGCAAAATTGTTCACTCGATACCTAAAACGCATCCCCTCATGACGCCATCCTCCACGCCCTCTCCATGAAGCTCCACCAACTGCGCAATCTGGTCGCGGTGGCCGACGCCAGCAGCATTCGCGGTGCCGCCCGTGCCCAGGGCCTGGCACAGCCCGCCATCACGCGCGGCCTGCGCGAGCTGGAAAAAGAGCTGGGGGTGCCCCTGCTGGAGCGCCACGGCAAAGGCATTTCACTGAACCAGTACGGCCAGTCGTTTGTGGTGCGCGCCCGCTCCATCCTGCAAGACGTGGAACGCGGCCGCCAGGAGATCGAACAGCTCAAGGGCCATGGCCTAGGCAAGGTCAGCGCGGGGCTGTCCAGCGCCGTTTTTCTGTCACTGGTGCCCGAGGTCTACGCCGCCTTCCGCAAAAGCTACCCCGAGGCACATCTGAGCCTGACCGAAGGGCTGTTCCCCGCGCTGGAGCCGCAGCTGAAAAACGGCAGCCTGGACTTCTACGTCGGCCCCCGCCCGATGGGCGAGCTGGACAGCACCTACGCGCTGCAAACCCTGTTTCGCAACAAGCGGGTGGTGGTCGGCCGCCAGGGCCACCCGCTGGCGCATGTGCGCAGCCTGCGCGGACTGATCCACGCCGAATGGATCATGACCGGCCTGCGCCAGCCAGTGGAAATCGAGTTTGAAGAGCAGTTTTCAGTGCACGGCCTGCCTGCGCCGAAGTCGGTCACCCAGACCCTGACCACCCTGCCCGTGGTGGCCTTGCTCACCGCCACTGACGCGCTGGCTTTTCTGCCCCAGCAGTGGGTCAGCAGCCGCATTTTCAAAACCTCGCTGCAGGAAATCCCGGTGACTGAAGCGCTGGACGGGCCGGACATCGTCCTCGTGCGGCGCAAGGCCCTGCCCCTGACGCCGCTGGCCGACACCCTGGCCACACTGTTTGAGCGGGCTTCCGGCACGCCCTACCAACACGTGGGACTGACGTAGCGCATTGGCTCGACAGGCGGCTCAAGGCCGCTAAGCGCTGGCGTCTTCCCCAGCATCGACAGCGCCAAGCGTGAAGAAAAACGTCGCCCCTTCCCCCAGCCGGCTCTCGGCCCACACCCGTCCGCCGTGGCGCTCCACCACGCGTTTGACGATGCTCAGGCCCACGCCGGTGCCCGCAAAATCCATCGGAGTGTGCAAACGCTCGAACGTGCTGAACAGCTTGTGGGCGGCTGCCATGTCAAAGCCGGCGCCGTTGTCTTTGACAAAAAACACCGGGCCGAGAGGGCCCTGCGTTTCACACCCGAAGGTGATGATCGCCACGTCCCGTTTGCCAGTGAACTTCCAGGCATTGCCGAGCAGGTTCTGCAGCACGGTGTGTAGCAACAACGGATCACCCTGAGCGTGCAGGCCAGGCTCGATCTGCAGCGTGACCAGGCGCTGGGCGTCACCCTCCTGGCACTTTTGCAGCACCTCCCGGGCCAGCGCGGACAGGTCCACATCACGCAGGTTCAACGCACTGCGAGACACCTGCGCCAGCGACAGCAAGCCATCAATCAGCTCAACCATCTCCCGGGTGGCGCTGCGGATCCGGCCCAGGTAATGTTTGCCTTTGTCGCTCAGGCGCTCGCCGTCCGCCTTGGCCAGCAAGTGCGCAAAACCGTCGATGGTGTTGAGCGGCGCGCGCAAATCATGGGAGACCGAGTATGAAAACGCCTTCAGCTCGCCGTTGACGGCCTCCAGCTCAGCCGTGCGCCGCAACACCCGTGCTTCCAGGTCCGCGTTCAGGCGCAGGATCTGCTCGCGGGCCTTTTCGCGCTCGGCGTCGCGCAGCACCTCGCTGCGCTGCAGCTTGTCGGCAATGGCCCGGCTTTCGGTGATGTCGTCCGTCACCGAAATCACATGGGTGGCCTGGCCGTCTGCGTCGCGCACCAGTGACACCTTGGCCCGCACCCAGACCGCGTCACCATTTTTCTTGACATAGCGCTTCTCGTCGGTGAAGGCATCGAACTCGCCTGCCAGCATGCGCGCCCGCAGCGCACCGTAGCGGCTGCGGTCGTCCGGGTGCGTCAGCGTGCGCGTGTCCATCATCTCCAGCTCGTCCAGGGTGTAGCCCAAGGTGGCGCAGTAGGCCGGGTTGGCCATGACCAGGTAGCCCCCGGGCGTGTTCATCACCAGACCCGAAGCCGCCGTGCCAAACAGCAATTGCACCAGTTCCTGGCTCAGCTTGAGCTCCTGCTCGACCAGACCACGGCGGCGCACCTCGCCCTGCAGCTCACGCGTTTTGATCTGTACCCGTCGGTGAATCTGCCGGTTCCAGACCAGCACCAGCGCCACGACCAGGACAAACCCGCCGCCCACCCACGCCATGATGCGGATCAACTGCTCAGACAGCGGTGTCGGGGGCGTGTAGAGCCAGCCACGGAGCTGGTAGTCGGATGGCACCAGGCCCTGGGCAGCCAGCACGCGGGCGATGTTGTCAAAACGCCCCACGCTCAGGTGCCCGACGTCCACCACGTCCGGCAGGATGAAGGGGCGCATTTCATCGGCCTCCTGCAGCAGCGCCTCACGCGTCAGGCCGCGCTGCGCTGCACCCGGCAGCGACAAGATCAGGTCCGAGACTTGCGCCGGGTGGCTCAGCGCGTAGTTCCATCCCTTGAGTGAGGCCCTCAAAAAAGCCTCGGTTCTGCGCGAATCACGCGCGATCTCCACCTCTGACGTGAACAAGATATCACCGTAAAAGTCCACGCCGAAGTCTGCACTGCGCATCACCGATGGCTGCACACCTCGGCTCCTGAGTTGCCGCGGCTCCACCGTGGCATAGGCCGAAATGGCATCCACCCGCCCCTGAATCAGGTCTTCAAGGTCCCAGGATTGGGGCAGGATATTCACGCTGCCCGGCTCAATGCCCTCGCGTTGCAACATGGCGCGCAGCTGAATGGCGCCCTGGTCGCCCGCCAGCATGACTTTTTTGCCAACCAGGTCGCGCGGGCTTCTAATACCGCGGTCCTTTCGACTGAGGATCACATACGGCGAATGCTGAAAAATTGCCGCCATCGCCACGATGGGCCGACCTTTGATGCGCTCGGCCAGCAGGTCGGCGTCGCCCACCGCAAACTGCGCCCGGTCCGACAGCACTTCCGCCAGCGGTGAGACGCCACTGCCACCCGGCTTGATCGTGACGTCCAGGCCCTCAGCGCGGTAAAAGCCCATGGCCTGCGCTGCGTAGTAGCCCGCAAACTGAAACTGGTGCAGCCATTTGAGTTGCAGCGTGACACGCTCCAGGGGCTCGGCGTTTGTGTTGGCGGTGTTGGAGGGACTAGCCTGCGCAACCCCTGCCGACAGCGCCCACGCCACCAGCCACACAGCCGCTCGCCCCGCACCGCTGCAGGCGTGCAGGCAGGTGTACAGAACATGGATCAGATGAAACAAGGGGGAGGTCAAGCTCATGGGTTGTGCGCCACGCGACCTGCTCGTCAGTCGCAGGATCACCGCATCATCGAGTGGTCCGTGTGCAGCGTCAGTTTCTCATTAAATGGCTCTCCGCCTGCAAATACTTTCGGCCCGGTTGTCAGCGCACAAGCCGTTACAACGATGCCGCAAACCTGCACAATCATCGCTGAACCACCTTGCCCTGGAGACCCGCCATGCCACCCACCCCCGACCTGCCCTTCACCATCACCCGCACCTTCAATGCCCCCCTGGCCGCCGTGTGGCAGGCCTGGAGCGAGCCAGCCCGCTTTGCCCAGTGGTGGGGGCCCAAAGGCTGCACCCTGAAACTCAAGACCATGCAGTTTGAAGCGGGCGGCAACTTGCACTACGCCATGCAGTGGGCCGGCATGCCCGACATGTGGGGCAAGTTTGTGTTCACCCACATCACGCCCCATAAGTCGCTGGCCTACGTCAGCTCGTTTTCCAACGACGCAGGCGACATCACCCGTGCACCGTTTCCCGGCATGGACGCCTGGCCGCTGGAGGTGACCAACACCGTGAGCTTCACCGAGCATGACGGCCACACCACCCTGGTCCTGCAAGGCAGCCCGCTGAACGCCAGCCAGGCAGAGCGCGCGATGTTCATGGGTTTTTTCGACTCTCTGAGCCAGGGTTTTGGCGGCACATTGGACCAGCTGGCGGTGTACCTGGCGAAGCCCCAGTGAGCCACCGCAAAAGCTGACCCGTTCAGGCCAGCGCAGTGACAGGGCCTCTTGTCAGCGCTTCGTCGGCCCGTCCACCACCTCCGCGGCACTGCGAAACGCCTCCACCGCAGACGGCACACCGCAGTAGATGCTGGCGTGCAGCAGCACCTCCTGAATCTCTTCAACCGTGGCGCCATTGTTCAAAGCGCCGCGCACATGGCCTTTGAGCTCATGCTGTTTGCCCAGCGCCGTCAGCATGGCGATGGTGACCAGGCTGCGGGTTTTCAGGTCCAGGCCAGGCCGCTGCCAGGTGTCACCCCAGGCGTTGCGGGTGATGTAGTGCTGAATCGGCTGTGTGAAGGCCGTGGCGTTGCCCAGCGCATTGGCCACGAAGTCCTCGCCCATGACCTGTCGGCGAATGGCCAGACCGGCGTCATAGTCTTTGTCAAGAGCATCTGTCATATTGGCGTTCCTGGTGAGTGGGTCAATGATTAGATCTGATTCAGAGCGTAACAAAAAAGACGAAAAACGCGTCAGGCCGACGAGGCTACTTGCCTCAAGTACATCGGGTAAACCCGGTTTAATTTTCAATTAAAGCTATCGATCAGATTAGAACGATTGTTTAGCACTATTTAACACCCCTCTCTAAACTTGTTCAGTCAAGCCGTTAAAAACTCTCAGGAGAGCCTCGATGTCAGCAGAAATGAAATGTCCATTCCCCCATGCCGCCAAACTCAAACCCACCGTGGCAGGTGCCCGCACCAACGCAGACTGGTGGCCCAATGCGTTGAACCTGAAGATCTTGCAGCAGCAGTCTGAATTGTCCAACCCCATGGGCGAAGCGTTTGACTACGCCGAAGAATTCAAAACCCTCGACCTGCACGCCGTCATTGCCGACCTGCACGCGTTGATGACCGACTCGCAAGACTGGTGGCCCGCGGACTACGGCCACTACGGCCCGTTTTTCATTCGCCTGGCCTGGCACGCCGCAGGCACCTACCGCATCGGCGACGGCCGGGGCGGTGCGGGTTTTGGCACCCAGCGCTTTGCGCCACTCAACAGCTGGCCCGACAACGTGAACCTGGACAAAGGCCGCCGCTTGCTGTGGCCCATCAAGCAGAAGTACGGTCGCAAGCTGTCATGGGCCGACTTGTTCGTTTTAGTGGGCAACGTGTCCCTGGAGTCCATGGGCCTGAAAACGGTTGGCTTTGCTGGTGGCCGCGCTGACGTATGGGAGCCGGGCGAAGACATGTACTGGGGTTCTGAAGACGTGTGGCTGGACAACCAGCGCTACACCGGCGACCGCGTGCTCGAAGAGCCGCTGGCCGCCGTGCAAATGGGCCTGATCTACGTGAACCCGCAAGGCCCGGATGGCAACCCTGACCCGCTTGGATCAGCCCGCGACATCCGCGAAACCTTTGCCCGCATGGCCATGAACGACTACGAAACCGTGGCACTTGCCGCTGGCGGCCACACCTTTGGCAAATGCCACGGTGCCGCGTCAGAAGACTTCAAAGGCGCTGAGCCCGAAGGTGCGGACGTCACGGAACAAGGCTTTGGCTGGACCAGCAAGTTTGGCAGCGGCAAGGGTGTGGACACCATCAGCAGCGGCCTGGAAGGCGCATGGACACCAACGCCCATCACCTGGGACAACAGCTACTTCGACACCCTGTTCGGCTACGAGTGGGAACTGACCAAAAGCCCGGCCGGTGCTCACCAGTGGCGGCCGAAAGACGGCGCAGGCGCGGGCACCGTGCCAGACGCACACGACCCGACCAAGCGCCACGCGCCCTTCATGGCCACCAGCGACATCGCGCTGCGGGTGGACCCGGCGTACGAAAAAATCTCGCGTCATTTCCACCAGAACCCAGCTGAGTTTGCAGAAGCGTTTGCCAAGGCCTGGTACAAGCTGATGCACCGCGACATGGGCCCAAAGCCCCGTTACCTCGGCC
>JBJXEI010000138.1:0-7533 GCA_046154065.1 Polaromonas sp. | reverse complement strand
ATGTCTTTGTTCATGGTGATGTCCTGTTCAGAGTTGATGAATCCGGCGACGGCTGAAGGCTTGGCTGGGTAGCCAGCCCTTCGAGCCTGTTGTCGTCGGGGTGATCAAACTGTAGGTTTGCCAGCGGACCAGCCCGGTAGGTGTGAACAAGTGGCGGGCGTAGGCTGGCGCCCCGCGCACGCGTCGTCGGGGCGGCGGGTGGCGTGCAGGCTCAGCGGCTGCGCAGGGTGCGACTGAGCAGCGCCACCGGAAGCAGCCCGACCAGCACCAGCACCAGCGCGGGCAAGGCAGCTTCACCCAGGCGCTCGTCCCGGGCCAGCTGGTAGGTGACCACGGCCAGCGTGTCGCTGTTGAAGGGGCGCAGCACCAGCGTGGCGGGCAGCTCCTTCATCACGTCCACAAACACCAGCAACCCCGCCACAGCGACTGATTTTTTCAACAACGGCCAGTGCACCCGCGCCAGCAAACCGGCGCCGCTGCTGCCCAGCATGCGAGCGCTGTCGTCAAAACTCAGCGGAATGCGGGAGTAGCCGCTTTGCAGGGTTTGCAGCGCCACAGCCGAAAACCGCACCATGTAGGCCCACACAATGCCCAGCACCGTGGCCGTGACCCAGTAGCCCGCGCCCGTCTGCGGTGCCACCGACTGCAGCCAGCCCACGGGCAGCAGCAGGCCCACCACAATCACCGCGCCCGGCACGGCGTAACCCAGGCTGGCCAGCTGCACCGCGCCGCGGGTCATGGCCGACGGGTTGCGGCGCACGGCGAACGACAGCGCCAGCGCCAGCGCGGTGGCCAGCACCGCGCTGAAGGACGCGAGGTACACGCTGCTCAGCGTCCAGCCGATGAATTTGTCCCACAGCAGGTTGTCCCAGCCTTGCACCAGCGGGCGGAGCATGAAGAGCACGGGCAGCCCAAAACCCAGCGCAATTGGTGTGGCGCACACCGCCCAGGCCAGCACGGCGCGTGCGCCGCGCAACTGCACCGGGGCGGCGTCGGCCAGCCCGGCGCGTGCGCCCCGGCTGGCGGCAAAGCGCATGCGTTTCTGGGCGCTGTGCTCCATGCGCAGCAGCACCGCCACCACCACCAGCAGCAGCGTGGCCAGCTGGGCGGCGGCGATGCGGTTGTCCATCGACAACCAAGCCTTGTAGATGCCCGCGGTGAAGGTCTGAATGCCGAAATAGCTGGACACGCCAAAGTCGGCCAGCGTTTCCATCAATGCCAGCGCGACGCCCGCAGCCACGGCGGGGCGAGCCAGCGGCAGCGCCACGGTGCGGATGCGCCGGCCCAGCGGCGCGCCCAGCAGGCGGGCGGCTTCCATCAGGTGCGCAGCCCGCTCCGACAGGGCGGTGCGCGCCAGCAAATACACATAGGGGTAGAGCGCGGCGGTGAACACCAGCACCGCGCCGCCCAGGCTGCGCACCTCGGGCAGCAGGCGGCCCTGCCAGCCAAAGGCAGCGCGCAAAGCGTTTTGCAGCGGACCCGAGTACTGCAAAAAGTCGGTGTAGGCGTAGGCCATCACGTAGGCGGGCATGGCCAGCGGCAGCAGCAGCGCCCACTCAAAAACCCGCCGCCCCGGAAAGCTGAACAGTGTCACCGCGCTGGCCGTGGCGGTGCCCACCACACCCACACCCAGCGCCACACACACGCACAGCAGCAGCGACGTCCAGGCGTAGTCGGGCAGCACGGTTTGCAGCATTTGCGACAGGATGCTGCTGGCCTCGGCATTGAACTGCAACCAGGACAAGATCACCGCCAGCACCGGCAAGGCCAGCACGCCCACCACCAGCAGCAGCGCCGCCGGGGCCATCCATTTCGTAAGTAGTCGCAAGCGCATCCAGACCCGTCAAAAACACCACCAACACACCACCACCGCCCGGTCAGCAACCGCCGCGTCAGTGCAAATGAGAATTGTAAGCATCTACAATTCCGCCATGCTTTTAGATGTCTCCCAACTTGGTGTTCACTACGCGGGCCGCTCCCGGGCGGCAGTCAATGGCGTGTCGTTCACGCTGCAGGCTGGGGAGATCGGGGTGCTGATCGGCCCCTCGGGCTGCGGCAAAACCACGCTGCTGCGCGCGGTGGCGGGGCTGGAGCGGGCGCAGACCGGCACCATTCGCCTGGGCGACCAGGTTGTCAGCAGCGCCAGGGACCACATGCCCGCCGAGGAGCGCCGCATTGGCATGGTGTTTCAGGACTACGCACTGTTCCCGCACATGAATGCCGCGCAGAACGTGGCTTTTGGCATTGCCCACCTGCCCGCTGCCGAGCGCGCCCAGCGCGTGACCGAGGTGCTGGCGCTGGTCGGCCTGGGCACGGTGCACCAGCGGTTTCCGCATGAGCTGTCAGGCGGACAGCAGCAGCGCGTGGCGCTGGCCCGGGCGCTGGCCCCCCGGCCCCGGTTATTGCTGCTGGACGAGCCGTTTTCAAACCTCGACGTGGACCTGCGCGAGCGGCTGGCGCATGAGGTGCGCGGCATTCTGAAGGAAGCCGGTGCCACGGCGCTGTTTGTCACCCATGACCAGCTCGAGGCCTTTGCCATTGGCGACTGCATCGGCGTGATGCATGAGGGCCAGCTGCACCAATGGGACGACGCCTACGCGCTGTACCACCGCCCGGCCACCCGTTTTGTGGCGGACTTCATCGGCCACGGCACGTTTGCGCCTGCGCACATCACGCAGCGCGGCGACAACGTGGTGGTGCACACCGCGCTGGGGGACCTGGTTGACATGCAGGAGTGCCCGCTGCCCACGGCCTACGCCGACGGGCTGTGTGACGTGCTGCTGCGGGCCGACGACATCGTGCACGACGACGACGCGCCGACCAAGGCGCAGATTGTGCGCAAGGCGTTTCGCGGGTCCGAGTTTTTGTACACACTGCGCCTGCACACTGGCGAGACGGTGATGGCGCATGTGCCGTCCCACCACAACCACGCGCTGGGCGAGTGGATCGGCATCCGCGCCGAAGTGGACCACGTGGTGACCTTCCCGCGCGAAGTGCCGGCTTAACGCCCGCGCTTCAAAGCAAGCGCAGCTGCTCGATGTCGTCCCGCAGGGACTGCGCCCATGCACGGCGATTGCGCCCGTCGGCAGATTGGGCGGCGCCAAACACCACCACGGCTTTCAGGGGCGGCGCGGTCAGGGTTCGCCAGATCGAGCCCAGCAGGGTTTCGTCGCCCACATAACTGGGCGCAAAACTGGTGTCGCCCGAGGCGGCGTCCAGAAACTTCAGCCCGACCGGCTGGATGGGCACCGCCGCCTCGATCGCCGCCTGGATCAGGTTGGCATGAAAGTGCAACAGCGTGATGCCGTCGCCCGTGGTGCCTTCGGGGAACACGGCCAGGATGTCACCGGCCTTCAGGCGCTCGGCCATCTGGCCGACCACGCGGTGCGCGTCGCGGCGGGATTCACGCTCGACATACAGCGTGCCGGCGCCATCGGCAAAGGTGCCCACCAGCGGCCACGCCTTGACGTCCGACTTGGAGACAAACCGGCAGTGGCGGGCGGCGTGCATGACCAGAATGTCCAGCCAGGAAATGTGGTTGGCCACCAGCAGCACCGGTCCGCTGGCAGGTGGCGAGCCCACCACCACCAGCTCGATGCCGACGATCCGCAGCATCTGCCGCGCCCAGACGTTGACCCGCGCCTCCTGGTCGGCCTGGGTGATGCGGGGGAACAGCGTTTTGATCGTCCAGTAGCCGACCAAGGCATGGCGGATGGCGCGCAGCAGGGTCCAGAGGACTTTGAGCAATTTCATGGGTTGCCGCGTCGTCAGGCGGAAGCGCGCGGCGCTTCAAACGCCACTTGGCCGCCGACCAGCGTCCAGCGGGCGCGGGCGGGCAGCTGGTAGCCTGAAAACGGGGTGTGTTTGCCCTGGCTGCGCAGCGCAGCGGCGGTCACGGTCCAGTCACTGGCCATGTCAAACACACACACATCGGCCACCCCGCCCTTGACCAGGCGGCCGGCGCTGGCAGACAGCGTGCCCAGCGCGTCACCCAGCACACGGGCGGGTTCGGACGTCAGCACGGCCAGGGCGCGCATCAGCCCGGCGTCGGTCTCATCGGCCCATTTGCAGGCCAGGCTCAGCAGCAGCTCCAGCCCGGTCGCACCAGGTTCGGCCTCGGCAAACGGCAGCGTCTTGGCATCGGCGTCGACCGGGGTGTGGTCGGACACCAGCACGTCGATGGTGCCGTCGGCCAGACCGGCGCGCAGCGCGTCGCGGTCACGCTGCTGGCGCAGCGGCGGGTTCAGGCGCATGCGGCTGTCGAAGTAACCAATGTCCACGTCGGTCAGGTGCAGGCTGTTGATGCTCACGTCGCACGTCACGGCCAGGCCGTCGGCCTTGGCCCGCGCCACCAACGCCACCCCGGCGGCACTGCTGATGCGGCACAGATGCACCCGCGCGCCGGTGGCACGCACCAGTTCAAAAATCGTGTGCAGGGCGATGGTTTCAGCCACCACGGACACACCACTCAAACCCAGCCGGGTGGCCAGCGGGCCGCTGGCAGCCACGCCTTTGCCCAGGTGAATTTCTTGTGGGCGCAGCCAGACCGTGTAGCCAAAGGTGGCGGCGTACTGCAGCGCACGCATCAGCACCTGGGTATTGCCCAGGGGGACCTCGGCCTGGCTGAAACCGACGCAGCCGGACTCGGTCAGCTGCACCATCTCGGTCAGGGCTTCGCCCTGCAGACCACGGGTCAGCGCGCCCAGCGGGAACACCCGCGCCTGGTGCAGCTTTTCAGCGCGGAACTTCAGCATTTCAACCAGGCCGGGCTCGTCCAGCACCGGGTCGGTGTCGGGCGGGCAGACCAGGCTGGTCACGCCGCCTGCCACGGCCGCGGCCAGCTCGCTTTCCAGCATGCCTTCGTGTTCATGGCCGGGCTCGCGCAGGCGGGCCTGCAGGTCAATCAGGCCGGGGGCGACGATGCAGCCACTGGCGTCAATGATTTTGTGGGGCGCGAAGTCGGCAGGCACACCGCTGAGCGAGACAATGCGGCCGGCCGCAATGGCCACGTCGCCCACTGCGTCCAGCCCCGTGGCGGGGTCCATCACGCGGCCGTTTTGGATCAGTACTTTCATGCTTCATTCCCTGCTGCAATGCTCATCACGGCCATGCGCACCGCAATGCCGAAAGTGACCTGCGGCAAGATCACGCTTTGGGTGCCGTCCACCACGGCGGAGTCGATTTCCACCCCCCGGTTGATGGGGCCCGGGTGCATCACGATGGCGTCGGGCTTGGCCCACTGGAGTTTTTCCGGCGTCAGGCCAAAACTCTTGAAAAACTCCTGGCTGCTGGGCAGCAGCGCGCCGGACATGCGCTCGTTCTGCAGCCGCAGCATGATGATGACGTCCGCCCCCTTGATGCCTTCTTCCAGGGTGTTGCAGACCCGGACCCCCATCTGCGCCATGTCGGCAGGCACCAGGGTTTTCGGGCCCACCACCCGCACTTCGGCGCAGCCCAGCGTGGTCAGGGCGTGGATGTCCGAACGCGCCACACGGGAATGCAGCACGTCACCGACGATGGCCACTGTCAGGTTGCTGAAGTCTTTTTTGTAATGCCGGATGGTGAACACATCGAGCAGGCCCTGGGTCGGGTGAGCATGGCGGCCGTCGCCCGCGTTGATGACGTGCACATGCGGGGCCACATGCTGGGCGATCAGGTAGGGCGCGCCCGACTCGCTGTGGCGCACCACAAACACATCGGCCGCCATGGCGCTGAGGTTGGCAATGGTGTCGAGCAAGGACTCGCCCTTGGACGCGGACGACCGGGCGATGTCCAGGTTGATCACATCGGCCGACAGGCGGGTGGCCGCGATCTCGAACGTGGTGCGGGTGCGGGTCGAGTTTTCAAAAAACAGGTTGAACACACTTTTGCCGCGCATCAGCGGGACTTTTTTCACCTCGCGGTCGCTGACGGACACGAAGTTGGCGGCGGTGTCGAGGATCTGCGTCAGGATGGCTTTGGGCAGCCCTTCGATCGACAGCAGATGGATCAGCTCGCCGTTTTTATTGAGTTGTGGGTTTCGTCGGTACAGCACGCGGGGCTCCTGAAAAACGCTGGGGTTGGACTGATGGCGTTTGGGGATGAATGAGGATTACGGGGTCTGGCGCTGGCGCACTTCCACGCTGAAGCCGCCCTGCGCGTCGCGCGCCAGTTCCAGGCTTTGCTCGGCGGGCAGCGACACGCGCGCCACCGCCAGGTCGGGCTGCACCGGCAGCTCGCGCCCACCCCGGTCGACCAGCACCACCAGCTTCACGCTGGCGGGCCGGCCGTAGTCGAACAACTCATTGAGCACTGCGCGGATGGTGCGGCCGGTGTAGAGCACGTCGTCGACCACCACCAGGTGAGCGCCATTGACATCAAACGGCAGCTGCGTAGGCCCGCCCGAGGCCATGCCGCGCTGGGAAAAATCATCGCGGTGCATGGCCGACGACAGCACGCCCGGCATGCCCGGCAGTGCCAGGTCGTGCTGCAGCCGCTGGGCCAGCCACACGCCACCGGACGCCACCCCCACCAGCATCGGAGGTTGCGGCAGGCTGGCAATCAGGCCGCGCATGCCGATGAGCAATTCGCCGTACAACGCTTCGGCGTTCAGGGTCAGGCTGCTCATGCGTGGCCACCCAGAGCGCATGGGGTTCGGTTCATGGAAGGCTCCTCAAAAACTGTTCAAGAATGATGCAGGCCGACGCGGCGTCGGCGTCTTTGGCGCCCCCGGCCAGGGCTTCGGTGGTGCTGTAACGCTCATCGACTTCAAACACGGGCAGGCCAAAACGGGCCCGCAGCTGACGGGCAAACTTCTGCGCCCGCACCGTGTTCTCATGCGGCG
This sequence comes from Polaromonas sp., assembly GCA_046154065.1. Lineage (GTDB taxonomy): Bacteria > Pseudomonadota > Gammaproteobacteria > Burkholderiales > Burkholderiaceae_C > Polaromonas. The sequence continues at coordinate 710 of JBJXEI010000138.1, read as the reverse complement.
CACCGTCGGGGTGGAACGGCACACCCACGACCAGCGCGTCAGGCTGCCAATCGGTGATGCGCTGGGCCACGGCCTGCAATCGGGCCTCGGCTTTGGCGTTGACAGGCACGACCACCGTCGACTGCGGCGTGGCCGTGCGCGTAAGCACATTGCCACTGGCCACGCCGGTGCGGCGCAGCCCAAAGTCAAACGCCAGAAAGGTTTGTTGCCGGATCGGCAAGGAAGGCAACTGCGGCGGCGAGGGCGGTGCCATGGCCGACAGGCTCACGCGTGGCCCGCGTCGGGCGACAGCATCCAGCTTTGCAGGCCCAGCAAGCCCATGGCCCGGTCATAGCGTTCGGCCACCGGGGTGTCAAAAATGACGTCGATGTCGGCCGCGACAGTCAACCAGCTGTTGTCGGAGATTTCCGACTCCAGCTGGCCCTCCCCCCAAGCGGAGTAGCCGAGCGAGACAAACACCTTGCGCGGCCCGGCTCCGGTGGACAGCGCTTCGAGGACGTCCTTGGAGGTGGTCATCTCCAGACCGCCCGGAATGCTCATGGTGGAGGCGTACACCGACTCCAGGCCGGGCATCATGGACTCATGCAGCACAAAACCGCGCTCGGTCTGCACGGGCCCGCCCTGAAACACAGGCGCGTCGGACAAGTCGCTGCGGTCCAGGGGCAGCTCCACTTTCTCAAACAGCTTTTTCAGGTTGATGTCGCTGGGTT
>JBJXEI010000137.1:0-14018 GCA_046154065.1 Polaromonas sp. | reverse complement strand
CGCGGCCGATCCGGAGGTGCTGGTGCAGGCGCACATTGCCACCGCCCGCATGTTGGTGATCGCCACGCCCGACACGCTGGGCGTGCGGCAGATGATGGCCACCGCACGGGTGCTGAACCCGCAGATCAAAACCGTGCTGCGCACCCACAGTGAAGCCGAGGCCAGGCTGCTGGCTGAAGAGGACAAAGACCAGCCCAAGGACCAGCAGGTCGCCGTTTTCTTGAGTGAACAGGAGCTGGCCCGGGCCATGGTGCAGCACGTGCTAACGCATTCCGAGCCGCTGCCTGCGGCTGCACCGGCGCATTAAGAAGGACAGGTCGTTAAACGCTGGCGGCCCGCCGCACGGCGGCTTCGACCAGCGGCAGGCGGTCGTTGCCAAAGTACATGTCCTCGCCGATGAAAAACGTGGGCGAGCCAAAGGCCCCGCGCCGCATGGCTTCGTCGGTGTTGGCCTTGAGCTGGTCCTTGATGGGCGGTAGCGTCATGCCGGCCAGACACGCGTCGGTGTCGATGCCGACGCTCTGGCAAATGCGGGCCAGCACCTCGTCATGGGCAATGTCTTCCTGCCGGGTGAAGTAGGCCGCGAACACCGCTTCAATGAAGGCCTGCAGTGTCGGTTGCGCCACCGGGTCCTGGGCGATCCACAGGCAGCAGCGCATGGCTTTGACGCTGTTGACCGGGAAGATTTTGGGCGGGAAGTGCATGTCCACACCAATGGCCCCCGCGCAGTCCTGAACGTCTTTCAGGATGTAGCGGTTCTTGGCGGAGTTCCAGTCTTCCCGCGCGGCGTACACCCCGGGGTTGACTGCGTTGAAAATCCCGCCGACCAGCACCGGCCGCCAGTCAATCGCCACGTTCAGCCGCGCTGCCAGGGGCAGCAGGTTGCGAAACGCCAGGTAGGTCCAGGGGCTGGAACAGTCGAAGAAAAATTCGATCATCGGTTCAGGCTTGGACATGATGGCCTCCCCGCACGCTGCTGGCGGTTTGCCCGAACAGGGCCTTACGGGCTTCGTCTGTCAGGCCCGGTGCGCGCAAGTCCTTGCCTAGGTCCAGCCCAAGTTTGACGGCCGGGCGCTCGAACAGTGCGTTGTACCAGCGCTCGATGTGCGGGAACCGGCCCAGGTCAATGAGCTGCGCCTTGTGCGTGCGCACCCACGGGAAAATCGCCATGTCGGCAATCGAATAGTCCGCGCCCGCCACAAAGGCATCGGTGCGGGCGAGTTGCCCATCCAGCACGCCGTAGAGGCGGTCCACTTCCTTGCCGTAGCGGTCAATGGCGTAGGGCACTTGCTCCGGCGCGTACAGCAGGAAGTGGCCGTTTTGTCCGGCCATGGGACCCAGCCCGCCCATCTGCCACATCAGCCATTGCAGCGTCTGGCTGCGGGCTTGCCCGTTGGTGGGCAAGAAGAAACCGGTTTTTTCGGCCAAGTAGATCAGGATGGCCCCGCTTTCAAACACCGCCAGCGGCGCGTCGCCACCCGCTGGGGCGTGGTCGACGATGGCGGGCATGCGGTTGTTGGGGCTGGTGGCCAGAAACTCGGGGGTGAACTGCTCGCCCTTGCCGATGTTCACAGGGACCAGCCGGTAGGGCAGGCCGCACTCTTCGAGCATGATGGAAATTTTCCAGCCGTTGGGTGTGGGCCAGTAGTGCAGGTCGATCATCAGAAGTCCCGAGCGTTGAAAACCGCAGTGTGCAGCAATGCGTCGGTTTTCGCCTGTCCCGTTCAGGGCAGCTCTTGCAGCCTGACCACCGGCGGCGCCATCACGCGGGCGACGGCGGGCAGGTCTGCCACCACACGCTGGCTGAGAAAGCTGAACGGGGTGTCGGGCTCCAGGGCGGCGATGACCAGGTTGCCCAGGGGCTGGTTCAGGGGCACGTAGTAGCTGCCGCGCGGCACGTCCACCAGGCTGCGGGTCAGGGTGACTGCTCCAGCTGCAGTTGGGCTGTTGAAACTGTCGGCTAGCACCGCGCCTGCGTCTGCGACTTGCAGCACCTTCACGCCATGCATCAGCAGGCGGTCAACGGCGGTACCTGACGTGGCAGACAACCAGTAGCCGCAAGGCCGGGCGCGCACCGTCAGGCGGTTCAGCGCCAGTGCGGACTCCCAGTCCACGGTCAGTGTTTTGTCGACTCCGGTGGTGGCGTCCAGCACCTGCAGGTCGTACTGGGCAGCCACCGGCGTGGCTCGTACCACCGCCTGGCCGGTGCAGGCCAGTGCAGCGACTTCCTTGTCAAAGAACGGGCGCAACTGGCCCAGGTCAGCCGCGCGCTGGGCGGTGCTGGCCAGCAGGCTGGACAGCGCAGTGACCTGCGTGTGCACCCGCCGCTGGATGTGCTGCTGCCCCAGCCCGGCCCCCCGGCTTTCCACCCGCAGGCCAATGCTGTTTTTCAACGCACTGACGTTGCGCAGCGAATCCGGTTGCACACCGCCCATGGACACCCGTTTGTCCGCCATGTCGGCCGAAGTGCTGTGCACCCATTCCACACTCAGGCCTTGCTGCTTCAGCGCCGCCAGCAGCGGCCTGCGAAACCATTCTTCCGACGCACGCGTGAGCAGCTCGGGTGTGTTGGCGGTGGTGGCGTACTGAAACAGCGCGTCAAACCTGGGCTGCGCCCCGAACTTGTCCATGAACAGGTTGACCGGTCTGCCGCCAGCCTCGTACTCCCGCACGTCCACCACCACGGCGGGCCGGTAGTCGCGTACCAGCGCCGCCAGTGCCTGGCTTTCAGGGCTCAGCAGTGCCAGGTGGTCGTTGTCGGTCAAAGGGCGCAGCGTGGGGGACGCTGCCGTGTAGGGCGTGGCGTCAGGGTTGGCGTTGGGCACCACCAGGACGTTGATTTTTTCCAGCGACGGCCGTAGCAGGCCTTGTGCCAGCTCGCGGGCCACGACCAGCAACGCCTCGGTGGCAGCCGGAGCGTTGTCGCCTTGTGGTGCCAGCAGCAGCACGGTGGGCCGGCCCGTTGCCAGCAGGCTGGCAGCGTCGGTGGCCACGGCGCGGGTCAGCACCAGGGCCTGCACGGCTTCGCCCCGCTGTGACCGGCCGATGGACACCACCGCCGCTGCCACGGGGGCGGTGGTTGCAGCACGGGCAGCACTGGCTTGCGCCAGCAGCCAACTGCTGACCTCAGTGGGGGTGCTGAAACTGCTGCGCCCGGGCTGAAGGCCTGGCGTGCTGTAGCTGACGCTGGGTGCGGGGAACCGTGCGGCAACAGCGGCGCTGTAGGGTGGTGTGGTGGGGGTCAGTGGCACCGCGCCCAGGGAGGGCGCTGGCACGGCAAAGGTTTGCACCCCTGCGGCGGGGGCTGGCGCTGGCGAGGCGGCCACGCCAGACGGTGCGGGCGTGGCAGACGGTGCGCTGCGCAGGGTGGCGGGCACCCACGGCGGCATCGGGGTGGAGGCGCAGGCCGCCAGCAGCGACGCGGCCAGCAGCACAGCCGCAGGCCGGGTGATGCGGGGTGCAAGCGGTGTCACCGGGCAGCTGTCGGCGCGTGGCGACGCAACATTCAAGGAGGTGGGCATGGTGGTCGTCCTGAGGAGGCAGTTGGGCGGGCCGCACAGCACGCGCCAGGGCGGGCTGACCAGCGGTGGGTGCCAATGGGCAGCAAGATGGCGCTGATGTTACCTGCGGCCACTGTCCGGCCCCACCCCGAAAACACCGATTCTGCAGACCAGCGACGTGTGCCCTGCAAGCCATGGCGGCCAGTGTGGCGGCACACAAACAGCGGTGTGATTTTCTTCGCTCGGGCGCGTGCCGGTGTGTGGAGCGGTTTTTGGGACAATCAGCACATGCTCCCGACCGCTTCCCCACCTGTTTTCTCACCTGCTGCCTCGCAGCCCTGGCGCCTGTCCGTCGCGCCCATGATGGACTGGACCGACCGCCACTGCCGCTACTTTCACCGGCTGCTGTCCCGGCACGCCCTGCTGTACACCGAAATGGTGACCACCGGCGCGCTGATCCATGGTGACGTGGCGCGGCACCTGCGTTTCAATGCCGAGGAGCACCCCGTGGCTCTGCAACTGGGCGGTAGTGACCCGGCGGACCTGGCGCGCTGCGCGCAGCTGGGGGAGCAGTGGGGGTATGACGAGATCAACATCAACTGCGGCTGCCCGAGCGAGCGGGTGCAGCGCGGGGCCTTTGGTGCTTGCCTGATGGCCGAACCGCAGCTGGTGGCCGACTGCGTCAAGGCCATGGTGGACGTCGTGGGCGTACCGGTTACCGTCAAGCACCGCGTTGGCATTGACAAGACCGAAAGCCACGATTTTGTGCGGGACTTTGTCGGCACCGTGGCGGATGCGGGCTGCCGGGTGTTCATCGTCCACGCGCGCAACGCCTGGCTCAAGGGCCTGAGCCCGAAGGAAAACCGCGAAGTCCCGCCGCTGCGCTATGAGATGGTGCACCGCCTCAAAACCGACTTTCCGCACCTGACGATTGCCATCAACGGCGGCATCACCCAAACTGCCCAGGTGGCCGAGCAGCTTCAGCACACCGATGGCGTGATGGTGGGCCGTGAGGCCTACCACAACCCCTGGTGGATGGCGTCATGGGACGCAGACTTCTTCGGCGCAACGCCCACCGATATCACCCGTGAGTCGGTGGAAGCTGACATGGTGGCCTACATGGCCCGGGAAGCGGCCGAACACGGCACCCCGTTCAGCGCCATTGCCCGCCACATGCTGGGTCTGCGCCATGGCCAGCCAGGGGCCAGGCGCTGGCGGCAGGTCTGGAGCGACCACCGCCTCAAACACCTGCCGCCACAAGAGGTGATGGCGCTGGCGGCGCAAAGCCACAGCGTGACGATGCCGAGCTCGCTTGAGATCGAACGAACTTGCGCGCTGCGGTAATTTCCAGACCGACGCATCAACTGCGCTCAACCGACAAGAGGGGTCTACCGTTTTTGAGCGGTGACCCCGTTCCAGTCCACGCATGTGGACTGAACAGATGAGCTGCTTGTGATCAGCTTTCTTGAAATCCAACCACGGCTTCTGCGACTTCCAGGCCTGCATAGCAAACGTTGGACACCACCATCGCTCCAATTGCGACGGCTTGCGGAACGCCTTCGGTATTGACTGCGGTGGAGTAGCCGATGCGGCTGAGGTAGGCCGTCATGTTGGCAGTTTCTTCAATGATGGCGTTGCTGCGGCTGGCGCCTGCGCTGATCTGCGAGAGCTCATAAAAGTGCCAGCATGAACACACCGCCGCTGGAATGACCAAGATAGCGTCGACTATCGCTCCGGTGGCACGCCCATCGGCCACTTTGAGCCTGTTCATGATGCCTGAGGCTGCGCCGAACTTTTCTTGCGCGGGGCCGCAAAAAACCAGTTTTCCCAGCACTCGCATCCCCAGCGTGGCGCGGTTGACCCACACCACGGCTGTGTTTTGAATCGGATGCTGCGGTGACAGGACCACGGCCAACCCCACACTGGCCCCGGCGAGGATGGCCAAAATGCCGGAAGCTACGGCCAAGGTGGTGTCCCCAGTTTTATCGGCGGCTTCGAAGGGGTCCACAAAACATGACATCAGCGTAAAAAAGGCTGCTCCCATGTGACCCAGAATAAACACGGAGTTGGCCGATGACGGCGACAGTGACAAGGGCCCCACCCCGATGGGCTCGTACAACGCTGCCTCTGTGCTGAGTAAAGGTCCTTTGGCTGCCAGCAAGGGCGATGTCAGCGCGAGGCCGAGGCCAGTTGGTGGCACGGCTTGGGCTCGGACGGCTTGTGGTGTTGAGAACGCTTTTTGCACGTCCGAAAAACTCGTGCTGCTGATCAAAAAGCGTGTGTCGGCGTTGTCTGGAAAGGGTGCGGCGTTGTGAGCCGCCTTGTAGGCCAAAGTGACGGGTACTGCTGCAATCCAGCAAAACAGGTCCAGCATGGAGATCGAGGGCACGCCGAACTCGGACAAGATGTCTGTCACCACAGGGATGTAGACCGGTGTGTCCAGCACCGCCAATGCGGCTTTGGCTACGTCGTACAAAATATCCAACAGCGCGTCCACCACCACTTGCGCGCTGCTCAGCACGCCGTCAGCCAGGATGGCGATGAGTTTGGTCAATGCTTGCTCCAAACTGAGTGAAGGCCATTGGCCAGCCAAATCCGACAAAGCGCCCAGTACGTTGTCCATGACGGCGCCTTCGGCTTTCAGAGCCTGGAACAACACATCAATCGGGTTGCTGCTGGGTACCGGCGGCGGTGGCGGGTTGGTTTGCGTCAAGTTGCCAGCGTTGCCCTGGAAGTGGCTGGACAACAGGGTGGACGGTGCGTTTTGCCCCGCTGCCGGGGTCGATGAGCTGTTCAAGGGTGCGGTGGCCGCGGCGCCCAAACCGCCCCAGTGGTCAATGCCGGCCCATGCGTTGATGCTTTTCTCAACATTGGCAATCATGCTGTCAAACTGCCCTTTGACCACCAAGATGTCATCGACCTGGCTGTTGAGCCACAGCTTGGTGAGGTTTTTCAGCACTTTTTGCGTGCGCGTGATGTCGGCCCATTCAAACAAAAACTCCAGAAAGGCGATCAGGTCTTCAATGGTGGTTTTGATGGCATTGAACACCCACTGCAGCGCACCCACCACCGCTTCCACGGTGTCGAGTACGGCGCTGTACACCTTGCCAGCAATCGTGGCGATGAAGTGCCACACGTCTGAGGCTGCGTTTTTGACAATCTGCACCAGGGCCTGAACGCCGGAGGCCAGCCAGTTGAACAAGTCGCCAATCGCCACAGATATGGCGTCGTCAAATCCGGTGGGCGGTGCAGCGGTGAGCTTCAAGTACCCCATGGGCCGTTTGACCGCTGTGGTCATGGTGGCGGCTTGCTGTTGGTAGGACTGGCTCAAGCCCTGCACAGCGCTGGCCACTGCGGCCAGTTGATTCGACGAAGTACCGGGCGCGACCAAGGCGCGGCTGCTGCCGTTGGAGCTTTGGATTTGTGCGTTTTGCACACTGTCGGCTGAACTGAGCGTTGCCATCTTGTTCATGGGCTTGTCCATCGGATTGATGTCAATGCCCGGGCCCGCACCAGCGCTGACGTGAAGCCGTGTTGCCGTCAGGTTTCCGACCGCTTCAATCAAGGTGATGCTGCCCGCCGTGTCGGTGCAGATACTCACCGGCGTGGTGTCCAGCACGTAGTACAGGTGGTTGATGTAGAAAGCGCAGCGGGTTTGCGCGCTGACCATCAGTGGCACGCCGGCCAGCACCTGCAAAGCCGTGTCAGTCAGCTGCAGTCTGGTGGTGTAGGAGCTGAACTTTTGTGCTGGTGTGGTCAAGCTCAACGCTGGCAGTGTGATTTGCTGCCGTGTCCACAACGTGGAGTCGCACGACTGGATGAACTTGTACAGCTGGTTGCCAGCAGCCGCAAAAAAAGTATTGCCACTGTCCGCACGGTTCATGTAAGGGCTGAGCAGTTCGACGCCCGTGGCAATAGGCAACGGTTCGCTGAACGCATGGGCCGAGCCTTGCTGTCCGCTGGCGCAGGCTGTGTAGAACGCCTGATCGGAGCCGTTGAGTCCCCAGACCACCACCTTGCCAAAGCTCACGTAGGCTAACAATTTGGATACGCCGCTGTAGAGCACGCTGGTGTCAACCGCCACGGCCACGGCCCCATCTTTCTGGTTGGTGCTGGCAAAGTAGTACAGCGCGCCTTGGGCGGTTGCGTACAGGTCTGTGGTGTTGTCGCTGTTGCGGCAGGTGGCAATGGCGTCAGGCACCAAGTTGCCTGGCAGCGCCAGACGAGCGGGTGACGCTGGAATGCCGGGGTTCCACACGTTGTACAGCGGCTGGTAGGTGAACTGGGCACTGCTGCCTGTGTGTCCGATGGTGTACAGCCCGTCAATGGTCTGTCCTGCTTGTCGACCCAGGCAACTGCTGTAGCGGTCGGCCATGAGGTCGATGCTCAGGTCATGTGGGTGCCAGGCATAGCCGCCGGTTTTGGCGGGGTCGATGTAGTAACGCCGCACCAGCTTGGTGGGGCTGCTCGGGTCACGCAGCACATCCACCACGATGTACTGCCCATCTGCTGCTTCGCTCAAAAAAACCTGGGAAATCACCAGCACCGGCTGCGGGTTGTTCGGGTCGTCAAACGCGCAGGCGGTCCATACCGGTTGGGCGGTCCACGCGGTGTTGCTGGCGGAATTGCCCAGGCTCAGGTACAGGTGGCTGTTGGTGCCGTCGCCCAGCACCATGGCCAAGTCCATTGCGCCGGTGTTGACGGACTGCGCCACATCGAAGGCGCTGACTTTGACGCCAGTTTTTCCGGCAAAGTCAGCTGCCAGGGTTGCCGCGCTGATATTGCTTTTTGACCAGCCGTTGGCATGGTTGATGTCGCCGGTGGATTCCTGCGTGAGGTACATGGCCCCGTCGGTGCCCACGGAGAACAACAGCGACAAGCCGGTGTCGGTTTGCAGGGCCTCGAACTGGGCATCTGGCGACATGATCTGAGCCTGCTTGTAGTTCTGCATCAGCTCCGAGGAATACGTCAGGACAGGGGTGTTTTGAGCGGCTTGCAGTGCAGCCGCTGCAGGGGTTGAGCTTGTGTTCATGATGTGTTTCTTGTGGAGTTTGCTGGTGCTCAGGCCATGTATTGCAAGGACGATGGCTGGACATACGTGATGTGCGAGACCAAGTCTTGATTGCCTGAAAAGCTCACGTCCTTGTAGGTAAAGGTTCTACCGCCAGGGAACACAAAGTTACGAACGTCCTGCGCGGGTATGTCGGCCAGGTGCGTCGCTGCCACGCCAGTGGCGTAGTCCTTGATTTTGTTGATCAGGTCCTGAAAGTCTGAAATCAGCTTGATGAACCAGCCAAAGTCCGGGTCCTGGGAGTTGTCCACCGTGGCGGTGGTCATGACCGTTTGGAGCTGGCCGTTTTGATCGATCGACAGGGTGTAGGTGTCGGTGATGGTTTTGTCCACCACGTTGCCGTCCGCTGAGCTGTAGTCAAACACCACCTTGGTCCAGATCACCATGTGCTGCACGATCACGATGGTGCTGTCCTTGAAGGACACGCTGCAGGTGTAGTCGGTGTGCAGGTCAAATTCGCCATAGGTCAGACCGGACTTGTCGTTGTTGTCGGCCGCGCCGCTGTAAGACAGGGTCAGCACGGTGTCGCCACTGGCGGGGTAAGTCGCCGTGGGGGTCTGGTAGGCCACGAGGTTCCAGGTGGTGTCCAGGCTGCCCATCATGTGCGCGGTCACGCTGGTGCTTGGTTTCAGGCAGGACTTCATCACCAGCGGGGTCAGCAAGCTGGCGTAGTAGGCGGCCAGTGTGTTGCGGTTGATCGCAATCACGCCGTGGTAGAGCGAGGCCTGACTGGCATCCACCCAGTTCCAGGTGAAGGGGGACGCCGCTGGCAACTGGTGGCCATTGGCTGCGCACAGGTACGACAGGGTCGCCAGGTTTTTCTGGTCGTTGCTTGGCTGCGGCACAGGCTGGCCGTTGTCCCCCACAAACGGGCTGACCTGCATATTCAGATCGGTCAATGTCAAGGTGGAGGGCGGCACCTCGCTTTGCGTGATGGAGTAGCTCAGCACCGGCTGGCCGTTTTTTTGCAAGGCGGTGAAGTAAGCGCCTAAAAACATTTTTTGCAGTGCGCCGTAAAGGTCAGATCCTGGCGCGACCCCTGTGATCACGGGCACGGTCTCCAACGCAGCGTTGTCCAGGTCAAACAACAGCTGCTGGACGCTGAAGGCATTGCCGCCCAGGTTTTTAATTTGCGCCTGCACCGGCGCCGGTAGCCGGCTGTAGGCGCTGGCGTCTGCAATGCCCAAACGCAAGTCCACCTGCGAGGTGAACAGCCAAGCCGCGCCGTTGGGCTGCGACTGGTTGAGCCAGCTCACGATGCCGCGCGGCCCGTAGGTCGCCTGGGTGACTTCAAAGGTCGAGCACATCATGTTGTAAGTCACCGAAGCCGTGTTGCCCCCCAAGGTCACGATGTCTGGAATGGCGGCGGGGGCGTAGCCAGGCGGCAGGCCAACGCTGGCTTTGAAAGCGTACAAAAAGTAAGCGTCCGACAGGTTTTTAATGTCCTGGTTGGTGCTCACATCCGCATTGTTGGGCACAGCAAACGGGTCACTGCCCTTTGCGTTGGCCTTGAGGGTGGCGTAGTCAATCGCGGTGGCCACGCCTTGGGCATTCATCACGTAGCACATGATGACTTGCGGCTGGCCAGCGTCGCTCAGGTATTCCTTCATCGTGGCGTTGATGCTGGCTTGCGTGGTGGCGACGACAAAGTCGTAGCCGTATTTGGGGGACGATAGGTAAGACTGAAGTTGACTCATGACATTTCCCTAAGTTAGGCACATTGGTTGGAGTGAGCGTTATAAAAACCCGTCTTCACACGCTGTTTGAACGGCATTTGGACGCGCATTCAACCTGTGGTTTTGGGTGTGTCAATGTAGAAGTAGGGGGCTGAAACAGGTCTTAAATCGGCCTTAAATGTTATGAAAATGGTGAGGTCGAGCGGTTGACCGCTTCCGCCAAAACCAGGCGTCTCGGCGCTGTTGTTGGCACCGCATCGGCCTTGGACTCTGCAGGGGATTGGCTCAGCCCGGCGGGTTCTGACAAGTTGGCAAGCGCGTGAATTTGGGTTGCGCATTTCTTTCATCCACCCGTCTGGCTGCTGCGTATCGGTTGCAGCCGCTTTTGTTAAATGGACCTCCCATGCTCGTTGCCCCGCTCAAGTTTTCACGCTTCCTCCGGTTCGCCGCCAGTGTTTTGGCCGCCAGCGCGCTGATGGCTGCACCGCTGCACGCCCACGAGTTCTGGATGGTGCCCGTGGCTGCGCCGCTGCCGGTGGGGGACACCGCCCGCGTTGGCCTGCGGGTGGGCGAGTTTTTTGAGGGCCACGCGCTGGGCTTTTCAGCCCCGCAAACCGTGGCGCTGCGGGCGCACACCGCCGCCGGTGCGCAAGACCTGTTGCCGCTGCTGGCCCTGCGCGGCGCGGTGGCCGAGCTGCCGTTGCGGCTGGCCACGGCGGGCACCACGGTGCTGACGTTTGACAGCCAGCCCAACACCATTTCGCTGTCGGCCGACCGATTTCATGCCTACCTGCATGACGAGGGGCTGGACTTCATCAAAGCCCGGCGTGAAGCGGCAGGCACTGACAAAAAGCCGGGCCGGGAGCGCTACCGGCGCTTTGTCAAAACACTGCTGCAGGCGCAAGGCCCAGCGCCTCGGCTGGCTGACCCGACCTTTGGTGTGGTGGTCGGCCAGACGCTGGAGGTGGTGCCCCTGAACGACCCGCTGGCCCTGGTGCCGGGCGGGCAGCTGGGCATTCAGGTGCTGTTTGAAGGCAAGCCCCTGGCGGGCGCGCTGCTCAAGGCCTGGCACAAGGGGGCTGGCCCGGACGCAGGCCAGACCCTCATCATTCGCAGCACCACCCTGGCCGACGGCAAGGCCACCTTCAGCCTGCCATACGCCGGGCCGTGGATGGTCAGCGTGGTGCATATGGTGCCGGCTGTGGGGGTCAAAAACATCGACTGGGACAGCCTGTGGGGCAATTTGACGTTTGCCGTGGCCCCGGCAGGGGGTTCAGCCGCTAAATAAGGGTTAAAACCCCTGTCTGCCTAGGCTTTGATTGCCTGGTTTGCTATGAATAATATAGCATTTGGCTCGGCTGGCTGCACAGATCGCACAGATCGTTCAGATCGCCGCTTCCAGCCCGCTCGCAAAGTGTTGGCGCATGCACTGTATGGCCGCGTCAGCCTGGCCGGCCGTCAGCGCGGCCATCAGGGCGCGGTGCTCCGCCAGCGACTCTTCGATGCGCCCGCTTTTGAGCAGCGAGTTGTGGCGGTTGAGTTTCATCACCTTGCGCAGGTCGTCCACCATCTGGTCGCGCCAACGGTTGTCGGCCATGGCCAGCAGGCGGCGGTGAAAGGCTTCATTGACCTCAAAAAACCGCGTGCGGTTGCCGGTGGCGGCTTCCAGGTTGTCGTGCAGGGACTGCAGCTCGGCCAGCTGCGCGGGTGTGGCGGTGGCGGCCACGACCCCGGCCGCGTCAGACTCCAGCAGGCTGAGCAGGTGGTAGACATCGGTCAGGTCTTTTTCATTGACCTCGGTCACGTAGGCACCGCGCCGCACCTTCATCGTGACCAGCCCCTCGGTGGCCAGCACCTTCAGCGCTTCACGCAGGGGGGTGCGGCTGATGCCGTAGCTGTCGGCGAGTTTCAGCTCGTCGATCCAACTGCCGGGCGGCAGCTCGCGGCTGAAGATCCGCTCGCGCAGCAGCTCGGCCACTTCTTCATAAAGCGCGCGCGGGGTCAGGGATGTCGATGTCATGGTGCGGCAATGATAAGCCAAACATTGTTTTGAATAAATAATTATGAATCATGTAAACTGCCTGCACGCGCTTTGCTTGCACGGTTCAGCCTTCTGGCAGGATGGGTGCAGCACCCTGCAGGCAGCCTTCCAACACATCGGATTTGGTCATGAGTTCAGACAACACAGCCCCTTCTTCACCATCGTCCTCCCCGTCCCCCTTCAGCCCGGCCAGCCTGGAGGCCTGGCGCAAGTCGGCTGCCAAATCCGCCCCGGGCGGGGACGTCCACGCGCTGAGCTGGCACACGCCTGACGGCATTGAGGTCAAGGCGCTGTACACGGCCGAGGACATCAAGGACCTGCCCTACACCAACACATTGCCGGGTTTTGAGCCCTTCATTCGCGGCCCGCAGGCCACGATGTACGCCGTGCGCCCGTGGACGATTCGCCAGTACGCGGGCTTTTCCACCGCCGAAGAGTCCAACGCGTTTTACCGCAAGGCCTTGGCTGCGGGCGGGCAGGGCGTGTCGGTGGCGTTTGACCTGGCCACGCACCGAGGCTATGACAGCGACCACCCGCGCGTGACGGGCGACGTGGGCAAGGCCGGCGTGGCGATCGACAGTGTCGAGGACATGAAAATCCTGTTCGACCAGATCCCGCTGGACACCGTCAGCGTGTCCATGACCATGAACGGCGCGGTGCTGCCGGTGCTGGCTGGTTACGTGGTGGCGGCCGAGGAGCAGGGCGTGGCCCAAAACCAGCTCAGCGGCACCATCCAGAACGATGTGCTCAAAGAGTTCATGGTGCGCAACACCTACATCTACCCGCCCGCGCCCAGCATGCGCATCATTGGCGACATCATTGAATACACGGCGCAGCACATGCCCAAGTTCAACTCGATCTCAATATCGGGCTACCACATGCAGGAAGCCGGGGCCAACCAGTCGCTGGAGCTGGCCTTCACGCTGGCCGACGGCCAAGAGTATGTGCGCACCGCCCTGGCCAAGGGCCTGGACGTGGACGACTTCGCGCCCCGCCTGAGCTTTTTCTGGGCTGTGGGCATGAACTTCTACCTGGAAATCGCCAAGATGCGCGCCGCCCGCCTGCTGTGGTGCCGCATCATGAAGGCCTTCAACGCCAAGAACCCCAAGAGCCTGATGCTGCGCACCCACTGCCAGACCAGCGGCTGGAGCCTGACCGAACAAGATCCCTACAACAACATCGTGCGCACCACCATCGAAGGCATGGCGGCGGTGTTTGGCGGCACCCAGAGCCTGCACACCAACAGCTTTGACGAAGCCATCGCGCTGCCGACCGAATTTTCGGCCCGTATCGCCCGCAACACCCAGCTCATCATTCAGGAAGAAACCCACATCACCAGCGTGGTGGACCCGTGGGCGGGCAGCTACATGATGGAAAAACTCACGCAGGACATGGCCGACGCAGCGTGGAAAATCATCGAGGAAGTCGACGCCATGGGCGGCATGGTCAAGGCCGTGGACAGCGGCTGGGCCAAACTGAAAATCGAGGCGGCCGCCGCTGAAAAGCAGGCCCGCATCGACAGCGGCAAAGACGTGATCGTCGGCGTCAACAAGTACAAACTCAAAACCGAAGACGCGATTGACGCCCGCGACATCGACAACGTGGCCGTGCGCGACAGCCAGATCGCCCGGCTGAAAGAAATCCGGTCAAAACGCGACGATGCCAAGGTCAAGCTTGCCTTGTCTGCTATCACTTCTGCAGCAGAATCCAACACCGGCAACCTGCTGGAC
>JBJXEI010000136.1:0-3534 GCA_046154065.1 Polaromonas sp. | reverse complement strand
ATGAAGCCAACTGAACCGCACGCTTGGCCGCAGCCAAGAGGTGCACGAAGGTGTCGATCTCGTAGTTGCTGTGCACATGCTGCAGCACGGCGGCCAGGCGCTCCAGGCCCATTCCGGTGTCCACGCTGGGCTTGGGCAGCTTGTGCATCACACCGTCTTCGGTGCGGTTGAACTGCATGAAGACGTTGTTCCAGATCTCGATGTAGCGGTCGCCGTCTTGTTCGGCGCTGCCCGGGGGGCCGCCGGCCACGTCGGGCCCGTGGTCGAAGAAGATTTCGCTGCACGGGCCACAGGGGCCGGTGTCGCCCATCATCCAGAAGTTGTCGGACATGTAGCGCGCGCCCTTGTTGTCGCCGATGCGAACGATGCGCTCAGGGGGCAGGCCGATGTCCTTCAACCAGATGTCGTAGGCCTCGTCGTCGTCGGCGTAGACGGTGGCCCACAGCTTGTCGGCCGGCAGCTTGAAGTGCACCGTGAGTAATTCCCAGGCATAGGCAATCGCTTCTTTCTTGAAGTAGTCGCCAAAGCTGAAGTTGCCCAGCATCTCGAAAAAGGTGTGGTGGCGCGCGGTGTAGCCCACGTTTTCCAGGTCGTTGTGTTTGCCGCCCGCACGCAAGCAGGCCTGCACCGACGTGGCACGCACGTAGTTGCGTTTGTCGGTGCCCAAAAACACGTCCTTGAACTGCACCATGCCGGAGTTGGTGAACATCAGCGTCGGGTCATTGCCCGGCACCAGTGAGGAGGACGGCACCACCGTGTGGCCCTTGCTGGCAAAAAAGTCCAGGAAGGTTTTGCGAATGTCGGCGACGGAGATCGTGGCTGAAGAAGTGGATTGGGTCATGGGGCTGCAGTGGTCTTCATTGGTATTCATGGGGTGAGCCAGGCACATAAAGCCCCTGACCACAGGCTGAAAGAGAGCCAAAAGCCTTCTTCGCCGCAACTTTTGATTATAAGTTTGCGCCACCCTGCTCTGCACCCCGTGTGACACACGCCGCACCGGCTTACCCGCTATGCTTTGAAATGACACGCGCCCAGTGGCCTGCCAAGCCGCAGCCACCGCTGCACCCCTTGCTTTTCCAAATGAAAGACCCTCATGGACATGAAGACCTCCCCCATCTCGTTGCTCAACGACCCCAGCCTGCTCAAGACCGACGCCTTCATCAACGGCCAGTGGGCGCCGGGCAGCAGCCGGTTTGACGTGAACGACCCGGCCACTGGCCTGAAGCTGGCCGATGTGGCCAACCTCGGCCCGGCGGACGCTGAAGCCGCCATTGCCGCCGCCAATGCCGCCTGGCCGGCCTGGCGCAACAAAACCGGCAAGGAGCGCCACGCCATTTTGATGAAGTGGTTCCAGCTGCTGATGGCCAACCAGGACGACCTGGCCCGCATCATGACGGCCGAGCAGGGCAAGCCCTTTGCCGAGGCCAAGGGTGAGATTGCTTACGGCGCGAGTTTTGTTGAATGGTTTGCCGAAGAGGCCAAACGCATCAACGGTGAAACGCTGCCGCAGTTTGACAACAGCCGCCGCCTGACGGTGCTCAAGCAGCCGATTGGTGTGTGCGCCGCCATCACGCCGTGGAACTTCCCGCTGGCCATGATCACCCGCAAGGTCGCACCCGCGCTGGCCGCTGGGTGCCCGGTGGTCATCAAACCCGCCGAACTGACGCCGCTGACGGCCTTGGCCGCTGCGGAACTGGCCCTGCGCGCGGGCATTCCGCCGGGTGTGCTCAACGTCATCACGGCTGATTCGGACAACAGCATTGCCATTGGCAAGGTGCTGTGCAGCAGCGACGTGGTGCGCCATCTGAGCTTCACCGGCTCCACCGAAGTTGGCCGCATCCTGATGGCGCAGTGCGCACCCACCATCAAAAAACTGGCGCTGGAGCTGGGCGGCAACGCGCCCTTCATCGTGTTTGACGACGCCGACATCGACTCCGCCGTCGAAGGCGCGATGGCCAGCAAATACCGCAATGCCGGGCAGACCTGCGTATGCGCCAACCGCATTTATGTGCAAGACGGTGTGTACGACCAGTTCGTCGAAAAGTTCGCCGCCAAGGTCAAAACCTTGAAGGTCGGCAACGGCTTTGAAGCAGGCGTGACCACCGGCCCGCTGATCGAAGACAGCGCCGTGGCCAAAGTGGCCCGCCATGTGGCCGACGCGATTGCCAAGGGCGGCAAGCTGCTGGCGGGCGGCAACCCGCTCAACGGCCAGTTTTTTGAACCCACCGTGGTCGGCGACGCTACCGCCGACATGCTGTGCGCCAAAGAAGAAACCTTCGGCCCGTTTGCCCCCGTGTTCCGCTTCACGGCTGAGCAGGAAGCCATCGACGCCGCCAACAACACAGAGTTTGGCCTGGCCAGCTACTTCTACAGCCGCGACATTGGCCGCATCTACCGCGTGGCCGAAGCGCTGGAATACGGCATGGTCGGCATCAACGCCGGTGTGATCGCCACCGAACACGTGCCGTTTGGCGGCGTCAAACAATCGGGCCTGGGCCGCGAAGGCTCCAGCCACGGCATTGAAGACTACGTGGAACTGAAGTACCTGTGCATGGGCGACATGAACAAGTAAGCCCGACGCTGCGGCACGGCGGCAGGCATTTTTTGAACAACGCCCAGGAGCAAAACACCATGGAAATCGAATTCAAACTGCGCCTGCCGCCCACCGCCGTGGCCGCCCTGCTGGCCGACCCGTTGCTGGCCAGCGCCAACAGCACCCGCAAGCGGCTGGACAACATCTACTTTGACACCCCCGCCTTTGACCTGGCCCAGGCCAAAACCAGCCTGCGCCTGCGCAAAGACGGCCGGCGCTGGCTGCAAACCGTCAAAAGCGGCGGCAGCGCCACAGCCGGCCTGCACCAGCGCCAGGAGCTGGAGTTTGCCGTGGCCCGCCAGGCCCTGGACTGGGCCCCGCTGGCAGGCACCCCGTTTGCCAAACAGCTCGCACCCTTCCAGTCCACCGTGGCCGCCCAGTTCCGCACCCGCTTTGACCGGCAGCTCTGGCTGCTGCGCGGGCCCACCGGCGCAGAGATTGAACTGGCCATTGACCAGGGCCACATCCTGGCCGGCAAACAGCAACAGGCTCTGTGTGAGGTGGAGCTGGAACTCAAAAGCGGCCCGGTGGGCGACCTGTTCGCCACCGCCCTGGCCCTGAGCGCACGCCACCCGCTGGTGCTGGACAACCGCAGCAAAGCCCAGCGCGGCAACGCCCTGGCCCGCCAGCTGCCCCCGGCCCCACCCGTCAAAGCCACCGACCTGCGGCTACCCAAAGACGCAGGCGCTCAAACCATCGCCCACGCCGCCGTGGCCAACTGCTTGACGCAATGGCAAGCCAACCAGGACGGCTACCTGGCCCAAGCCATTGATTTCGAAACCACCGAACACGACACCGAGTACCTGCACCAGCTGCGCGTGGGCGTGCGGCGCTTGCGCGTCGCCTGTGAGCCACTGGCACGCGGCGCAGGCTGGCAAACCGACACCCTGGCCACCCTGAAAAAACCCCTGCGCCAGTTAGGCCAGCAACTCGGTGCCGCC
>JBJXEI010000135.1:0-4316 GCA_046154065.1 Polaromonas sp. | reverse complement strand
CAGCCGCCCCACGCACTCAGGCGCTTGGCCTACACACAACGTCACACACGGCAGATAGGCTTGTAGCGCTTTTGCTTGACGCGCTCTTTCAACCCACGGCTCTTAACGACTGGTACGCCATGAAACTCCAAGCCAGCTGCACGCTGACCGCCTTTGCCCCCACCGACTGCCCCGTGATCGCCATGCTGCGCCCGCGCGGCGGGCTGGCGCAGCAGCTCATCAGCGACCACTACACCCTGCAGCCGTGGGTCCCCAGCACCGAGTACGTGGACGGCCTGGGCAACCTGTGCCAGCGTTTTGTGGTGCCGCCCGGTGAGCTGCAGCTCAGCGTGGCGGTGGTGATGGAGGTGTCACCCGACATCGACGTGGCCCCGGACGCACCGCACACCCCGGTGGAACAACTGCCCGACGACGTGCTGCAGTACCTGCTGCAAAGCCGCTACTGCCCGTCGGACAAGATGGCCGAGCGGGCGCGGCGCATCGTCGGGGACGCACCGCGTGGCTACGCCCAGACCGAAAAAATCCGCGCCTGGATCCACGCCATGCTGATCTACCAATACGGCGTGAGCACCGCCACCACCGACGCACTGGACACCCTGAGCCACGGCGCAGGCGTGTGCCGCGACTTTGCCCACGTCGGCATTGCGCTGTGCCGCAGCCTGCAGATCCCGGCGCGCATTGTGGTGGGCTACCTGCACGGCCTGCAGCCGATGGACCTGCACGCCTGGTTTGAGGCCTTTGTGGGTGGCCGCTGGTACACCTTTGACGCCACCCAGGACGCCCCGCGCGGCGGCCGCATTGTGCTGGCCTACGGGCGTGACGCGGCCGACGTGGCCTTCATGTCCGACTACGGCGCACAGCCGCTGCAGGTCACGCACATGCAGGTTGAAGTCACGGAAGTGTTGGCGGAACGGGACGCGCTGAGCCAGTACCTGGATTGAGGCCGCTCAGCGCCGCGCTGATCACCGCCTCGTCCAGCGTGGCAAACGTCAGGTTGTGGCGGTCCGTCAGCGGCCCGCCGCCGGGCACCAGCTGGCCGGCCTCATGGCCAATGGCCTTGAACTTCCACACGTTGCCGATGTGTTTGAGGTTACCGGCCAGCTCGCCCGTGGGCAGGTACACGCCGACGACCTGGTCGTTGACGGGTTTGAAATGGAAGAGGGTCATCACAAAGATGTTCAGGTTGGAATTGGCATAAAAAAACGCGCCCTGGAGCGCGTTTTTTACCTCGGCGTCACCAATTACTTGGCCACCACCCGGACCATCTCCAGGCACTTGTTCGAGTAACCCCACTCGTTGTCGTACCAGGCGATGATTTTGACGAAGGTGCCGTCCAGCGCGATGGAGGCGTCAGCGTCAAAAATCGAGGTGCGCACGTCACCGCGGAAGTCGGTAGCCACCACTTTGTCTTCGGTGTAACCCAGCACGCCTTTCAGGGCGCCTTCGCTCTGGGCTTTCATCTCGGCGCAGATTTCTTTCAACGTGGCTTCGGTGTTCAGCTCGCAGGTCAGGTCCACCACCGACACGTCGGACGTGGGCACGCGGAAGGACATGCCCGTCAGCTTTTTGTTCAGCTCAGGAATCACCACACCCACGGCCTTGGCCGCGCCCGTGCTGGACGGGATGATGTTTTCCAGAATGCCGCGGCCGCCGCGCCAGTCTTTGTTGGACGGGCCGTCCACGGTTTTTTGCGTGGCGGTGGCGGCGTGCACCGTGGTCATCAGGCCACGTTTGATGCCCCATTTGTCGTTCAGCACCTTGGCCACCGGGGCCAGGGCGTTGGTGGTGCACGATGCGTTGGAAATGATGGTCTGGCCGGCGTAGGTTTTGTCGTTCACACCGAAGACAAACATCGGCGTGTCGTCTTTCGACGGGGCCGAGAAAATCACTTTTTTGGCGCCAGCGGCCAGGTGTTTTTCACCCGAGGCTTTGTCCAGGAACAGGCCGGTGGACTCCAGCACGATGTCCGCGCCAATCTCGTTCCACTTCAGCGCGGACGGGTCACGCTCTTGCGTCAAACGGATCTTTTTGCCGTTGACGATCAGCGTGTTGCCGTCGATCGACACGTCACCCTTGAAACGGCCGTGGACCGAGTCGTATTGCAGCATGTAGGCCAGGTAATCAGGCTCCAGCAGGTCGTTGATGCCGACAATTTCAATGTCGGGAAAACTCAAGATCGCACTGCGAAATACATTGCGGCCGATGCGGCCAAAGCCATTGATACCTAGTTTGATGGTCATGTCTGTCTCTCGGGAAGTTAACTTGCACGAATTGCCGGGTGCTGTACCCGGCGGCTACTTTTCAACAAAAAACCTTACTTCTTCAACACCTTGCGCACCACGTCGGCCACGTTTTCAGGCGTGAAGCCGAAGTGTTTGAACAGCACCGGGGCCGGGGCGGACTCGCCGAAGGTGTCGATGCCGACGACGGCGGCGCAGCGGTACTTCCACCAGCCGTCGGTCACGCCCATCTCGACCGCGATGCGGGGAATGCCTTCGGGCAGCACGTCGGATTTGTAAGACGACTTTTGCTGGTCAAAGGTGGTGGTGCTGGGCATGGACACCACACGCACGGCGATTTTGTGGGCGGCCAGCAGCTCCTGCGCTTTCAGGGCCAGCTGCACTTCGGAGCCCGTCGCAATCAGCACGGCCTGCAACTTCTTTTTCAAGCCGACTTCTTCAGGCTCGGCCAGCACGTAAGCACCTTTGCTGATCTGGCCCAGGTCGTCCTTGGGCGCGTAGGGCAGGTTCTGCCGGCTCAGCAGCAGCGCAGTCGGCTTGTTTTTGTTCTGCAGTGCCACCGCCCAGGCCACGGCGGTTTCAGCCGTGTCGCCCGGACGCCAGACGTCCAGGTTGGGGATCAAACGCAGGCTGGCGGCCTGCTCGATGGACTGGTGGGTCGGGCCGTCTTCACCCAGGCCGATGGAGTCGTGTGTGAACACGTGGATGACACGCTGCTTCATCAGCGCGGCCATGCGGATGGCGTTGCGGCTGTAGTCGCTGAAGGTCAAAAACGTGCCGCCGTAGGGAATGAAACCACCGTGCAGCGCCACGCCGTTCATGATGGCGGCCATGCCGAACTCACGCACGCCGTAGTTGATGTGGCGGCCACCATTCGGCGTGCCTGCCGCGTCAAACCGCAGGTTGGGCGTGGCTTTGGTGTTGGTCAGGTTGGAGCCGGTCAGGTCGGCCGAGCCGCCCAGCATTTCGGGCAGGCCAGCGGTGAAGGCTTCGAGGGCCAGCTGCGAGGCTTTGCGGGACGCCACGGTTTCGGCCTTGGTGTGGGCGCCCACCACGGTGTCGACTGCGAGTTGCGAGAAGCCTTTGGGCAAGTCGCCCTTCATGCGGCGGACCAGCTCGCTGGCCAGGTCAGGGAAGGCTTTTTTGTAGGCCGTGAAGGTCTCGTTCCAGCTCGCCTCTGCGGCTTTGCCTTTGACCTTGGCGTCCCAGGCGTCGTAGCAGGGCTGGGGAATCACAAACGGGGCGTGCGGCCAGTTCAGCGCGTCACGCGTGAGCTTGATTTCTTCGGCACCCAGCGGCTCGCCGTGGGCCTTGGCGGTGTTGGCGCGGTTCGGGGAACCCTTGCCGATGTGGGTTTTGCAGATGATGAGGGTCGGTTTGTCGGCCGACTTTTTGGCGTCAACAATCGCGGCGGACACCACGGCGGCGTCGTGGCCGTCGATCGGGCCGATCACGTTCCAGCCATAGGCGGCAAACCGCATGGCGGTGTTGTCGATGAACCAGGGCTCGACCTGGCCGTCAATCGAGATGCCGTTGTCGTCGTACAGGGCGATCAGTTTGTTCAGCTTCCAGGCGCCAGCCAGCGCGGCGGCTTCGTGGCTGATGCCTTCCATCAGGCAGCCGTCGCCCATGAAGGCGTAGGTGTGGTGGTCCACCACGGTGTGCTGGGGGCGGTTGAACTCGGTGGCCAGCAGCTTTTCAGCCAGCGCCATGCCGACTGCGTTCGTGATGCCCTGGCCCAGCGGTCCGGTGGTGGTTTCCACGCCGGGCGTCACGTCCACTTCAGGGTGGCCGGGGGTTTTGCTGTGCAGCTGGCGGAAGTTTTTGATCTCCTTCATCGGCAGCTTGTAGCCCGTCAGGTGCAGCAGCGCGTAGATCAGCATGGAGCCGTGGCCGTTGCTCAGCACAAAGCGGTCGCGGTTCAGCCACTGTGGGTTGGCGGGGTTGTGCTGCAGGTGCGTGCCCCACAGCGCCACGGCCATGTCGGCCATGCCCATGGGCGCGCCGGGGTGGCCGGAGTTGGCGGCCTGCACGGCGTCCATCGCCAGGGCGCGGATGGCACTGGCCATGTCCTGA
>JBJXEI010000134.1:0-12794 GCA_046154065.1 Polaromonas sp. | reverse complement strand
GCTCCACTTTCACCGCTGAAGTGCCCTTGAGGATCGGTGTGGTGGCCTGTGGCTATGCCGACGGCTACCCGCGCCACTGCCCCACGGGCACCCCCGTGCTGGTGAACGGCGTGCGCACCCGCCTGGTGGGCCGCGTCAGCATGGACATGATCACCGTGGACCTGACGCCGGTGCCCCACGCCGGTATGGGCAGTGAGGTCACGCTGTGGGGCCGCTCATCCGATGGCGCGGTGCTGGCCATTGACGAGGTGGCCCACGCGGGCGGCACCGTGGGTTATGAGCTGATGTGCGCGCTGGCGCGGCGGGTGCCGGTGGTGGTGGACGCCGACACCGCATGAAAAATCTGTCGAACTGGCGTTCAGTGCGGCTTTGGGAAGGGACCATGGCGCATCAGCTGCGACAGCGCCACTGACTGCGCCTGCACGGCGTGTGCATTGGCACGCTGGTGATGGCCACCATGTGGGGCGTGGCCCACCTGCAGATGCGCCTGGGCAGTGAGTCGCTGGCGCTGCGTTACTTGCTGACCTTGGGGGCAGGCTATGTGGTGTACCTGCTCACATTGCGCCTTTGGGCGGGTGCGCTGCTCAGGCAGCACGGTGATGCGGGCAGCAGCCCACCCGATTTCGGCCTTGCTGACGTCGATTTTTCATTTCCGCGAGAGGGCGCAGTGGCCAATGGACCCGGCTTCAAGTCCGGCAGCGGTGGCGACTTTGGTGGCGGGGGTGCCAGCGGTGACTTCTCGGGGGGAACTGACGCTGGCATTGCGTTTGGCGATGACTCAGGCGGCGTTGTCAGCGGCGCATTCGAGGTCGCAGCGGGTGCCGACGAAGGTGCGATTGTCGTGGTGCCCGTGGTGGCCGTTTTCCTGATTGGCGTGGCCCTGGTCTTTGGTGTCGGCTCATTGCTGATGCTTTATTTTGGCTGGGAGGCCCTGCTGGCCGTGGCCGTTGAGCTGACGTTCACCTATGTCTCGGCACGCACCGCTGTGCGCGTGGTGCGTGAAGGCTGGCTGTCAGCAGCTGTCCGCCTGACCTGGAAGCCCATGCTGGGCGCGCTGCTCTGCGCGGTACTTTTGGGCGCGGTGATTGACCACTTCATCCCGGCTGCCCAATCGCTGCCGCAGGCGATCCGCTGGCTTCAGCTGAACACTTGAAGCCTTTAGTCCAGCCCCGCCAGATGTTCTTGCGCGGCCCGACCCAGTTTTTCGTCAAAGGTGGCCAGCGGCGCTTTCAGCTCGGCGGCCAGCCACAGGTAGGCGGCGTCGTAGGCTGAGAGTTGGTAACGCAGGGCCAGGGCCAAAGTGTCATGCGGTTCGACCCGGTGCAGGTTCAGGTCCAGCTCGGCATATTCAGCCAGCGCATCGGTCACCAGATCAGCAAACCCTTTGCGGTGTTTTTTCAGGGCCACGCTGGCAATTTCGGTTTGCAGCAGAAAAGGGGCGTGCAGCGTGCGGCCATGAATTTTCTCGGCGGCCAAATCGCGCCATTCCTCATGAAACAGCAGGCCCGCCAGCGCACTGCAGTCCAGCACCACTGGGGGCCGCGCCAGGTAATGCGCGGGGGGCTCGGCCACGTACAGCTGGGATGGCGCTGGCCCTGCAGGGTTCAAGGGCCGGCTCATCGGGCGTCCCGCTCTTCACGAATGATATCCACGGCCAGCGGTGCACCCTGAATTGGCTCTGGGTATTTCACCCTCATCTCGGCGCTGATCTGCTCGATCGTCTTCCAGCCAAAACGCAGGATGGGGTGGCCCCGGCGGTCATAGCCGACGATGGTGCCCTTGCGGGTGCTGCCTGGAGGCAGCGGGGGCAGCGTAGCCACGTTGGTCGAAGGCTCGGCCTCGGTTTGCACGGCTTGTTCAATGATGGCCATCAACTCGCCCTGCAACGAGCGGTGGTTGCGCGCTGCGCGTTGCCGCAGGGCCTCGGCCCAGGCTTCGGGCACGTCTTTGATCGACAGGTTTGACATGATGGCTCCAAAATGGATATTAGCTCCATTTTGGAGCCGAATCAGTTTGCCGTCAATACAGCCCCAGCCCGCGCGCCTGCAGCCGTGCCAGCCCCATCAGCGCGTCGGTGAACGGCGTGGCCACACCGGTCAGTTGCCCCAGCTCCCGCACTGCGCCCACCAGCGCGTCCAGTTCCACCGGTTTTCGGGCTTGCACGTCCTGCAGCATGGAGGTTTTGAACGCGCCCAGCTGGCGTGTCACCGCGTGCCGGTCTTCGGGCTGCTGGTCAATCGTGATGCCAAGGCGTGCGCCGACGGCCTTGGCCTCCAGCATCACCTGCGACACCAGGCTAAGTACCAACGGGTCGTCCATGATCAGGTCGGTGGTGGCCCCGGTCAGCGCGCTGATGGGGTTGACCGTCATGTTGCCCCAGAGCTTGAACCAGATGTCTTGCTGGATGTGGGGCGACACCGGCGCCTCAAAACCAGCATGTTCCAGCCATGCGGCCAGCGCCTGCACGCGCGGGGTGAGCTGCCCGGACGGCTCGCCCAGAATGAGTTTGCGGCCGAAGTGGTGGTGCACCAGGCCGGGTGCACCGACCGAACAACTGGCGTGGACCACCGCACCCAGCACCTGCGCTGCCGGGATCGCACGGCCCAGGGCACCCGACGGGTCCACCGCGCTGAGCTGCCCGCCCGCGTACGCGCCGCCGAACCCGTGCAAAAACCACCATGGCACGCCATTCATGGCGGTCAGCACCACCGTCTCAGGGCCCAGCAGTGGCGCGATGCCTGCGGCCACGTCGGGCAGCGACGGAGCCTTCACCGCCAGCACCACCACGTCTTGCACCCCCAGCGCGGCCGGGCTGGCGCTGGCAGTGACGGCCTGGGCCGTCAGCTCGCCGCCCTGGTGCAGCCGCAAACCCTCGGCGTTCAGCGCCTGCAGCGTGGCCCCGCGCGCCACCACGCTGACGCGGCAACCCGCCCGCGCCAAGCCATGGCCTATCCAGCCGCCAATGGCACCCGCGCCGTAAATACAGACGTTCATGTCAATGTGTCCCTGTGCATGTTGAGGTTGTGAGGTTTAGCATGAAAACTGCTCACGACCCACACGATGCACGCGATGCACGCATCGCATTAAGACCGCATTAAGCTGTCCGCGTTGCAATAAGGCGCTCGATCCATACCCGCACGAAAGCCCGCATGACATTCACCACCTCTGACGACAGCACGGAAGACACCGCACAAGTCCAGGCGGCCCGTTCGGCTGCGGCGTCGCGCAGCACGTGGGTCAGTGTGGGCGTCAATGTGGTGCTCAGCCTCACGCAGATCGCCGTCGGTGTGCTGGCCAAGTCGCAGGGCCTGATTGCCGACGGCTTTCACTCGCTGTCGGACCTGGTGGCGGACTTTGTGGTGTTGTTTGCCAACCGCCACAGCCAAAAAGACGCGGATGCCGAACACCCCTACGGCCACCAGCGCTTTGAAACCGCCGCCTCGCTGGTGCTGGGTTTGCTGCTGCTGGGCGTGGGCCTCGGCCTGCTGTGGTCGGCCGTCGGCAAGCTGGAAGCGCCTGAAACCATTGTCGCCGTGCATGTGTCGGCGCTGTGGGTGGCTGGCGCGGCGCTGGTGGCCAAGGAGCTGCTGTTTCGTTACATGCTGCGGGTGGCTGAGCGCGTCAAGTCCAGCATGCTGGTGGCCAATGCCTGGCATGCGCGCTCTGACGCGGCGTCGTCCCTGGTGGTGGGCCTGGGCATTGTGGGCAACCTGGCGGGCTACCCTATCCTGGACCCGATTGCGGCGCTGATTGTGGGCCTGATGGTGACCCGCATGGGCTGGCGCTTTGCCTGGGACGCGCTGCAGGACCTGATTGACCGCGCCGTGGACGAGCAAGCGCTGCAAGCCATCACCCAGACGCTGCTGGACACGCCCGGCGTCAGCGGTGTGCACGATGTGCGCACCCGCAAGATGGGCGACATGATTGCGGTGGACGTGCACCTGGAGGTGGACGCCACCTTGAGCGTGGAAGCCGGTCACACCATCGCGGTTCAGGCGCGCCAGCGGGTGCTGCAGCGCCACCGGGTGATTCAGGTGATGACCCACGTGGACCCGTGGCACCGCCCGGATCTGGACCACAACACCCCAGCCGCGTCCGCAAAACTGTGATTTCATCCAGTATCATGGCCGGATGGCCAAAGACAAAACCATCTACACCTGCACCGAATGCGGCGGCAGCAGCCCCAAGTGGCTGGGCAAATGCCCGGCTTGCGGGGCCTGGAACACACTGATCGAGTCCGTGGCCGAGTCTGGCTCGGCGGGAAAAAACCGCCTGAGCCAGCCGCAGGGCCTGGTGCAGGCGGCCGCCGTGGTGGCGCTGAGTGACATCCACGCCACCGACACCGAACGCACGCCCACCGGGCATGACGAGCTGGACCGCGTGCTGGGCGGCGGCATTGTCGAAGGCGGGGTGGTGCTGATCGGCGGGGACCCGGGCATTGGCAAGTCCACGCTGCTGCTGCAGGCGCTCGACTCGCTGCAGCGCGCGGGCCTGCCCACGCTGTACGTGACGGGCGAGGAAAGCGGCGCGCAGGTGGCACTGCGGGCGCGGCGGCTGGGGCTGGACGGCTCGCGGGTGTCGGTGCTGGCCGAAATTCAACTCGAAAAAATCCTGGCCACGCTAGAGGCCACTCAGCCCATGGTGGCGGTGATCGACTCGATCCAGACCGTGTACTCCGACCAGCTCACGTCCGCGCCGGGCTCGGTCGCGCAGGTGCGCGAATGCGCCGCGCACCTGACGCGCGCGGCCAAGGCCTCGGGCGTGTGCATCATTTTGGTCGGCCACGTGACCAAGGAAGGCGCGCTGGCCGGCCCGCGCGTGCTAGAGCACATGGTGGACACGGTGCTGTACTTTGAGGGCGACACACATTCGAGCTTCCGGCTGGTGCGGGCGATCAAAAACCGTTTTGGCGCGGTCAATGAAATCGGCGTGTTTGCCATGACCGAAAAGGGCCTGAAGGGCGTCAGCAACCCATCGGCGATTTTCCTGAGCCAGCATGCCGAGCCGGTGCCTGGCAGCTGCGTGATGGTCACGCTCGAAGGCACCCGACCGCTGCTGGTCGAGATTCAGGCGCTGGTGGACGACGGCGGCCCCTCGCCCCGGCGCTTGTCGGTGGGCCTGGACAAGGACCGGCTGGCGCTGCTGCTGGCCGTGCTGCACCGCCACGCGGGCGTGGCCTGCATGGACCAGGACGTGTTTGTCAACGCCGTGGGCGGCGTGCGCATCAGCGAGCCCGCTGCCGACCTGGCCGTGATGCTGGCCATCACCTCCAGCCTGCGCGGCCGGCCGCTGCCCAAGGGCTTCATTGCGTTCGGTGAAGTCGGCCTGGCCGGGGAAGTACGGCCCGCCCCGCGCGGGCAAGAGCGGCTCAAAGAAGCCGCCAAGCTCGGCTTCAGCGTGGCGGTGGTGCCCAAGGCCAACGCGCCGAAAAAGCCCATTGAGGGCATGACGGTGCATTTGGTCGAGCGGATCGAGCAAGCCATGGACGTGGTGCGCGCGCTGTAGGCCCCGTTCGGGCTGTGCTGCTGCCCGCGGTCGTGGCGATTTCCTACAGCCACCGGCCGGTGCCTGGCGTACCTTGAGGGCCAAGGAGCTTTGCCATGCTTGAAAAACTACCCGACGCCATTGGCCACGCGCTGCGTGACGTGCGCGCTGGCCTGGAGCACACCGTGTTCAACCAGTCCGGCCTGCGCACCGGCCTGGCCGCCATCACCGTCAGCAGCCTGGCGTTTGCCGACCACGCCCCCATCCCCGTGCGCTACACCGCCGACGGGCCCGGCGTGTCGCCGCCGCTGCAGTGGCAGGGCGTGCCAGCGGGCAGCGCGTCGGTGGTGCTGATCGTGGAAGACGCGGACGCGCCCACGCCGCGCCCGCTGGTCCACGCCATCGTGGTGGACCTGCCTGTCGACGACAGCGGCGCACTGGCCGAAGGCGCGCTGTCCAGCCCCGATGAGGCCAGCCAGGCGCTGCACCAGGGGCGAAACTCCCTGTTGTCGGCCAGCTGGCTGCCACCTGACCCACCGCCCGCCCACGGCCAGCACCGCTACGTGTTCCAGGTGTTTGCCCTGGGCCCACCGCAGGGCGACGAGGCTTTTGGCAGCACACCGGGCCGCGACGAAGTGCTGGACGTCATTCGCACGCGCGCCCTGGCCAGCGGCTGCCTGGTGGGCACGTACGAGCGGCACGACACCAGCGTTCGCCACGGGAACGCCGTGACGGCCTGACGAGCTGCCTGCATTTGCTATTAAATCAATAGCACACCAGGCAATAAAGCGCTAGGCAGCTGGCTGGTTTGACCCTGAAACTGCCTGCAGTGAGCTCCACCAGTGCCTGTGCGGGCCTGAAAAGGCGCTCGGCAGCGCCCCCGCCTGTCCGTGTTCCCCACAATCCGGGGGGCCTGGCTTGGCGTGAAAATACCCGCCATGAACTTTCAAAAAATCTTGGTGCCCGTGGCGGCTGTGGTGGGCTTCGGCGCGGCGTGGCATTTCTACGGCTGGCCCGGTGTGGCGGCGGTGGTCAGCGTGGGGGTGTTCTGGATGCTGCTGCACTTCAGCCGCATGATGCAGGTGCTCAAACGCGCCACCAACCGGCCGATCGGCTACGTGGACAGCGCCGTCATGCTCAACGCCAAGCTCAAACCCGGCGCCACCTTGCTCCATGTGATCGCCCGGACCCGCGCGCTGGGCGCGCTGCAGTCCCCCAAGGACACCCAGCCCGAGGTGTTCCGCTGGACCGACAGCACCGACTCGCACGTTACCTGCACCTTTGTGAACGGCAAACTGGCGGCGTATGAACTGAAGCGGCCCGTGCAACCCGACACGGCGACCGTGGACAGCAGCGCCCCGTAAAATCCGGGGCACAACCCCACTTTCACCCCCGCTGGCGTCAATGCCAGCTTCACAGGACAGCCCCATGTCATCCATCCCCCCTGCATCAGCCCCGTCCGCCGCCGCCCCGTCCATGGAAGACCGTGACGGCAAAATCTGGATGGACGGCCAGATGGTCGAGTGGCGCGACGCCAAAATCCACGTGCTGACGCACACCCTGCACTATGGCTGCGGCGCGTTTGAAGGCGTGCGCGCCTACAAACTGGCCGACGGCAGCACCGGCATTTTTCGCCTGGAAGAGCACACCGAGCGCCTGTTCAACAGCGCCAAGATCCTGCGCATGAAGATCCCCTTCACGCAAGAACAGGTCATGCAGGCCCAGCTCGACGTGGTGCGCGCCAACAACCTGCCCAGCTGCTACATCCGCCCGCTGACCTGGATCGGCT
The DNA here is from genome assembly GCA_046154065.1 of Polaromonas sp. GTDB lineage: Bacteria > Pseudomonadota > Gammaproteobacteria > Burkholderiales > Burkholderiaceae_C > Polaromonas. The sequence continues at coordinate 5,521 of JBJXEI010000134.1, read as the reverse complement.
CGCAAAAACTGGGCGTGTCCCCTAAAGGCAACACGATTCACCTGATGGTCGCCGCCTGGCCCTGGGGTGCGTACCTGGGTGAAGACGGTTTGAAGCGCGGCATTCGTGTCAAAACCTCCAGCTTCACCCGCCACCATGTCAACATCACCATGATTCACGCCAAGGCTGTGAGCAACTACACCAACTCCATCCTGGCCAACATGGAAGCCACCGACGAAGGCTATGACGAGGCCCTGCTGCTGGACCCGCAGGGCTTTGTGTCCGAGGGCGCGGGCGAGAACGTGTTCATCGTGCGCAAAGGCGTGGTCTACACCCCGGACTCAAGCGCCGGCGCGCTCAACGGCATCACACGCAACACGATTTTTGCGATCTGCCAGGACTTAGGGCTGGAGCTGAAAGAAAAGCCCATCACCCGCGACGAGATCTACATCGCCGACGAGGCCTTCTTCAGCGGCACGGCCGCCGAAGTCACCCCCATCCGCGAACTGGACCGGGTGGAAATCGGCTCCGGCTCCCGCGGCCCGATCACCGAAAAAATCCAGGCTGCGTTTTTTGACATCGTCAACGGCCGCAACCCCAAATACGCCAGCTGGCTGTCGAAAGTCTGATCATGACAACCTCTTCCCATATCGAGCTGCTGGCCAGCGACCTGAACGCCCAAGGCGGCGTGTTCTGCCCCAACCCCAAGGCCGGCATGCAAGTGGCCAACAACCACCCCAAGGTCTATTTGGACGTGGCACGCAGCGGCCAGGCCAAATGCGCCTACTGCGGCACCGTGTACCAGCTCAAAGCTGGCGAACACTTCGGCGGCCACCACTGAGCACGCCAGTGCGCGCCAGCCCGGCCCACGCCGACACCACGGCGACCCGTTCGCTCATCGTGGCGCCGCAGTGGATTGGCGACGCGGTGATGACCGAGCCGCTGATGCGCCGCCTGGCCGCGCGGGGTGAGCGGCTCACCGTGGGCGCCCTGCCCTGGGTGGCCCCGGTCTACCGCGCCATGCCGCAGGTGGCTGAGGTCATTGAGTTCCCGTTTGCCCATGGCGGCCTGCAGTTCAAGGCCCGCCGGGCGATTGCCAAGCAGCTCCATGGCCAGTTTGATTCAGCCTACGTGTTGCCCAACTCCCTCAAAAGCGCGCTGCTGCCGTTTTTGGCCAGCATTGCGCGCCGTGTCGGGTATTTGGGTGAATCACGGGTCGGCCTGCTCACGCACCGCTTGAAAAACCCGAAAAACAAGCCGCCTATGGTGGCGTTTTATTCCGCGCTGAGCGGTGAGGCGCTGCTGGAGTCCGACCGCCCGCAGCTGCACATCGCCAGCAGCGAGGTGGAAAAATGCCTGCGGGGCCTGGGGCTGTGGCGCGGGGCCTATGTGGTGTTTGCGCCCGGTGCGGAGTTTGGCCCGGCCAAACGCTGGCCGGCCGCGCACTTTGCCGCGTTGGCCGCGCAGCTCGACGTGCCCGTGGTGTTGCTGGGCTCGGCCAAGGAAGCCGCGCTGTGTGAGGAAATCGCCGCGCCCGTCAACGCGGCTGCACCGGGCCGCTGCCTCAACCTGGCGGGCAAAACCACGCTGCCGCAGGCGCTGAGCCTGATTGCGGGCAGCCGCAGTGTGGTGAGCAATGACTCGGGCCTGATGCACGTGGCCGCCGCGCTGGGCGTGCCGCAGGTGGCGGTGTTTGGCTCGTCCAGCCCGCTGCACACCCCGCCGCTCAATGACCAGGCGGTGGTGCTGTGGCTGAAAAATGACGCGACCTACCAGCCCCCGCTGGACTGCGCGCCATGCTTTGAACGGGACTGCCCGCTGGGCCACACCCGCTGCCTGAACGACATCAGCGCCGCGCAGGTGCTGTGCGCACTGGCGCGTTTCAAGCCAGTGGCAGTTCCACAATAAACGACGCACCGCCGCCCGGCCGCGCTTCACAGCGCACCGTGCCGCCATGCCGCTGGGCAATCGACTTGACCAGCGCCAGCCCCAAGCCAACGCCGCCGTCGCGTTCGCTGGCGCCGGGCAGCCGGTAAAACGGCTCGAAGATCCGTTCGCGCTGCGCCGCCGGCACACCCGGCCCCCGGTCGTGCACGGTGATCACCGCCAGCGTGCGGCTGCCCACACGGATTTTGGCCAGCTCCAGGTTCACGTCCCCGGTGCTGTAGCGCCGGGCGTTTTCCAGCAGGTTGCGGATCAAACGCCGCAGCAGGCGCGGCGAGCCCTGCACCGTCAGGCTGTGGGCACTAGCGTCCTTGCCATCCTCCGCGTCGGCCCCCAGTTCAGCCGACAACTCGGCGTTGGTGCGGGCGCATTCCTCTGCCGCCAGCCCCGTCAGGTCCAGCGACTCAAACGGTTCGGCATCGGCCTGTTTGGCGTCCAGGCGGCTGGCCAGCAAGATCTCGTCGATCAGCTGGTCCAGCTCGGTGATGCTGCGGGAGATCTCCATGCGCTGCGGCGACGAACGGGCCATCGGTGCCAGCTCCAGGCTCATGCGGATCCGCGCCAGCGGCGAGCGCAGCTCATGCGACGCATTGGCCAGCAGTGACTTGTGCGACTCCATCAAGGTTTCGATGCGCTCGGCCGCGTGGTTGAAGCGTTCGGCGAGAAAGGCGATTTCGTCATTGCCGCTGGTGTTGACGCGGGCCGACAAATCCCCCGCGCCCCAGCGCTCCACGCCGCGCTGCAGCGCTTCAAGCCGCAGCGTCAGCCGCCGCATGATGGGGTAGGCCCCCAGCGCCACAGCCACACCCACCACCATCAGCATCCAGCCGAAGGTCAGACCAAAATTGGGCCGTTCCCAGGGGTTGGCACCGGGCGGGCGCTTGGGCCGGGGCAGCAAAATATTCAGCGTCTGGCCGTCCCGGGTAATGATGTCGAACTCCAGGTCGTCGCCGCGCTGGCGGTCCGGTTTGGTTTGCGCTGTGCCGATCACATCGCCTGCATGGTTGTGCACCAGCACTTCGCGAATCGGCAACTGCGGCGGGTCACGGCTGATCCGCCAGGCGGCACCGACCAGAAAAATCAGCACCATCACGGTGGCCACCACGGCCAGCCAGATGCGGACATACAGATGAGACGTGAAACGCACCCACATTGGTGTCAACCTCAGTCCTGCTGCTTGGCGAACACGTAGCCCACGCCGCGCACCGTCAGGATGCGTTTCGGGTCTTTCGGGTCCAGCTCGATGGCGCTGCGGATGCGGCCCATGTGCACGTCGATGGAGCGGTCAAACGCCTCCAGCTCGCGGCCGCGCACGGCTTCCATGATCTGGTCACGGCTGAGCACGCGGCCAGCGCGTTCGGCCAGCGCCACCAGCAGGTCGAACTGGTAGGACGTGAGCTCACACAGCGCGCCGTTCACGGTCACGGTGCGGGCGTCGCGGTCGATCTCCAGTGAGCCAAAGCGCATGACCTTGTGGCCGTTGGACGACAGGGCGCCGCCGCTGCTGCTGATTTCAACCCCGCGCCGCAGCACGGCCCGGATGCGCGCCAGCAACTCACGCGGCTCAAAAGGTTTGGGCAGGTAGTCGTCGGCCCCCAGCTCCAGGCCCACGATGCGGTCCATCGGGTCGCCCTTGGCGGTCAGCATCAGCACGGCCGCGCTGGCCCCACCACTGTTTTGGGCCTTGATGCGGCGGCACACTTCCAGGCCGTCCATGTCGGGCAGCATCAGGTCCAGGATCACGAGGTCGGGCGGGCTGGTCTGCAGTGCAGCCAGGCCGCTGGTGCCGTCGGCGGCGTGGGTGAAGCCGTAGCCGGACTGGCGCAGGTACTCGCCCACCATGGTGGCCAGGCGGGTGTCGTCTTCGATCATCAAAAGCTGCTGTGTCATGGGAAATTCATCCTTTCAGCGCGTCAAACGCTTTGTAAAGCTGATGGTGCGCGCTGGGGAGCAAGTGCGCTTGAAGTCTCTGTAAAGTTGCGGTAAACCGCTGTGGATGGCGTGCGTCAGCGGCTTTTTCACCATGAATTTTGCTACTAAATAAATAGCGCAACAGGCAATCAAAACCTAGGCTTGCGGCGGCTTTATCCTTGAAGCGAGTGCCACCAGCACCAGCACCGGCAAGCCCAGCAGCGCGGTGGCCGTGAAAAAGTGGCTGTAGCCCAACGCATCCACATAGCTGCCCGAGTACCCCGCCAGAAACTTCGGCAGCAGCAGCATCATGGAGCTGAACAGCGCGTACTGGGTGGCCGAGTAATTCACATTGGTCAGGCTGGACAGGTAGGCGATGAAGGCGGCCGAGGCGATGCCGCTGGCCAGGTTATCGGCCGAGATCACAAAGATCAGCGCGTTCACGTCATGCCCGCGCGAGCCCAGCCACGCAAACAGCAGGTTGCTGGCGGCGGACAGCACCGCGCCCAGCATCAGCACCCGCATCACCCCAAAGCGCATGGCCAGCGCACCGCCTGCAAACGCACCCACCAGCGTCATGATGACGCCGTAGATTTTGGTCACGGTGGCGATTTCAAGCTTTGAGTAGCACATGTCCACATAAAACGGATTAGCCATGATGCCCATCACCACATCACTCACACGGTAGGTGGCAATGAGGCCCAACACCACCACAGCCTGCCACCGATAACGGCCAACAAAGTCCGCGAAAGGATCAACTAGAGCGCCTTTAATCCACTCGCGCGCGTTCTTGGTCGGTTTACAGGCTACTGATATTGGTTCACGGGAAAAAATGACTGTGACCATGCCTAGAAGCATTGATGCGGCCATCGTTAGATAACCCACCATCCAAGCTTCGTGTTGATAGCTTGCGCTGGCAACCACAACAGTCGGCGTTGTGGCGGTGTTTACGCTCACTTGCGCAGCTTGATTGAATGCAACGCACGCAGCACTCACTCCATCCACTGGTTTCACCTCGGAAATCGCAGCTATCCAGAAAATACCCGCACCAGCCCAAATCATCGCGATGCGGTAGCCGGTTTGGTATGCAGCCGCAAGCGTGGCTTGATGCTTTACATCGGCTGACTCGATACGAAATGCGTCCAAAGCTATATCTTGCGTAGCAGATCCGAATGCCACCAAAAGTGCGCACCAAACCAGCTGCTTTAAGTTCAACTGCGGATTTATCAAAGCCATAAAAATCAAACCGATAAAAATCACGGTTTGAGACAACAGCAGCCAACTACGTCGCCGACCTATCAATGTGGTCATGATGGGTATCGACATTCGGTCAACAAGTGGCGCCCACACCCACTTGAACGCATAGATTAGTCCTACCCAACTCAGAAAACCGATGGTTGTTCGGTCGATGCCCGCCTCCCTGAGACGGAAACTCAGAGTACCTAGAACCAATACCAGCGGCAGCCCGGCTGAAAACCCCAGCAGCAGCATGCGCCAGGTCGCGGCTTCCCCGTAGACCTGCCAGACCTCACGCCAGGGCTTTTTGGGAGGGGGATCAACCGGCAAAACGGGCGGAACGGGGTGGGTGGAGCAGGCTTTTTCTGACATGAATTCACAGGTTTTTGACTATTATTAGCGCATGTGTTTTCTCTGCACGGCTAAAAACTCCGCCTGGGCTGGCCGCCGG
>JBJXEI010000133.1:0-3133 GCA_046154065.1 Polaromonas sp. | reverse complement strand
GCCCCGCCAGTTGCGTGGTGAATGCCTTCGTCGATGCCACGCCGATCTCGACCCCGGCGCGCGTCACATACGCGAGCTTGCATTCGCGCACCATGGCCGAGGTGGCGACGTTGCAGATGGTGAGCGTCTGCGTCATGCCCAGGCTTTGCGCGTGGCGCAGCGCGGCCAGCGTGTCGGCGGTCTCGCCGCTTTGCGTGATGGTGACGACCAGCGATTTGGGGTTGGGCACCGAGGTGCGGTAGCGGTATTCGCTGGCCACTTCCACCTGCGTGGGAATTCTCGCGATGCTCTCCAGCCAGTACTTGGCGGTGCAGCCGCTGTAGTAGCTGGTGCCGCAGGCCAGGATGAGCACGTTGTCAATCGCGTTGAAGATGCGGTAGGCACCGTCGCCAAACAGCTCGGGCACGATGCCGGCCACGCCTTCGAGCGTGTCGGCAATGGCGCGGGGCTGCTCAAAAATCTCTTTTTGCATGTAGTGGCGGTAGGGGCCCAGCTCGGCTGCGCCGCTGTGGGCCAGCACGGTTTTGACCGGGCGCTGGGCCGGTTTGCCGTCTTTGCCAACCACCCAGTACTTACCCAACTGCAGGTCGACCAAATCGCCCTCTTCGAGGTAGACGATCTGGTCAGTGACGCCAGCCAGGGCCATGGCGTCGCTGGCCAAAAAGTTCTCGGAGTGGCCCTTGCCCACACCCAGAATCAATGGCGACCCGGCGCGCGCGCCGACCACGCGGTGGGGCTCGTCCTTGCAGAAGGCGGCAATGGCGTAGGCCCCGCGCAGCTGTTGCACGGCGGCTTTGAGGGCGTCGAACACGTCGCCGTCGTACAGGCTGTCCACCAGGTGCACGATGACTTCGGTGTCGGTCTGGCTGTTGAATACATAGCCTTTGACCTGCAGCGTGCGGCGCAGTTCTTCGTGGTTTTCAATGATGCCGTTGTGGACCAAAGCAACACGGCCGGGTTTGTCGGCTGCATCACCCGTGCCATGGCTGAAGTGCGGGTGGGCGTTGTGCACCACCGGCGCGCCGTGGGTGGCCCAGCGGGTGTGGGCAATGCCGGTGCCGCCTTCCAGTTGGTCAGCGCTGACCTGTGCCTGCAGCTCGGCCACGCGGGCGGTGCTGCGGGCGCGCTTCAGGCCACCGGCGTACACGGCCACGCCGCAGGAGTCATAGCCCCGGTATTCCAGCCGCTGCAGGCCCTGCACCAGGATGGGAACGATGTTTTGCGTAGAGACCGCCGCCACAATGCCGCACATAAAAAGCCTTTGGTTGAAAAATATCCATGCATCGTACCGACGAGTCTGTTTTTCGGGTCGTTAATTTTTTGGCATTTATGAAACTTAATTTCACACATACGCATTGGTGATTTTTTATTCCATTAAATTAGCACCAATGAAAGAAATCAACCCCAACCTACCCACCTCACTGGTGCTGGACGCGACCGACCTGCAGCTGCTGGACGCACTGCAAACCGATGCGTCGCTGAGCAACCAGGCGCTGAGCGAGCGTGTGGGCACCTCGCCGCCAACCTGTTTGCGGCGCGTCAAGCGGCTGCAGACGCTGGGGCTGATCGAGCGGCAGGTGGCGCTATTGAACCCCGACAAGCTGGCGGCCATGTTGGGCCACGGGCTGACGGCGATCATTGAAATCACGCTGGACCAGCAGGGCGCGGAATGGCTGGCCGCTTTTGAGCAGCGCGTGGCGCCTGACGCGGCCGTGCAGCAGTGCTACCGCGTGTCGCCGGGGCCTGACTTTGTGCTGGTGGTGCAGGTGGCACACATGCCGGGTTATGCGGCGCTGGCGCAGCGCCTGTTCACGGCGGACGCCAATGTGCGCAATGTGAAGGCCTTTTTCAGCACCCAACGGGTGAAATTTGAGCCAAAAGTGCTGCTAGCCTAGGTTCTACAATCCCGAACAGCTATCATTTAAATAGCAATGAGTTCCTGCTTGTCGCAGCTTTGACCCCACGCCCCCACCGGAGTACCCATGAAGTTTCGCCCTGTTTTTCACCGCCCCCGGGCCTGCCGTGTCCTGAGCATTGCAGCCGCCTGCCTGTTGCTGATGGCCGGCGGGTGCGGCGGCGGTGGTGGCGGCACGGCAACCAGTGCGGCCGGGGTGGCCGAGGCAACGCCCGCCGTGGTGCTGAACGTCACGCGGTTTTCAACCACCACGGCCCTGCTGCCCAACCCAGAGCGCGGGTTTTACGGCGGCTCTGGCGACGACTTTGTCTCTGCGTTTGACGTTGGCAGTGTGCGGGCCGCTTACAACGCGGGGCAGCGCCTGGTACTGGCGCGGGTGCCATTGGCCGCCTACCGCACCACGGACCTGCCCGCCAGCTGGCTGGCCAACCTGAGCGCCAGTTTTGCCAAGGTGCGCGCCGAAGGCATGAAGACCACGCTGCTGTTCAGCTACGACTTCAGCCAGGGCGGCAATGACGCCACAGCCGCGCAGATCAAACGCCACCTGGAGCAGCTGCAACCCGTGCTGCAGGCCAACGCCGACGTGATTCCGTACATGCGTGCCGGCTTCATTGGTGCCTGGGGGGAGTGGCACTCGTCCCAATCCGGCAACTCTTGCGGCTACAACTCGGGCACCACCCCCTGCACCACGGCGGACGCGAACCGCACCATCGTGCGCGACGCGTTGCTGGCCAACGTGCCCGGCACCACACAGATCGGCTTTCGCCTGCCGCTGGACGTGCAAACGTGGTACCCCTCAGCCACGCAGCAAAGCCGGGCCGGGGTTCACAACGACTGCTTTTTGGGCGGCAGCACCGACGCGGGCACCTACAGCAACACCGGCGCCCGGCTGTACACGCAGGCCCTGTCCACCCACACCGCGTTTGGCGGTGAAACCTGCGACAACGCGGAAGTGCCCTTGCGAATCACCTGCCCTGACATCCTGGGGGAAGGCGCGCTCTACCACCTGGCCTGGCTGAACGCCAACTTCGCGCTGTCGTTCATCAACGCCTGGAAGGCCGGTGGCTGCTATGAAGAGGTGATGCGCAACATGGGCTACCGCCTGCAGCTGGACGCGCTGGGTGTGCCACCCCAGGCCGCGCGCGGGGAGGCCCTGAGCCTGGCGCTGGACCTGCGCAACACCGGCTGGGCGCGCCTGTTCAGCGCCCGCCCGGTGGT
>JBJXEI010000132.1:0-4177 GCA_046154065.1 Polaromonas sp. | reverse complement strand
CGACGGTGATGCGGGCCATGAGTTTCTCCGGTGAGTCAGGTGTGCGGATGCCGGCTCAGGGGATTTCAAGGAGATTGAAGATTTCGCTGCGGGCACGCCGCTGAGCTGAAAATTTGAGCCGCTGTGCATGAACGATGGTTTTCAAGTCAAAAACGGCCCGTTCAAACAACTCATTGATTATAACGAAGTCGAATTCTTTGGCCTGTGCCATCTCAATGGCGGCGTTCTTGAGCCGCAACTCGATGATGTCATCGGCATCTTCGCCGCGACGTTGCAACCGTGAACGCAGTTCGTCCCAGCTGGGCGGCAAAATAAAGATCAGTACCGCGTTGGAAAACAGCCGTTTGATGTTGATGGCCCCTTGAAAGTCGATTTCAAGAATCACATCCGTGCCGTGCGCCATGCGTTCTTCCACGGCGTGCCGTGACGTGCCGTAGCGTTGGCCATGAACGTGGGCCCACTCCACAAATGCGTCCCGCAGCACCATGCTGTCAAACTCTTCTGACGACAGGAAAAAGTACTCCCTGCCATGCTTTTCCTGCCCGCGCGGGGGCCGCGTGGTGTGGGATACGGCTGGTTGAATGCCGGAGTCCAGCTCCATCAGCGCCTTGACCAGGCTCGACTTACCTGCACCACTGGGCGCAGCAACAACAAACAAATTTCCGGGATAGTCCATAGTGAGATTGGGCTGGTTGCTATTGATTAAGGAGGGAATAGGTCGCAAATGTTTGCGTCATTCGATGTTTTGCACCTGTTCGCGGATCTGCTCGATCAGCACCTTCATGTCGACAGACACGCGCGTCAACTCCAGTGACGTGGATTTGGATCCCAGCGTGTTGGCTTCGCGGTGCAATTCCTGGATCAGGAAATCGAGTCGTTTGCCTAACTCGCCGCCAGCGGCGAGCAGGCGGTCGATTTCATCGAGGTGCGATGACAGGCGGGTGACTTCCTCGGCCACGTCGATGCGGATGGCAAAAGCCGTCGCCTCGGCCATGGCTCGGTCGTGGGCCATTTCGGGCAGAACAGCATTACTGTCGAGTGCCATGGCGTCTTTCCAGCGCTCCAGGAAACGCGCCTTTTGCTGCTCGACCAGTCGCGGGACCATGGGCACGGCGAGGTCGGCCAAGGCGCGCAGCTGGGCGGTTCGGTCCAGCAACATGCGCGCCAGCCTTGCGCCTTCACGTTCCCTTGAGGCCAGCATGTCTTTGAGGGCTTTTTTGGACAGCTTCAGCAACTCATCGCTGTGGTCGTGCGGTTTTTTGTCTTCGTTGGTGGCCAGTCTGAGCACATCTGCCACGCTCAGCGCTGCAGCTTGCGGCAACCATGACTGCACGTTGTCCTGCAACGAGCCGAGCCGCTGCAGCGTGGCTGCAGAGGGTGCGCGCAGGCCGCTGGCTGTGGAGCTTTCAAGCCACACACGGACTTCAACCTTGCCGCGTTTGAGTTTGGCGGTGAGGATTTCGCGCAAGCTGGTTTCGGCTTGGCGAAGTTCGTCCGGCAGGCGAAATGTCATGTCCAGAAAGCGGCTGTTCACGGAGCGGATCTCCACGCCCAGCCGCGCACTGGTGTCATGGGCGACATCCGGATTTGAGGCTGATGCGGTTGTGCTGGATTGCGCGCTGGCGTAACCCGTCATGCTGTAAACTGACATTTGCTGAAGTGCCTTAGAGAGCGTCTTTGCAGGCGCTTTTTGTTGAAATCATCCGAAACCAACCGGGAAAAGAAGGGCTGAGTGACTTGTTCACTGCGGCGCATTCACATACATGTCCAAGGTCAAGCCCGCGCCCCTGCCGCCCGATACCGTGATTGGCGGCTACCGTGTTGTACGAAAGCTGTCGGCTGGCGGGTTTGGGGTAGTTTACTTGGCTGTCGACAACGAAGGCCAGCAGATCGCCATCAAAGAATACCTGCCCTCATCCCTGGCCAGCCGCCCCCCTGGGGAGCTGTTGCCGCAGGTGCAGCCGGACAAACTGTCGCTGTATCGCCTGGGACTGAAAAGCTTTTTTGAAGAAGGCCGGGCATTGGCCCAGATCTCTCACGGCTCGGTGGTCAGCGTGCTCAATTTTTTTCGTGAGAACGAAACCGTCTACATGGTGATGAATTACCTGGAAGGCGGCACGCTTCAGGACTTCATCATCACCGCGCGTGACCTCAAGAAACAGAAGGTCTTCCGCGAGTCCACGATTCGCTCCTTGTTCGATGAGATCCTGCGTGGGCTGCGCATCGTGCACCAGCACAAAATGCTGCACCTGGACATCAAGCCGGCCAACATTTTCATCACCGACGACAACCGTGCGGTGATGATCGATTTTGGGGCGGCGCGCGAGGTGCTGAGCAAGGAAGGCAGCTTCATCCGGCCGATGTACACACCAGGTTTTGCGGCCCCAGAGATGTACCGCCGTGATTCCTCGATGGGGCCATGGACCGACATTTATGCGATTGGCGCCTGCATTTACGCCACCATGCAGGGCTATCCGCCCAACGACGCGCCCCAGCGCAAGGAAAAAGACCGCTTGTCGCTGGCGTTGTCCCGTTTGCGCGGTGTCTACTCCGACAATCTGATCGAGGTGGTCGAGTGGTGCATGTCACTTGACCCGCTGTCCCGGCCCCAGTCTGTGTTTGCGCTGCAAAAAGAGCTGAGCCGCGAGGGTGAACGTCGCTACACCAAGCTCACCGTCGGTGAAAAGGTCAGGCTGCAGTTTGACAACATGGTGTCTGACACCAAAAAAACGGCGCGCAAGGCCACCGGCTACGTGACCAAATTCAAATGAAATTTTCTGTCTTCCAAGTCAGTCGCAAAGGCGGGCGAGCCAAAAATGAAGACCGCATGGGGTACTGCTACACCCGTGAGTCCGGCCTTTTTGTGCTGGCCGACGGCATGGGCGGACACCCCGACGGGGAAGTCGCTGCGCAATTGGCTCTGCAAACCATCTCGGCGCTCTACCAGAAGGAAGCGCGTCCGCTGATCAAGGACACCACCGAATTTTTGTCGCTGGCGCTGATGGCCGCCCACCACCAGATCATCCGTTACGCCAGCGAAAAAGGCATGCTTGACACGCCGCGCACCACAGTGGTGGCGGCGATTTTGCAGGGCACCGGGGCGACCTGGGTGCACTGCGGTGATTCCCGTTTGTATGTGGTGCGTGATGGGGAGTTGCTGACGCGCACCCGCGACCATTCGTACCTGGAGCAGCAAAACGCGGGTGTGATCAAACTCAGCCACGTCAACCGCAACATCCTGTTCACCTGTTTGGGCTCACCCGCCAAGCCGGTGTTTGACATTGCAGGGCCGGTCACGCTGCAGGAGGGGGACAAGCTGATGCTGTGCTCCGATGGCTTGTGGGGCAGCCTGACCGACTCTGAAATCGTGCGGCACATGGCGGGTAAAAGCGTCTCGGATTCAGTCCCCGAGCTGGTTGAACACGCGCTGCGTGTGGGTGGCGCGCACAGTGACAACGTCACGGTGCTGGCCATGGAGTGGGAGACCCCCGATGCGTTCGAGTCCACGCGCGGCGTGTCGACCGACAGCATCATGGACGGCGTGTTCGCCTCCACCATTCAGGCTGGCGGCCTGGACACCGTGGTGGACGACCTCGACGAGGCCGCCATTGAACGCTCGATTGCCGAGATCAACGAGGCCATCCGCCGATCTGCCGCACGCAAGGTCTGATCTGCGGTCCGCCGCCGCGAGGCGGCTTTGATCTGGCGCCTCCATTGTTTTGTGTTTCCTTCAGCGCCGTGGGTCGCAGTGCCCACTGCCTTTTCATGTCCACTGAAAGTCTTTTCTCATGAGCTCTTTTGAACGCAGTGGCGCCCGCGCCGTCAATGCCTTGCGCCCCGTCACCATCACTCGCCGCTACACCGTGCACGCCGAAGGCTCGGTGCTGATCGAGTTCGGTGCGACCAAGGTGCTGTGCACCGCCTCCGTTGAGGAAAAAGTGCCCGGCCATAAAAAAGGCAGCGGCGAAGGCTGGGTCACCGCCGAATACGGCATGTTGCCGCGCGCCACCCACACCCGGTCTGACCGCGAAGCCGCACGCGGCAAACAACGCGGCCGCACACAGGAAATCCAGCGCCTGATTGGCCGTTCCCTGCGGTCGGTGTTTGACCTGAAAAAACTGGGCGAGCGCACGATTTATATCGATTGCGACGTGCTGCAGGCCGACGGCGGCACACG
>JBJXEI010000131.1:0-11534 GCA_046154065.1 Polaromonas sp. | reverse complement strand
CGATCTGGCCGTTGTTGCCGAGCACACGAACGGGAATGGCGTTGGCCGCAAAGCCACCGGTGTTGGTGATGCTGGCTGCTGCCGCACCGGAGCCGATGGCGCCGCCGTTGGTGGTGTAGTCAAAGATCAGCGCGTCAACCGTGGCGTTTGCAACGCTGCCTGCCGCACCGGTGCCTACGCCCAAAAACAGCACGCGGGGAAGAATGACCCGCAGATCAAGCCGGGCAGCAGCTGTTCCCGCACCAGCCACGAAGTTCGATTCGGCATGTGCCACGACAGGGGCCAAGCTGACCAATGACAAAGCGATTACTAAAATGTGTTTCTTCATGACCATGTCTGTTCCACGTCCGTTAAATTGGGGATGTACTGCCCTCATTCATGTGTATTTGAACTGTAAGTAGTCTTAACTGAATCTGGAAGGCTTTTTCAAGACGATGCTCACGTAAACACGGAATTTATCACGCTAAACCCTTGAATTTATTGATCTTGGGCAGATTTGCTTGCTGTCTCACCGCGTTGAACTGGATGTAAGTTCAGCGATCAGCCGACACAAATACCGATGAAACCCCCTATTTGTAATATTTTTATTACAAGTCGACAATTTTTTAACAAGAAACTCTTTCCATGCAAAAACAGACCTTGTCATTTCAGGCGGAAGTTGCCCAGCTGCTCAAACTTGTCACGCATTCGCTCTACTCCAACCCTGAAATTTTCCTGCGTGAGCTGGTGTCCAATGCGTCGGACGCCTGCGACAAACTGCGCTTTGAGGCATTGAATGACGCCGCCTTGTACGAGACCGACGCCGAGCTCAAGGTCAAAGTGAGTTTTGACAAAGCCGCCAAAACACTGACCATCACGGACAACGGCATCGGCCTGTCGCAGCAGGAAGCCATTGACAACCTGGGCACGATTGCCAAAAGCGGTACACGTGACTTCATGGCCAAGCTGTCGGGCGACCAGAAGAACGACGCACAGTTGATTGGTCAATTTGGCGTGGGTTTTTATTCAGGTTTCATCGTGGCAGACCGCATCACGGTGGAAAGCCGCCGTGCGGGCCTGGCGACGCCGCAGGGCGTGCGCTGGTCCAGCGACGGCACCGGTGAGTTCGAGGTGGCGGACATTGAGCGCGCTGAGCGCGGCACCAGCATCACGCTGCATTTGAAAGACGAGGCGCAGGAATACCTGAACGCCTACAAGCTCAAAAGCATCATCAACAAATACTCAGACCACATTTCGCTGCCGATCCTGATGGCCACGGAAGAGTGGAAAGAAGGCGAAAACGACCAGCCCGGGGAGATGGTGGCCACCGGTGAATGGGAAACCGTGAATCAGGCCGCTGCGCTGTGGACGCGGGCCAAAAAAGACATCACGCAAGATCAGTACGACGAGTTTTACAAACAAATCAGCTACGACAGCGAAGCGCCATTGGCCACCACGCACAACCGGGTGGAGGGCTCAACCGAGTACACGCAGTTGCTGTTCATCCCGAGCAAAGCGCCGATGGACATGTTCAACCGTGACAAAGCGGCTGGCGTGAAGCTCTATGTAAAACGTGTCTTCATCATGGACGACGCTCAGGCGCTGATGCCGACCTACCTGCGCTTCGTCAAGGGTGTCGTGGATTCGAGCGACCTGCCGCTGAACGTGTCGCGCGAACTGCTGCAGGAAAGTCGCGCCGTCAAGGCCATCCGTGAGGGTTGCACCAAACGCGTGTTGGGCATGCTGGAAGACCTGGCCAAGCACAACGACTTGCCGGCCGCGTCCGCTGATGGCGTGACCGATGTGGTCAGCGACGAAGACAAGGCGCAGGCTGGCAAGTATGGCCAGTTCTATGCCGAGTTTGGCGCGGTGCTCAAAGAGGGCTTGGGCGAAGATTTTGCCAACCGCGACCGCTTGGCCAAGCTGCTGCGCTACGCCAGCTCGACCACCGACACCACCACGGTAAGTTTTGCTGACTACAAGGCCCGCATGAAGGACGGCCAGGACGCGATTTACTACATCACGGCCGACACGCTAGCCGCTGCCAAGAACAGCCCGCAATTGGAGATTTTCCGTAAAAAAGGCATTGAAGTGCTGCTGATGACGGACCGCGTGGACGAGTGGGCGCTGAACTACCTGCACGACTTTGACGGCACGCCGTTGCAGTCGGTGGCCAAGGGCGCCGTGGATCTGGGCAAGCTGCAGGACGAAGACGAAAAGAAGGCTGCTGAAGAAGCGCAAACCCAGTTTAAACCGGTGCTCGACAGGATCAAGGCTGCGCTGGGCGACCTGGTCAAGGACGTCCGCGCCACCACGCGGTTGGTGGATTCGCCCGCTTGCCTCGTGGTGCAGGACGGCGACATGTCCACCCAGCTGGCGCGCATGCTCAAGCAAGCTGGGCAGGTAGCCCCTGAAGTCAAGCCGATTTTGGAAGTCAATGCCCAGCATGCGTTGGTGCAAAAACTGGAGGCAAGTGCCAACTTTGACGACCTGGCCCACATTCTGTTTGACCAGGCCTTGCTGGCCGAAGGCGGCATGCCCGCCGACCCGGCCGCTTATGTGCGCCGAGTGAATTTGCTGCTCGAAAAGGTCTGAACCGACGGCGGCGCAGACCCTGCATGGGTCTGCTGCCCAGTTCAGCGAAGCAGTGGCATTTCCAGCGTCAGCAGCGCGGGGCTGCTGCGCGATTCGGCCAGCGTGACGGCGCGTGCGCTGGTGGACTTCAAAATGAGGCCTTCTTCCACGGTGGCCCCTACAGGAACTGCCTTGGCCGGTTTGCCGTCAATTGAAATCAGCGCGGCACCGCCGCCGGGCCCGCCGCCCACCACACCCTGAAGGCTGAAGCGGCTGGCTAAACTGGCCTGCGCAACAGGGCTGGGTGCGCGTGCGCCCAGCAGCCGAGCGACAGCTGTTGAGTCGGCAGCGGTTTGCTGTATCGGCTGGGGTGGCGTGGCACTCATGTCTCTGGCGGCTGTCAGCCGCAGACCCCAATAAAGCGCACTTCCCACCGCCAGCGCCCACACCAGCAGTGTGGCGGCTGAGATGCTTGCTTTTGCCAACTTGGCTTGTGGGGTCGAGCCCCGTGAATTGCCGCGTGAAAGTGTCGCCATACAATGATTATGATGGATCGGGTGGTCGACTCTACAAGGAGCACCGCTTCGCCACCGTGCTGTGTATCCGCTGGTCGTTCGACCCCTTACCGATGCTGCAAGGCTTTACTTGCTTCTCAACTTTCCACTACACCTAACCATGATTTCTGTGAAAAAACTCACTGGTCGCAGTCTGCAAGCCTTGCACAAAGGCTTCACCCTGATTGAATTGATGGTGGTGCTGGTCATCATTGGCGTTCTTGCCGCCTTGATCGTGCCCAACGTACTGGACCGCGCCGACGATGCGCGTGTGATGGCCGCCAAAACCGACGTTAATAACCTGGTGCAGGCCTTGCGGCTGTACAAGCTGGACAACCAGCGTCTGCCCACGGGCGAGCAGGGCCTGCAGGCGCTCATTGCCAAACCCACCAGCGGCCCGATCCCTGCCAACTGGAAACCCTATCTGGAAAAATTGCCGAACGATCCGTGGGGCCGTCCCTATCAGTACCTGAATCCCGGCGTGAAGGGTGAAACCGATGTGATGTCGTTGGGCGCTGACGGACAAGCGGGTGGCGAAGGGAAAAATGCGGACATTGGCAGCTGGCAGTAACGACCGCAAGCGGCAGCCGCGTTGATGTCTTACCACCCGCAGCGCTGTAGCCAGGGCTTTACCCTGCTCGAATTGCTGGTGGTGGTGGCCATCATGGCCATGGCCACTGCGGGTGTGAGTTTGGCCATGCGTGACAACGCACAAACATCCCTGGAGCGCGAAGCACAGCGTCTGGCGGTGCTGTTTGAGTCGGCGCGAGCGCAGTCCCGCGCCAGCGGCTTGGGTGTTTACTGGCGCACGACGGCTGACGGGTTCCGTTTTGAGGGGCTGCCCAACGGCACCTTGCCCGACCGATGGCTCTCCCCCGGCACGACTGCGAGCATTCGCAGCGGGCAAACTACGGCGAACAACGCGGCCCCGGCTTTGGCCGTGCAGCTCGGCCCCGAACCCATCGTCGGGGCCCAGACGGTGGACTTGTTCAGCCCTGCATTGGGCGACGGGCAGGCCAGCCGCACTTTGCGCATTGGCACTGACGGCCTGCGGCCTTTCGCCTTGGTCCTGCCATGAAACAAGGTGCGATGGGTTTTACCCTGATTGAAGTGTTGGTGGCGCTGGCCATTGTGGCGATTGCCTTGCTGGCCGGGCTGCAAGCCACCAGCGCGCTGACCACCAATGCGCTACGTCAGTCCGACGTGTTGCTGGCACACCTGTGTGCTGAAAACGAATTGG
Organism: Polaromonas sp.; assembly: GCA_046154065.1. Lineage (GTDB taxonomy): Bacteria > Pseudomonadota > Gammaproteobacteria > Burkholderiales > Burkholderiaceae_C > Polaromonas. The sequence continues at coordinate 7,187 of JBJXEI010000131.1, read as the reverse complement.
TTAAAACGCGGCTGCTCCGCCAGATGCCTGATGTGGGCGACACCACTACCGATTGCGAACAGGCCGGGCGCCTGCTGCAGGTCACGCTGTCGGTGCGCCCGACACCCAACCCCGAGTTTCGACGCGTCGACGCACGCGTCAATGACGGTGCGGTGTCCGTTCTGCGCTTGTCCACTGTTGTGACGAGATACTGAGCATGCGTTTGCGACCGGCTAGCCGAGCCAGCAGCGGCTTCACCCTGATTGAGCTGTTGGTGGCCATTTCCATCATGGCCTTGATGGCCGTGTTGAGCTGGCGCGGGCTGGACGGCATGGCGCGCACGCAAACGCAGACCAGCCAGCGGGCCGACGAGGTGCTGACGCTGCAGGCCGGGCTGGCTCAATGGAAGCTGGACCTGGACCTGCTGGCTCCCACCCCCAACATCACCCCGCTGGACTGGGATGGACGAGTGTTGCGCCTGACACGGCGCACTGCCACGTCCGGCGAGGGCCTGCAGGTGGTGGCCTGGACGCGCCGCAACGAGGGTGCCGGACAGTGGTTGCGCTGGCAGTCGCCAGTGGTGCGCACCGCAGGCAGCTGGAATGAGGCCTGGGAGCGCGCCAGCGTCTGGGCGCAAAACTCGAATGCGGCAGACCGCACCCGTGAAGTGCTGGTGTCGCCGCTGGAAGACTGGCAGATTTTTTACTACCGAGGTGGTGCGTGGAGCAATCCGTTGTCCAGTGCCGGGACGGCGGTGCCGTCTGCTGCCAATGTTGGCGCTGTGGTCGGCGTCACCACCGGCGCGGCCAGCACCGCGATTCCAGATGGTGTCCGCTTGGTGCTGACCTTGCCGACGGGCCAGGCCATCACCGGCAAGCTGACGATGGACTGGGTGGCCCCGCGATGAGGGCTGCCGGTGTTCACGTGACACGCCAGCGCGGTGCGGCGCTGCTGGCGGCGATGTTGACCGTCACACTGGTGGCCACCTTCGCCGCAGCTGCACTGTGGCAGCAGTTTCGCGGCATCGAGGTCGAGTCCGCCGAGCGCGGACGGGTCCAGGCATCGTGGATTTTGACGGGCTCCCTGGATTGGGCCCGCCTGATTCTGCGAGAAGACGGGCGCAACGCCCAGGCCGACCACCTGGCCGAGCCTTGGGCCGTGCCCCTCAATGAAGCCCGGCTGTCGAGTTTTCTGGCGGTGGACAGCAGCTCCAGTGCGTCGGAGTCCAGCGCCGAGCTGGAGGCCTTTTTGTCCGGCCAGATCACCGACCTGCAAAGCCGCATGAACGTGACCAATCTGATTGACGGCAACACCGTGTCCGAAACCTCGCTGCTCGCTTTTGGCCGGTTGTTCGAGTCGCTGGGCTTGCAGGCGTCCCAACTGACGGACCTGGCCACCCAGCTGCTGGAGGCTTCACGCAGCGCCAACCCGGTGGCGGTGCCCAGCACCACGGCTGGCGTGCCCACGCCAGCGGCACCGCCACCTTCCCCCACGGCCCCGCTCATGCCGCAGCGGGTGGACCAACTCGTTTGGCTGGGCCTGGACCCGGCTGCGCTTGCGCTGCTGCGCCCTTACATCACGCTGCTGCCTGCGCGCACCGCCATCAACCTGAACACCGCCAGTGCCGAGGTCATCCACGCCGCCACACCCGGCATGGAAATGGCAGACGCCCAAAAGCTGGTGACTGCGCGTGCCCGCAGCCATTTCCGCACAGTGGCGGAGGCCATTCGCTTGGTGAGCGACCCGAACGTGCAAATTGCGCTGGCGCAGCATGCGGTAGCGACCAGTTTTTTTGAAGTGCAGGGCCAGCTGCGCGTGGACCAAACCGTGGTGCAAGAGCGTTCCGTCGTGCAGCGTACCGGCCTGACCGTGCGCACGCTCTGGCGTGACCGAGGCGTCGTCCTGGTGTCCGCTGCCAGCGCCGCACGCCCCTGAAATCAGGACCCAGCAGGCCACGCTGCAGTCAAAACGCTACCCTACAATGCGCCAAGAATCGAGTCCATGAGCACACTGATCATCTGTCTACCCGCCCTGGTCCCTGGCGCTTTGCCTGGCACAGCGCCCAGCTACGACTATGTGGTGACCAGCGATGGCCGTGCCGTCACCGTCCATTCCAGTGCGCCACCCGGGTTGCTGCCCGCTGCGGCACGCGGTGGGGAAACCGTGGCGGTGGTGCCCGCCGCCATGTTGTCTTGGCACCGGGTGGACATCCCCAAGGGTGTGGCCATGGCCTCACCCCGCGTGCGGGTGGTGCTGGACAGCCTGCTTGAAGACCGGCTGCTGGACGAGCCCGACCAACTGCACCTTGCCGTGGCCCCCGGTGCTGCAGCGGGTTCATCGGTGTGGGTCGCTGCCTGCGACAAGCGCTGGCTGCGCACCCATCTGCAGGCGCTTGAAGCCGCAGGCCGCCCGGTGTCCCGCGTGGTGCCCGAGTTTTCACCCGATGCGGGCCCGCTCCAGCTGCATGTGATGGGGTCTGAGGATGCCCCTCAGTTGGTCGCCACGGGCGAGGTGGCTGGTGGCTTGAAATGTTTGCCGTTGTCGGTGGCCGCCTTGACCTTGTTGTCGGCCTCAACACTCAACAATGCATCGAATCTGTCTGGGGACGACGCCGCGCAGGACGAAGTTGCGGTGTTTGCCGAGCCCGCTCACGTGGCACTGGCCGAGCACCTGATCCAGCGCAAGGTCAGCCTGCTCACGCGGCCGCAGCGCTGGCTGGACGCGGCCCGCTCCCCCTGGGATCTGGCTCAGTTCGACATGTCCTCCACCGGGCGTTCCCGCACCGTCAAGCGCCTGTCGGGTGTTGGGCGTGACCTGTGGCAGTCGTCTGCCTGGAAGCCCGCGCGCTGGGGCCTGGTGGTGGTGCTGCTGGCGCATCTGGTCGGGCTCAATGCCTGGGCCTGGAAGGAGCAGTCAGCCCTGAAAGCGCAGCGCGCCGCGATTGAAACGGCCTTGACCACCACGTTCCCGCAGGTCAAGGTGGTCGTCGATGCACCGCTGCAAATGGAGCGCCAGGTGGCCGTGCTTCGGCAGTCCACGGGCGCCAGTTCGGGCCGCGACCTGGAGGCCATGCTGGCCGCACTGGGGGCCGTGCTGCCGCCCGCAGCGATGAGTCAGAAAGTCAGCGCGATTGAATTTGCCGCCGGTGAAGTTCGGCTCAAAGGCCTGAGTCTGGAAGCGGCCGACCTGGCCACCCTGGCGGCACCCCTGAAGAGTCAGGGGTATCTGCTGCATCTGGAGTCGGACATGCTCATCATGCAGGCCCTGCAACCCACCGCCAAGGACAGCCCATGAGCCGCCCCGCATCGTCTTTGGCTGCGGCCTTGGCACCCGCCCGCGCCCGCTGGGCCGCGCTGGCCCCACGTGAGCAAACGCTGGTTAGCGGTGCGGCCGCCGTGGTGCTGCTGGCCGTGTTGTGGTGGGTGGCCATGGCGCCTGCCTTGAAAACCCTGCAGAACGCCGAGGCCCAGCGGCGCACGCTCGACGCCCAACTGCAAACCATGCAGAGCCTGCAGGTTCAGGCGCAGGCGTTGCAGTCACAACCCGGCGTTAACCACAGTGACGCTCTGCGCGCCCTGGAGTCCTCTGTCAAGCAGGGGCTGGGCGCCACGGCGCAACTCAATGTGGTCGGGGACCGGGCCACCGTCACGCTGCGTGGCACCTCGGCCGACGCCCTGGCGCAGTGGCTGGCCCAGGCCCGCGTCAATGCCCGAGCCCTGCCCAGCGAGGCGCGGCTGACCCGCACCGCCGCTGCACCGGTCCCTGCGGCTGCGCCCGGTGCCGCCGCAGCGGTCAGCACGGCTGTGGCCGACGACGCCGTGCCTTTGTGGAGCGGCTCGCTGGTGCTCAGCCTGCCGCCCCAGTAGCCCGCCCACCCCCGGTTGTTTGAATTCATGATGCGCCGTCAGGCTTCTTCTCTTGCTGCCCGCCATGCTGCGCCGTCTGCGCCGTGGGGCTGGGCCACCCTGGGCGCGTTGTTGGGGCTGCTTGTCACGCTGATCTGGTTTGCGCCTGCCGCCTGGTTGGCCAGCGCGGTGGCCAGTGCCACGGGCGGGCAGGTGCAGCTGGAGGGCGCTCGCGGCACGGCGTGGACGGGTTCGGCCCGGCTCGTGCTGTCGGGGGGCGCGGGTAGCCGCGACCGGGCGGCGCTGCCCGGCCGGGTCGGCTGGCAACTGCGGCCCGCGTGGGGCGGTTTTGGGGTGCAGGTCAGCGCTGACTGCTGCACCACAGTGCCTTTGCAGGCACGCGTTTCCCCCAGTTTGCGCGGCGTGTCGGTTCAGCTCAGCGATGCCAGTTCCCAGTGGCCGGCCGGTCTGTTGGCAGGGCTGGGTACCCCCTGGAACACCGTGCAGGCCGACGGCAATTTGCAGCTGGTGACGCAAGGCGTCACGCTGGCCTGGTTTGAGGGGCGCATGGTGCTGGGCGGCCGCACCGAGCTGCAAGCGCTGGGCATGTCGTCCCGGCTGTCCACCCTCAAGCCCATGGGCAGCTACCGCGTGACCCTGACGGGCGGCGAGACACCCCTGCTCGAACTCGCCACCATCGAAGGCAGCTTGCAACTCAGTGGCACTGGCCGCTGGGTCGGCCCGCGCCTGCGTTTTGAAGGGGAGGCCAGTGCCGCCCCTGAACATGAGGCCGCACTGGCCAATTTGCTGAATATCATTGGCCGTCGCAACGGTGCGCGCTCCATCATTACCCTGGGCTAATCCATGACCACCCGCCAGACCTCATCCGTCTCCGACTTCTCTTTGGCCCTGCTCAACCCGTCGGGTCCTGCGCGACTGGAGGGCCTCAGGTTTGCTATTATTTCAGTAGCTGTACTGGCAATGATCGCCTTGGCTAGTGGCCCATTGCATGCTCAAAACGTGCCCGGTGTGCCCCCAGCGCTGCCACAAACCACCACGACGACCACCACCACGGTGCAAACCACCGGCCCGGCGGCTGCCTCGCGGCCCGGTGGCCCGGTCACGCTGAACTTCAACAACGCCGACATCGACGCCGTGGCGCGCACGATTGCCGTCATCACCGGTAAAAACGTGGTGGTGGACCCCCGCGTCAAGGGCACGATGACCCTGGTCACCGCAACGGCTGTCTCGCCCGCGCTGGCGCTGCGCCAGTTTTCAACCCAGCTGCGCACGCAGGGGTTTGCGCTGGTGGAGTCGTCGGGGCTGTACCTGGTGGTGCCGGAGGCCGACGCCAAGCTGCAAAGCGGCGCGGTGTTTGCCAACACCCGACCTGCGCCCAGCGGCCAGATCATCACGCAGATCTTTCGCCTGAACTATGAAACCGCCAACAACTTGGTGCCGGTGCTGCGGCCCCTGATCAGCCCGAACAACACCATCAACGTCAACCCTGGCAACAACTCGCTCATCATCACCGACTACGCCGACAACCTGCAGCGCATGGGCACCATCATTGCTGCGCTGGACGTGGTCAATGCCACCGGCGTCGAGATCATTCGCCTGCAGCACGCCATTGCCACTGACCTGGCCCCGCTGGTCAACCGGCTGATCGAGTCCGGTGGCGCCGCCGGTGCGGCGGTGGGCCAGAGCGACACATCGTTTAAAACCACGCTGGTGGCCGAGCCGCGCAGCAACTCGCTGATCCTGCGGGCCGCCAACCCGGCTCGCCTGTCGCTGGTGCGCACGCTGGTTGAAAAGCTGGACCAGGCGTCCGCCATCGGTGCCGCCGGTTCGGCCAGCCCGTCAGCGGCCACGGGCAACATTTATGTGGTCTACCTGAAAAATGCCGACTCCACCAAGCTGGCCGCCACGCTGCGGGCCGCCATTGCCGCGGGCAGTGTGTCGGGGGCGTCAGGCGGCAGCAGCGCGTCAAGCCCTTCAGCGTCGACCAGTTCAAGCGGCAGTGCTGGCGGCGTGGGCGGTGTCAGCGCCGCCGCCACTGGCAGCCTGGCCAACAACCAGCCGTCCACCGGCGGGCAAATCCAGGCCGACCCGGCGACCAACTCCCTCATCATCACCGCGCCAGAGCCCCAGTACCGCCAGCTGCGCGCCGTGATTGACAAGCTCGATTCCCGCCGCGCGCAGGTCTTCATTGAAAGCCTGATTGCCGAGGTCAACACCGACAAGGCTGCCGAGTTTGGCGTGCAGTTTCAAACCCTGCTGGGCACTGGGGCGGTAGCGGGTACCAACTTTGCCACCGGCGGCGCCAATATTTTTACCGTGGCTTCCAGCATCGCGGCGGGGACACCGACCGCGTCCACAGGCTTCAACTTCGCCGGCGTTGCGCAGCGCAACGGGCAGTCCGTGCTGGGGTTTTTGGCCCGCTTCATTGAAACCAGCGGCGACGGTAACATCCTGTCCACACCCAATCTGCTGACGCTGGACAACGAGGAAGCGCGCATCGTGATTGGCCAGAACGTGCCGTTTGTCACTGGCTCCTTCACCAACACCGGCAGCAACAACGGCTCGGTCAATCCCTTCCAGACGGTCGAGCGCAAGGACGTCGGCCTGACGCTGCGGGTCAAGCCGCAAATCAGCGAGGACGGCCAGGTCAAGTTGCAGATCTTTCAGGAAAGCAGCTCGGTGGACCCCGCGTCGCGCAACTCGGTCACTGGCCTGATCACCAACAAACGCTCGATTGAGTCCAATGTGGTGGTCAATGATGGCGCGATTGTGGTGCTGGGCGGCCTGCTGCAAGACAGTTATTCGGGCAATCAGGACAAGGTACCGGGTTTGAGCAACCTTCCCGTGTTGGGTAACTTATTCAAGGCCGAAGCACGCACCCGCAGCAAAACCAATTTGATGGTGTTTTTGCGGCCCGTGGTGATTCGGGACGGCGCGTCGAGCGACAGCCTGTCGCTGGACCGCTATGAGGCAATGCGTGCGGTACAAAAAGACAGCCAGTCCACGTCCAGTGGCTCGCTACCGGTAGAAGGCGGTGCGGTGATGCCACCCTTGCGGTCGCCTGAAATGTCTAACACCTTGCCCAAGGTGCCCCCGCCGCTGGTCGCTCCGTCGATTTATCCACGGCCCGCGTTGCCCATCACCCCGTCCCCGGTAGCCCCGTAAGCCCACCGCGTCACGCCATGGCTCAACGCTACCCACTCCCCTACGCCTTCGCCCGCAGCCACGGCCTGCTGCTGGACGACGACGGCCACACGCTCACCCTGTGGCACAACGCCAGCCCCGACGCTGGCGCGCTGGGCGAGATCATGCGCAAGTACGGCGCGCGCTCCCCCGCGTTGA
>JBJXEI010000130.1:0-7444 GCA_046154065.1 Polaromonas sp. | reverse complement strand
GGCCGGGCCGGGCCGTCAAACACGATGAAGGCGATCAGCTGGTCCAGCCCACTTTCTTGCCGCAGGATGACGGCCACCGTGCCCACGCCGGGCTGCGCGGCCAGCACGGCTTCAATCTCGCCCAGCTCGACCCGAAACCCGCGAATCTTCACCTGGTCGTCGGTGCGGCCCAGGCACTGAACGCAGCCGTCGGCGTCAATGCGCGCCAGGTCGCCGGTGCGGTACAGGCGGGCGTCATGCGCGGTCTGCGCCCACGGGTTGGGCAGGAATTTGTCAGCCGTCAGCTCAGGCCGGCCCAGGTAGCCCGCCGCCACGCCAGGCCCGGTGATGCACAGCTCACCGACTTCACCGCGCGGCAGCAGCACCAGGCCCTGCGCCGTGTCCGGGTGGATGATGAGCAGCCCGTAGTTGGGCAGCGGCTTGCCAATGGTCACCACCTCGCCCGCGTGCAGCTCGGCCAGGCTGGCGGACACCGTGGCCTCGGTCGGCCCGTAGGTGTTGAAGACGCGCCGCCCCGGCCGCGCCCAGCGCGCCACCAGCGACTGGGGGCACATCTCGCCACCCAGGTTGATGAGCCGCAGCCCGGGCACGTCCTGCGTGAACAGCGCCAGCAGCGTGGGCACGGCGTGCAGCACGGTGATGTGATTCGCCACCAACGCCAGCGGCAGCGCTTCCGGGTCGGAGGCGACTTCTTTCGGCGCCAGCCAGAGCGTGGCCCCGGCCAGGTAGCTGATCCAGATTTCCTCGAACGACATGTCAAACGCCACCGAAAACCCCTGGTAGACCCGGTCGGCTTCAGTGATCTGCAGCTGCGTGTTTTCACTGCGCAAAAAGTGGCAAATGCTGCCCTGGCTGATTTCGATGCCCTTGGGTTTGCCGGTGGAGCCGGACGTGTAGATCACATACGCCGGGTGCGAGGGCAGCACCCCGGTGCGGCGCGAGACGGGTGATGTTGGCAGTTGCAGCGCCTCGGCCGTCCAGACTTGACGGTCAGCCACCCGGGTCGAAAAAGCAGCACAGGTCACCAGCCCAACGGCCTGGGCATCGTCCAGGCACACCGCGATGCGGTCGGTCGGCGTGTCCGCATCAAACGGCAGCCAGGCCGCCCCCGCCTTGGCAATGCCCGCCTGCATCACCAGCAGGTCGATGCCGCGCGGCAGCCACAGCCCGACGATGTGGCCGGGGCGCACGCCCGACGCGATCAGGGCTGAAGCGGCCTGGTCTGCCTTGGCGTTCAGCGCGTGGTACGTCAGCTGTTGGTCGCCAAACACCAGCGCCACCTGGTCCGGCAGGCGCGCCGCCGTCGCTTCCAGCAGGTCCGCCAGCACTTCCGTGCGGATCAGCTCGGGCAGGTGGGGGCCCTGTAAAACATCAGGATAAGAGGCGGGAACGATGGGGCTGGGGAGTTTGGACAAGGTGCGGTCGGGGGTGGGTGGCGCAGACTGGCTGCGTGTGAAGCGCCAGTGGCCGGGGAATCAAAAGGGGGCTTTTTTTATTCAGGTTTCACAAACAGCGCTCGGCGGGCGTGTTGGGTTGACAGGGGCGTATTTTCGGCTTGTAAAGCGCGCAGGTGCCTGAGAGGTATCTGAGGGTTGAAATTTAACTTGCAGGTTAAATTTTGAGGCTTTTGAGGGTTTGGAGGCAGTGAAAAGGCGTTTGGGAGCGTTTTGGGGTGGCTGGAGGACTAAAAAAGTCATTTTCAGGGTCGAATCAGGCGGTTGCCATTGATTTACATGCCGGAGCTGCTATTGAATTTGTAGCAATCCAGAACCTGACGGATGTCCCTGCCATGCGGCCCCTCATGCTTGAACGCGTGGCCTCTTGATCACTTGGCCCCTGCGCTTGCCCGAAACACCCCGGGGGCCACCCCTGTCCAGCCCTGAAACGCACGGCTGAAGCTCTTTTCATTGCGAAACCCTGCGGCGGCGGCCACCTGTTTGATGGGTTTGGCGGTGCGCAGCAGCAGGTCACGCGCCTTGTCGCTGCGCACGTCGTCCTTGAGCTGCTGCAGCGACACGCCTTCTTCCTGCAGCTGGCGGTGCAGGGAGCGGGGGGACAGGTTGAGGGTGGCGGCCAGGGTGTCGGCGGTGTGTGAGGTGACGGCCGGGTTGGCCAGGACTTGCCGGACTTGCTGGGCCAGCAGCCGGTCGCGTCGGTCACTTCGGTATTGCAGCACCGTCAGGGGCAGGGCGCGCTGCAGCATGGTTTGCAGGGCTTTTTCGTCGCGGCGCAGGGGCAGGGTGAGGTAGCGGGCGTCAAACCGCAGCTCCGCCTGGGGGGCGTTGAACTGCAGCGGGCCGGGGAACAGCAGGGCGTAGGCATCCAGGTGGGGCGGGGCGGCAAAGGGAAAGCGCGCGCCCTGCAACGCAATGCGGGAATCCACATACCAGCAGGCCAGGCCGTGGATGTTGCGCAGCACGTGGACCAGGCCAAACTCCTGGCTGCGGCCGGGTTGCTGCTCGGTGATGGTGATGGCCGCCGTGTCGCCCGACGTGACCACACGCAAGGTGATGTCGGCTGTCAGCAGCGCGTGGTGGCGGCACCAGCGCTTGAGCGCCATGCCAAGGTGGGGGGAGGTGATGGACGCGCGCGCCAGCATGCCGTAGCTGCCCCAGGGCAGCGCGCGGGTGAAGGCGCCCAGCGCTTCGTCGTTCAGTGCCTGCATCGCCGCGCCGGACAACACCTCCATCTGCCGGGCGGTGATGTGGCCTGCAGGTTCAGCCAGCTGTTGTGGCGTGATCTGTGCCAGCGCCAGCGCGGCTTGCGGGTCTTGACCCACCCTGGTGTAGGCGGCCACCACGCTTCTGGCAAAGGCCATGGGGGTGGCGGCAGCGGGCAGGTGTTTCGACGGCGGTCTGGGCATGGCCCAAGTCTTCATCAAGTTGGCATGATTTGCAACCTGATTGTCGGGATGCATGCGCCGGGTTTTCCTTAAGCTTGGGGATCTGGTCGATGGTGAAAAATTCACCTGCACCGCACCTACACCGCACCGAGGACCCCATGCCCGCTCTGGAAACCCAACTCAACGCCCGCTCTGCCGACTTTCAGGCCAACGCGGCCGCCATGCAGGCGCTGGTGGACGACCTGCGGGTGCAGGTGGCCAAATCCGCAGCGGGCGGGGGCGAGGTGGCGCGGGCCAAACACATCGCACGGGGCAAGCTGCCGCCGCGGGAGCGGGTGCAAATGCTGCTGGACCCGGGCACGCCGTTTCTGGAGCTGTCGCCGCTGGCAGCCTACGGCCTGTATGACAACGCTGCGCCGTGCGCGGGCGTCATCACCGGCATTGGCCGGGTCAGTGGGGTGGACTGCATGATTGTGTGCAACGACGCCACCGTCAAAGGCGGCACCTACTACCCGATGACGGTGAAAAAACACCTGCGCGCGCAAGAAATCGCGCAGCAAAACCGCCTGCCCTGCATCTACCTGGTCGATTCGGGCGGTGCCAACCTGCCCAACCAGGACGACGTGTTCCCCGACCGCGACCACTTCGGCCGCATCTTCTTCAACCAGGCCAACATGAGCGCCGAGGGCATTGGCCAGATCGCCGTGGTCATGGGCAGCTGCACGGCGGGCGGGGCCTACATGCCGGCCATGAGCGACGAAAGCATCATTGTCAAAAACCAGGGCACCATCTTTCTGGCCGGGCCACCGCTGGTCAAAGCCGCCACGGGCGAGGTGGTCAGCGCGGAAGACCTGGGCGGCGGTGACGTGCACACGCGCTTGTCGGGTGTGGCGGACCACCTGGCCAACAACGACCTGCACGCGCTGGGTCTGGCGCGTGCGGCGGTCAAGCATTTGAATGCCCACAAGCCCGCAGCCTGCGGTTTGCTTGCCGGGTCTGCTCCTAAATATGCAGCAGAAGAAATCTACGGGGTGATCCCGACGGACACCCGCAAACCGTTTGATGTGCGTGAAATCATCGCCCGCATCGTGGACGGCAGCGAGCTGGACGAGTTCAAGGCGCGCTACGGCACCACGCTGATCTGCGGTTTTGCCCACATCGAGGGCATGCCGGTCGGCATCATTGCCAACAACGGCATTCTGTACAGCGAGTCCTCGCTCAAGGCCACCCACTTCATCGAGCTGTGCTGCCAGCGCAAGATCCCGCTGGTGTTTTTGCAGAACATCACCGGCTTCATGGTGGGCCGCAAGGTGGAGGCCGAAGGCATTGCGCGCAACGGCGCCAAGATGGTCACGGCCGTGTCCACCGCCCGTGTGCCCAAGTTCACCGTCATCATTGGCGGCAGCTACGGCGCGGGCAATTACGGCATGTGCGGACGGGCGTTTTCACCACGGTTTTTGTGGATGTGGCCCAACGCGCGGATTTGTGTGATGGGCGGCCCGCAGGCGGCCGGGGTGCTGGCTACCGTGAAGCGCGACGGCATCGAGGCGCGGGGCGGCAGCTGGAGCGCCGACGAAGAAGCCGCCTTCAAGCAGCCGGTACTGGACCAGTTCGCCGAGCAGTCGCACCCCTACTACTCCAGCGCCCGGCTGTGGGACGACGGCGTGATTGACCCGGCTGACACCCGGCGGGTGCTGGCGCTGGGCTTGTCAGCCGCCCGCAACCAGCCGATTCCCGAGACCAAGTTCGGCGTGTTCCGCATGTAAACCCCCGATGAACAACATCTACACCACCCCCGAACACAACCAACTGCGCGAGCAGGTCGCCCGTTTCATCAGCCGTGAGGTGGAGCCCCACGCTGCCGCCTGGGAAGACACCGGCATGGTGCCGCGTGACGTGCTGCGCCGCATGGGGCGCGCTGGCCTGCTGGGGCTGACGGTCAGCACCGAGTACGGCGGCGGCGAGGCCGACGCGCTGACCAACCTGGTGTTTGCCGAGGCGCTGTCGCAGTCCACCTTTGGCGGCTTCATCATCACCGTGCTGGTCCACACCGACATGGCCAGCCCGCACCTGGTGCACGCGGGTACCGCTGCGCAAAAAGCGCGTTATTTGCCCGGCGTCACGTCGGGCGAGCTGATCACCGCCGTGGCGATCAGCGAGGCGGGCGCGGGCTCGGACGTGGCGGGCATGCGCACCGCCGCCCGTCGTGACGGCGATGAATGGGTCCTCAACGGCACCAAGATGTTCATCACCAACGGGGTGCACGCCAATGTGTACTTTGTGGCGGCCAAAACAGGCCCCGCGCGGCACGACATGTCGATGTTCATCGTCGAGAAAGGCACCCCCGGCTTCACCGTGGGCCGGGCGCTGAAGAAAACCGGCTGGCTGTCGTCTGACACGGCTGAGCTGGTGTTTGACAACGTGCGCATCCCGGCCGACAAGCTGCTGGGCGAGGAGGGCAAGGGCTTTTACTCGGTGATGAAAAACTTCCAGACCGAACGCATCGCCCTGGGTGCGATGGCGGTGGGCCACTGCACCCGCGCGATTGAACTGACGCTGGACCACGTGCGCAGCCGTCAGGCCTTTGGCGCCACCCTGTGGGACCAGCAAACCATCCGCCAGCGCATCGCCATGCTGGACGCCAAAACCCGCGCGGCCCGGCAGTTCATGTACCACTGTGCCTGGGCGGTGACCCAGGGGCACGACATTGTTCAAGAGGTGTCGATGCTCAAGGCGCTGACGGGCGAGCTGGTCAACGAGGTGCTGCAAACCTGCCAGCAGTTCCACGGCGGCATGGGTTTCATCCGCGAAACCCCGATCGAGCGGCTGTGGCGTGACGCCCGGGTGTTGGGCATTGGCGGCGGCGCAACGGAGGTGATGCTGGAAGAAGTCGCAAAAAGGTATTGACCCGGGCTTTCACGCGGTCAAACCACCCCAGGAAGATGTTACGGTTCGGTCGTTCAGGCAGGGGCTGGGCGGTGTGCAACGCCAATGCACATCCCGGGCCAGTGTCTTGGGCGTCGGGCTCCGACGGGCTGGTGAAAGACCGGCCTGCCGGGGGTAAAAAATGGAAAAACACCTTCTGTGGGGGGTGGGGATGACAATAAAAATGGGAGTGGTGCTGTGAGATCAGTTTTAACCGTGAGTTTGTTGGTGCTCGGCTTAGGGGTCACCGGGTGCGCGTCGGTGACGGGCGGCAATGTGCAGAAAATGTATGTGCAGACCCAAATGCCTGATGGCCAGTCGGTGGCCGACGCCGACTGTGCCCTGCAGAACGACAAGGGCATGTGGCGCATCAGGTCACCGGGAGACACCTCCATCGTGCGGTCCAACAAACCAATGGAAATCAAATGTGTCAAAGCCCCCTTGCCAGCGGGTGTGGTGTCGGCCGAATCGTCCACCCGTGGCGCGATGTTTGGCAACATCCTGATCGGCGGGGTGATCGGTGCGGCGGTGGACCATTCGTCGGGCGCGGCGTATGAATACCCTGAAATGATCAAGGTCGTCATGGGCCAGTCGCTGGCCGCCAAAATGCCGAAGGACCCGCCGGTGGGTCAGGCCAATGCGGGAAAAACCCAGTCCGCCGCAGCGTCCAGCCTGACGGCCGACACACCAGCAGCGCCCCGGCCCGTGGTGCCCTTGATTGCCACCGGGTTTGCCGCCATTGATGACGTCGACGCCATTCCTTATCTGGGCGACAGGGGCCGCGCCCGCTACCGCGAGTTCTTGGCACGGCCAACGCCCAAGGCATTTGCGATGACGTCGACGGGCCACTTCAGCTATGCCAATGGCAACAAGCCGATCGTACCCGGCGACCCGTCAGACCCGTCTGCACGAGCCCTGGCGGTGTGCGAAAGACAGGGTCAGGGGCCCTGCAAGCTCTACGCGGTGAACAACTCCGTGGTGTGGGTCAAGGAGATTGCTCCGCCGGTTGCTACCGTCCAACCCGATGGGGCTGTGCCCACGTCAACCCCCCGATGAGCCTTTGATGAACCACCTGATCGTCCGCGTCGAAAACGCCCTGGCCACCGTCACCCTGAACCGCCCGGACGTGCGCAACGCCTTCAATGAAGAGGTGATTGCCGAGCTGACCCAGGCCTTCACCCAGCTCGGCCAGCAGGCCGATGTGCGATGCATTGTGCTGGCGGCCAACGGGCCGGCATTTTGCGCCGGTGCAGACCTGAACTGGATGCGCCGCATTGCCGACTATTCCCACGCGGAAAACCTGGACGATGCCGCACAACTGGCCGAGATGCTGCGGGTGATCCACACCTGCCCCAAACCGACGGTGGCCCGCATTCAGGGCGATGTGTACGCGGGGGGCACGGGGCTGGTGGCGGTGTGTGACGTGGCGGTCAGCGTGGACACCGCGCACTTCTGCCTCAGCGAAGTCAAGCTGGGGCTGATCCCTGCCACCATCAGCCCGTATGTGATCCGGGCCATGGGCACCCGCGCTGCGCACCGCTACTTTTTAACGGCCGAGCGTTTCAATGCCGCCGAGGCGTTGCGCATCGGCTTTGTGCACGAGGTGGTCAGCGCTGAGGCACTGGACGCCACGGTGGCACAGATCACCAGCGCCCTGCTGGTTGCCAGCCCGGACGC
>JBJXEI010000129.1:0-6557 GCA_046154065.1 Polaromonas sp. | reverse complement strand
GCGCCTTCGTCAAAGACGTGCTGACCGACCCCAACGACGCCGCCATTGCCCGCACCATCATCGGCCTGGCCCAAAGCCTGGGCCTGGGCGTGGTGGCCGAAGGCGTGGAAACCGAAGAACAACGCGCCTTTTTAGCCAAACACGGCTGCGACTGCTACCAGGGCTGGCTGTTCTGCAAAGCCCTGCCCATCGACAAGCTGGAGGCCTTCATGCGGGTGATTTGGCATGCGGAGTTGCTGGTTTAGAAACAGCTCAAATGGAACTCTCGAAGATTCGCAGCTTCAACAGCTACGAGGGCCTTAGCAAGGTGCCAGTTTGCCGCGTAAAACAACGAATACGACCATTTTTTGCAATGCAGATCAGCATTTCAAATACTTTATCCATGAATCTAAGCCCGCGCGTAAATTCTTGGACGGACGCAACATTAAAATTCAGAAGCGATCAAAACCGGAGATAAATAAATGGAATTGAATGCCGAAACACGCTCGGTGAATGAAATATTTTCACCCAATAAAAAATACTTAGTACCCAGATTTCAACGCGAGTACTCGTGGAAAGAAGAAGAAGTCGACGAATTTTGGGAAGATATTGTCCAACAAATAAGGCCAAAAACTGGAGCAATAGAAAATGATGAGTACTTCATTGGATGCATAGTTCTTGTTGGAGAAGATACAAAGCCTGACTATCTAATAGTGGATGGCCAACAAAGATTGACTACTTTAACCATATTGCTACGTTGCATCGTAGATAGGCTGAACGTGCTAAACGACAGCCCTGCAGCGCAGGCACTATACAAAAACGTAATCGAAGGGACTGATAACGACGGGAAAGAATATTTCAAACTTGTAAATGAAACACCAAAACCTTTTTTCCAGAATGAGCTGCAGTCAATTAGACCGGAAGGCCTGAAGAAAGCAGAGACAGAAGAAGAACTGCTACTCCAATCCACTTTCAGCCGATTTAGCAAAAAAATTGCTGCCTTCAAACTAAAAGAACATACTGATATTGAAACAATAAAAGCACTAAGGGAGCAAGTTCTAAATCATTTGAAGTTCATCCTTGTAACTGCAAAAAGCGAGGATGACGCCTACACAATTTTCGAAACATTAAATGCCCGAGGCCTTAGCCTAACCTCTGTAGATCTCATTAAAAACTGGATATTTAAGAACTATGGACAAACCCATCCAAACGACAATGCCAAAGATATTTGGAATCAGCTCAGAAAAGAAATATCATCATTTTCGGACTTGGAGACATTTTTCAGACATTACTGGAATTCCAAATACGCCTTTGCATCCAACGATCGCTTATACAAAAGTTTCAAAGAGCTCCTAAAGGAAAATCGGATTGCTCCTGCAAGAGAATTTCTAATCGAGTTGCAAAATGCAGCACGGCTATACAAAAAAATCGGCGCACCATTACCTTCCGACTGGCCGATACAAAAAGAGCAAGCAGTGGGACGTGCCCTCAATCTAATAAACCAGTACAAGGTCACCCAGGTCCGACCATTTTTACTTGCTTTACTTGAAGCGCGCGAGGGAAAATTGATTTCACAAGGGCCATTCATCGGTGCAATACTAAACCTAGAAGCGTTTCACTTTACATTTTCGAATCTTTGCCAAGAACGTGCATCTGGTTTAGAAGGCACCTACACGCGATCAGCAAAGAATCTCCATTTAGCAGGTAAAAACAAAATCAAAGCCAAACAAGTAATAGCAAATCTTAATGCAAGTCTGGTAAAAAAGGCCCCCACACTTAACAAAATATCTACATCCCTTAAAAAGCTCACCTTTCTAAGACAAGATGAAACAGACAAGAAAACCATTCAAACCATCTTTAGGAAGATAGAACACTATCTTCATGAGACAAATGAACTTCAAACTGACAGCATATCCCTCGAACATATCCGAGACCAGTCAAACGCAACACTGCCTTGGATTGGGAACATTGGAAACATCATCCCTTTAGACGAAAAAATAAACAATGGAATGAAAGTTGGGCTTAGCTTCAAAGATAAGAAAAAGAAATATGAAAAATCTTCACTCAAAGTTGTTACCCAATTCTTAAAAGATAACCCTCAGGATACTTGGAACGAAGAAGACAGCGTTAGATGGGCAAATCGATTAAGTGAATTACTTACCAAAGCCACTACTCTACAAAGAATATAATTTTTATTTCACGTTAAATTTACACCATAGATTAAGACACTAGAAATCAAATAGTTAGGTATGAAGCGAAATCTAACATCACCGCCAAGTGAAAGTTGAGGTGTTCGGGCGGTTATGACCAGATTCCAATTAGCCCAGCCACCACCAATTAAAATCGCCCCTGCCCCTGCCGCGCCCCCACGTTGAACTGCAGCCCCAGTGCGTGCATGACTTTGACAACCGTCGCAAAGCTGGGGTTGCCTTGTTCGCCCAATGCTTTGTACAGCCCTTCCCGGGTGATACCGGTGTCGCGGGCGAGCTGCATCATGCCGCGTGCCCGCGCGATGTCGCCGACGGCTTTGGTGAAAAGGGCGGCGTCTTCGGGTGCTTGGTCCATGCAGGCCTGAAGGTACTGCGCGCAGTCGTCGTCAGACTGCAGGTAGTCGGCGGCTTCAAAGGGTTTGATGCCGAGTTGTGCGGCGGCGGTGGGGTTCATCCAATTACTCCTTCAACAATGTGACCATGTGCTGTGCCTTGGCGATATCGCGGTCTTGACTGGACTTGTCGCCACCGCCCAGTGCCACCACGACGGTGAGGCCGTCTTTCCAGCAATAGACGCGGTATCCGGGGCCGCTGTGCTCTAGAAATCGCTCCTTTTTCAGAAGCTGGCCCCGCACGGCCAGATTGGGTTGGAGACACTTTTCATGCTTAAAAATGATCCGAAAATTAATATACAAGTTAATTTTCGAGCCCCACCCGCTGAACTAGCGCCGAAATTTAACCTCCATATTAATTTTTAGGCGTTTTGTCGTCTGTTTTCAGCCTCAAATACCCCGCCAGCCCAACCAGTCATTGCGGGGCCAGCTATCAAATTAGTAGTAGCTAGAACCCCACCGCAACACACCTCACCCCGCCAGCAAAGCCACATTCCCCCCCGCAGCCGTCGTGTTCACCGTCAGGGTCTGCTCGGCGCAAAAGCGCAGCAGGTAGTGCGGGCCGCCCGCTTTGGGGCCGGTGCCGCTTAAGGCCTCTCCGCCGAAGGGCTGCACGCCGACGACCGCGCCGATCATGTTGCGGTTGATGTAGACGTTGCCGACGTGGGCGCGGGCGGCCAGGGCCTGGGCGCGGGAGTCGATGCGGGTCTGGATGCCCAGGGTCAGGCCGTAGCCGAGGGCGTTGATCTGGTCGATGACGGCTTCTGCGGTTTTCAGCTTGCCGCTGCCCCAGCGCACGATCTGCAAAACGGGGCCGAAGATTTCGTCGCGCACGTCGGCCAGGCTGGGCACTTCGTAGGCGGCGGGGGCGATCATATTTGCTACGCTATTCGTAGCAGTACCGGCAATATTTGCCTGGGCTAGAAGCACTTTGGATGTTGATTTGAGCCGTTGCAAGTGCTTTTGGATGTTGTCAAAGGCCTCGGCGTCGATCACGGGGCCGACGTCGGTGGCGAGGTCGGCGGTGTTGCCCAGCACCAGCTCCTGCGCAGCGCCCTGGATCATGGCGATGACGTGGTCGGCAATGCCTTCGTGTACGCACAGCAGGCGCAGGGCGGAGCAGCGCTGCCCGGCAGAGCGGAAGGCGCTTTGCACCACGGCGTCGGCCACCTGCTCGGGCAGGGCGGTGCTGTCGACCAGCATGGCGTTGATGCCGCCGGTCTCGGCGATCAGCGGGGTGATGGGGCCGTCTTTGGCGGCCAGGGCGCGGTTGATGATGCGGGCCACCTGGGTGGAGCCGGTGAACACCACACCGGCCACGCCGGGTGCTGCCACCAAGGCTGCACCCACGGTGTCGCCCGGGCCGTTGAACAGCTGCAGCGCGCCTTCGGGCACGCCCGCGGCGTGCAGCAGCTTGACGGCTTCCCACGCCACGCCGGGGGTTTGTTCGGCGGGTTTGGCGGCCACCGTGTTGCCGGTGCTGAGAGCGGCAGCCACCTGGCCCATGAAAATCGCCAGCGGGAAGTTCCACGGGCTGATGCAGACCCACACGCCGCGCGCGGTCAGGCGCAGCTCGTTGGTTTCGCCCGTCGGGCCGGGCAATTGGGTGGGCTGCATGATGCGTTCGGCCTCGTCGGCGTAGTAGCGCAGAAAGTCCACCGCCTCACGCACCTCGGACACGGCGTCACCCCAGGTTTTGAAGGCTTCTTTGACCAGCAGCGCGCAGAAGCGGGGCATTTGCGTTTGCAGCGCATCAGCCGCGCGGCGCAGGATGGCGGCGCGTTCGGCGACCGGGGTTTTGCTCCACTTTTGATAGCTGTCCAGGCAATCATTGACTAGGCTGGTGCCGGGTTTGGCTTCAAAGACAGGAACTTGGGGCACGGGGGTGCTGTGCAGGGCTGCCTGCAGAGGTTCCCACATCGCGGCCACGGTCAGGTCCAGCCCCGCGCTGTTGACACGCGCACCCGAGGCGGCGGGGCCGAACAGGTCCATGGGCAGCGGTAACGACGGCGTGGCTTCCAAGTACAGCGGTGACGTCAGCAGCACATCCATGCCGACCGACTCATCGGCCAGCTGGTGCACAAACGAGGAGTTCGCGCCATTTTCCAGCAGGCGGCGCACCAGGTAGGCCAGCAGGTCGCGGTGCGCGCCAACGGGGGCGTAGACGCGGCAGGTCACAGCGGGGTTTTTCAGCACCTCCCTAAAAATGCCTTCGCCCATACCGTGCAAGCGTTGCAGCTCGAACTTGCCGCTTTGGCCGATGGCCAGAATCGCGGCGATGGTGCCTGCGTTGTGCCCAGCAAACTGCGGGTAAATCGCGTCGGGCGCGGCCAGCAGTGCCTGGGCGCAGGCCAGGTAGGCCACGTCGGTGTGGTGTTTGTGGGTGAAGACGGGGTAGTGCGGCAGGCCCTGCTCTTGCGTGCGTTTGATTTCAGCGTCCCAGTACGCGCCTTTGACCAGGCGGCACATCAGGCGCAGCTGGTACTTGCGTGCCAGGCCGATGACGTGGTGAATCAGCTCCAGGCTGCGCGTCTGGTAGGCCTGCATGGCCAGGCCAAACCCTTGCCACTGCGGGTGGTGCTGCGCCACCTGGGCGGCCAGGGCCTCGAACACATCGAGCGACAGCTCCAGCCGGTCGACCTCTTCGGCGTCGATGGTCAGGTTGATGTTGGCCCGGGCCGCCAGCTCGCACAGGCCCCACACGCGGGGCACCAGCTCGGCCATGACGCGGGCGTGCTGCGCAGCCTCAAAACGGGGGTGCAGGGCACTCAATTTGATGGAAATACCGTCGTTCAGCTCGCAGGCCCTCGTTTTGATTGCCTGGGTTGCTATTGATTCAATAGCGTTTACGTAGCTTTTCAGGTAACCGTCCGCGTCTTTGGCGGTGCGTGCGCCCTCGCCCAGCATGTCGTAGCTGAAGCTGAGGTTGGGCTGATGTTTCCGCGACCCGCTGGCTTCTTTCATCGCCTCGCCAATCGTCTGGCCCAGCACAAACTGGCGGCCCAGCAGCTGCACAGCGCGCAGCGTGGCGGCCACCACGCTGCGCGCGCCCAGGCGGCTCATCAGCGTGGGCTGGCCCGCGTCGGGCAAAAACTTCTTGGACAAACCAATCGCCGAGGCGGACAAACGCGCCATCACGCCATCACTGGCGCCGTCAAAATCAGCGCGCCCCAGCTGGTCGGCTGTCAGCGCAATGGCGGTATCGGCGTCAGGCACGCGCAGCAGCGCTTCAGCCAGCCGCATCAGCGCCAGGCCCTCAGCGCTCGATATCGGGTACTCCTTCAGCAAACTTTCCATGGCCCAGAAGGGCGGCGGGTTGTCACGCACGGCCTGCACCCAAGGCTGCGCACGCTGGGCGGCAGCGGCCCAGTCCAGGGCGCTCGACAAGGCCGCCAAGTGGCCAGCCACCACGTCGGCTTCAGGGCGGTAGGGGAAGGGCAAACGGGTGGGCAGGCTGAAAGGCATGAGAAAGCTCCTGAAGGGGGTGAATGCCTGCCATGTTCGGCGGATTTTTGGTGAATTACTCGCTAATAATTTCACCTTCAACGAAACAATTCACTAGCCATGCCGGATTCAACCACCCCAACCAGCCACATTGACCGCCTGGACCTGAAAATCCTGCGCGCGCTGCAGCAAGACGCTCGCCTGTCCAACCTCAAGCTGGCCGAGCAGGTCGGTTTGTCCCCCACGGCCGTGCTGGCGCGGGTGCAGCGCTTGAGCCGAGACGGCTACATCCTGGGGTATGAGGCGCGGCTGAACCCGCTCAAGCTGGGAGCCGGGATGATGGTGTTTGTCGAGGTGCTGCTGGACCGCACCACGCCCAATGTGTTTGACGCCTTCAAGGCTGCCGTGCAGGTCTACCCGGAAATCATGGAATGCCACATGGTGGCGGGCGGTTTTGACTACCTGATCAAAACCCGCCTGCCCGACATGGCGGCTTACCGGGCGTTTGCCGGGTCGGCCCTGTGGCAGCTGC
>JBJXEI010000128.1:0-3164 GCA_046154065.1 Polaromonas sp. | reverse complement strand
CCACCCGGCCATTGCCTTCTTTGTTTTTGCACAAGGTTTGCGAGATCACCGCTTGCAGCGATTCCGACAGCATGGCGCGGATCATGTCTTTTTCTTCTGCTGGAAAAACGTCAATGATCCGGTCGATAGTTTTGGCGGCGCTTGACGTGTGCAAGGTGCCAAATACCAAGTGGCCGGTTTCCGCCGCTGACATCGCCAGCCGGATGGTCTCCAAGTCGCGCATCTCGCCGACCAAAATTGCATCCGGGTCTTCGCGCAGCGCAGACTTGAGCGCGGCCTGGAAGCTCAAGGTATGCGGGCCAACCTCACGCTGGTTAATCAGGCATTTTTTGGATTCGTGCACGAATTCAATCGGATCTTCCACTGTGAGAATGTGGCCGTATTCGTTTTCGTTGAGGTAATTCACCATGGCCGCCAGCGTTGTTGATTTGCCCGAGCCGGTGGGGCCGGTGACCAGCACCATGCCGCGCGGCTTGAGGGCCAGGTCGCCAAAAATCTTTGGCGCGTTGAGCTGCTCCAGCGTCAGGATTTTGGACGGAATGGTTCGCAGCACTGCGCCCGCGCCCCGGTTGTGGTTGAAGGCATTGACCCGAAAGCGTGCCAGCCCGTCGATCTCAAAAGAGAAGTCGACCTCTAAAAACTCTTCGTAGTTTTTGCGCTGGGTGTCGTTCATGATGTCGTACACCATGGCGTGGACTTCCTTGTGGTCCAGCGGGTCGACGTTGATGCGCCGCACGTCGCCGTGGACCCGGATCATGGGCGGCAAACCTGCCGACAGGTGCAAGTCAGACGCCTTGTTCTTGACGCTGAAAGCCAGCAATTGCGTGATGTCCATCCCGGTCGGTCCTCTTTGGTGGGCGTTCGTTCTGGCGGGCGCCAAGCACAGCACACCGGTTGAACAAAGCAGATTTTGCACATCCTGAAATGCGCTTACAGTCTCGGATTATGACGACGATTGCCCTGAATCTCCACCACGTGCGCGACCAAATGCTGACGGCCTGCATCGCCGCCGGACGCCACCCTGATAGTGTGCAATTGTTGGCAGTTTCCAAGACCTTCGGGCCCGATGCCGTGCGCGAAGTGGCCACCACCGGGCAGCGCGCCTTTGGTGAAAACTACATCACCGAGGGTGTGGAAAAAATCCAAGCGCTGGCTGATTTGCGCGCGCAGCTGGTCTGGCACTGCATTGGCCCGGTGCAAAGCAACAAAACGCGGCTGGTGGCCGAGCACTTTGACTGGGTGCAGTCGGTGGACCGCCTGAAAATCGCCCAGCGGCTGAGCGAGCAGCGCCCGGCCGGGTTGCCGCCGCTGCAGGTCTGCCTGCAGGTCAACATCGACGGCGGGGCCAACAAATCAGGGGTGACGCCGGATGCGTTGCCAGCGCTGGCCCGGGAGGTGTTGACGTTGCCCAACCTAGTGTTGCGCGGGCTGATGATGATCCCCGAGCCTGCTATTGATTTTGAAGCAGCCTGTGCAATCAACACCAAGGCCAGGGCCCTGTTTGATGGCCTGAACCGTGATTTGATTGCTTCTGGCCACCTGGCCACCCCGCTGGACACCTTGTCACTGGGCATGACGGGCGACCTGGAGGCTGCCATTCACTCGGGCAGCACCATGGTGCGGGTGGGGTCAGCCATTTTCGGCCGCCGGGGCTGACAAAGCCCCGGGGGCGGGTCAGCGCACGAACTTGCCGCCGCGCCCCATGATGGTCAGCTCGGTGAAGTTCGACCCCTCATGGTCGTTCGGGCCGTAGCTGACAGAAAAGCCGCCCATGTTGAAGTCCTTCATCGACTCCAGCGCGCTGGTCAGCGCCTCACGGCTCAGGACTTTGCCCGCGCGGCGCAGGCCCTCGGTCAGCACCTTGGCGGCCAAAAACCCTTCCATGCTGGAAAAGTCAAAGTCCTTGTGGCCAGACTCGGTCATGCGCTGCTGGTACTCACGGCCCACCGCGGTGGACGCGGCGTACGGGAAGGGCACCACCTGCGAAATCGTCACGCCCGCGGCGGCTTCACCCAGCTCTTCGCTCAACGCTTTGGAGCCGACAAAACTCACGTTGAAAAACTGGCCGCTGTAGCTCTTGGCGCGCGCCTGCTTGATGAGGGCTGCGCTGGATTTATAGGCGCTGATCTGGATCACCGCTTCCGGTGAGGTTTTGACCAGCTCATTGAGCGCCGCTGTCACGTCCACGCTGTTGCGCTCCACCGTCATGCTGCCCACGGCCTTGAGCTTGCGTTTGTCCAGCGCCCGCGTCACGCCCTCCAGCCCGGCCTTGCCGTAAGAGTCGTTTTGGTAGAACACCGCGATTTTGGTGATGCCCACTGTGGACAGGTGCTGCACGATGCGTTCGGTTTCATCGAAGTAGCTGGCGCGCACGTGGAAGACATTGCGGTTGAGCGGCTCCCGCAGCGCCTGCGCCCCGGTGAACGGGCCAATCAGCGGGATGGCGGCCGCGTTGATGGCGGGCAGGGCCGCCAGCGTGGTGGGCGTGCCGACCGAGCCGATCAGCGCAAACACCTTGTCTTCTTCAATCAGCGCCTTGACGGCAGCGGCTGATTTTTCGGGCTCATACCCGTCGTCGCGGGACACCAGCTTCAGTTTTCGGCCATTGATGCCGCCGGCGGCGTTGACCGCTGCAAAGTGCGCCTCAATGCCCACCTGCATGCGTTTGCCCAGCTCGGCGGCGGGGCCGGTTTGCGCGGCAAACTGACCAATGCGGATGTCGCTGTCGGTGATGCCGTTGTCAGCCGCTGCTGCGTGAAAGCTCAGTGAAGCCAGCGCAGCCAGTCCCAGCGCGCGCAGCGCTGGTGAAAAGAAAGAAGTCATTGGAAAAGGTCCTGTAGTGATCAGCCCGAACGCTAGCAAAAAAACATGACCCGCTGGCGAGAATGCGGGGGGATTTGTGGCGGGATTGTGCGGTAGTTGACCCGAAGCCCAAAAATTGTGTACAGATTCTGCGCACTTCACACGCCCAGCGGCAGCTGCGTGGTGTTTTTGACCTCCTCCATCACCGCGTAGGTCCGCGTTTCACGCACGCCGGGCAGCTGCCACAGGGCCGACCCGGCAAACGCCCGGTAAGCCGCCATGTCGGGCAGGCGGGTTTTGATCAGGTAGTCAAAACCGCCCGCCACCATGTGGCATTCCATGATTTCCGGGTAGACCTGCAC
>JBJXEI010000127.1:0-6044 GCA_046154065.1 Polaromonas sp. | reverse complement strand
GCGATCTCGGGCTCACCGGCGATCAGCTTCAGGAAGCGCTCCATGGCGGCGGCGCTGTCGAGCATGGCCTCGTCCATGTTGATGTCGATGATCTGCGCGCCGTTTTCCACCTGCTGGCGGGCAACGGCCAGCGCGTCTTCGAAGCGGCCCTCGAGGATCATCTTGGCGAAAGCGCGGCTGCCCGTGACATTGGTGCGCTCGCCGATGTTGACGAACAGCGAACCCGTGCTGATGTGCACGGGCTCCAGGCCCGACAGGCGCATGGGTTGAACGGGGTGGTTGGCGGCAGTCACGACTCAGCTCCGGCTGTGGGAGTGAGCGCCGTTGCAGACCGCGTGTTCAGCGCAGGTCCCCAAGCCTGGCAGGCCGGCAAGTTGTGCCACCTGTCGCAACGCTCCTTGGGGAAGGATCAAATTCTATCGGCTGTGGGACGTGAGTTGCGCCAAGGTACCGGCCGCGCTGATGCCCAATCCTGCCGGTTTTGCTTTGGCCGCCTGCGGTGCCTGCTGGTCTTCGTCCAAACCCGCAGCAGCGGCCTGAGAGAGGGAAACGACGCCCGCTTCGCCCTTTTTCATGGCCACACCCACGGCCAGGATGTCGATGACCAGCAGGTGCAGGATGCGGCTGACCATGGGCACCTGCGTGGTGACGTCTTCAACGTGGTCAATGATCAGCGCCACGTCCGCCTTGCGTGCCAATGGGCTTTGGCTGGCGGTGATGGCCACGATGGCGGCGCCGCGGGCCCTCGCCGCGTCGGCCACAGCCAGCAGGTCGTCGATGTGGCCGCTGCTGCTGATGATGACGACCACGTCTGTGGGCTTGAGCACGTTGGCCGCCAACACCTGCAAGCGCGGCTCGGTGTAGCTGGCGCTGGGCACGCCAAAGCGAAGGAATTTGAATTGCGCATCGTCTGCCACCACTCGGTAGTGGCCCACTGCAAAGAAGTCGATGCGCTCGGCTGCGGCCAGCAAGTCGATGGCGCGCGCCAAGGCGTCGCGGTTGAGTTGGTCGCGCACCTGCAAGATGGCGCTGGCCGTGTTGCCCAGCACCTTGACGCCCAGTTCGAGCATGCTGTCCTGGCCCGTGACCTGGGTGTGGGTCAGGGGCACGGTAGCTGACAGGCCCGACGCCAGGCGCAGTTTGAAATCGCTCAGTCCCTCGCAGCCCAGGCTGCGGCAAAAGCGGATGACCGTGGGCTGACTCACCTGGGCGGCGCGGGCGATCTCCGCGATGGGGTCGCCCAAAGCCGAGCGCGGGTGGGCCAGCACATGGTCGGCCACGCGCCGTTCGGCCGGCGACAGGCCCTCCAGTGAGCGCTGAATCTGGCTGAGCAGCGCAGAACCTTGGTCGGTCTTGAGGCTGCGCAGTTGTGCAGCCAGGATCGCGGAAACACCGGTGAAGGTTGCGTGTTCAGCCGTTATCACGTAGGTGGGAATGCCTTTGACGTAGTCCGTGAAACGGCCCTTGTCTTCAAAGCGGGCCCGGAAGGGCGAGCGGTCGAAGTAGGTGCCCAGGCGGGGCACGATGCCGCCCCCGATGTAAACACCGGACATGGCACCAAAGGTGACGGCCAGGTTGCTGGCCGCCGTGCCCAACATCGCGCAAAAGGCCTCCAGCGTGTCGGCGCAACAGCGGTCCGTGCCGGCCAGGGCCCGTCGGGTGATTTCCGGGGCGGTCATTGTTTCTGGCGCCAGACCGGCGTCGGCGCGCAAGGCGCGGTGAATCAGTTCAATGCCGGGGCCTGAGAGCAACCGTTCGTGCGACAGGTGCGGAAACTGCCGCATGCCGTAGCGCAGGATGGCGATTTCGCGGTCGTCTCGCGGGGAAAAACTGGTGTGTCCGCCCTCGGTTCCCAGGGCCACCCAGCCGTCAGCGGCTGGAATCAATCCGCTCACGCCCAGCCCGGTGCCTGCGCCCAGAACCCCCAGCACGCTGTTTTCACGTGGCGTGCCGCCGCCCACCTGGCGGCGCTGCCCTGGGGACAGCCTGGGCAAAGACATGGCCAGGGCGGTGAAGTCATTGACCACCACCAGCGATTCAAAGCCCAGGCTGTGACGCATCTGTTCGATGCTGAACTTCCAGTGGTAGTTGGTCATTCGCACGTCGTCGCCTTCCACCGGGTTGGCGATGGCGATGGCGGCGTGCTCGATGTGACCCACGCCGCCTTCCGGTAGGCCCGTCAGGTAGCTGGAGACGGCGGCTTCGAAGTCGGCATGGTCGGCACAGCGCAGGGATGCCATGTGCTGGAACACGCCTGGCGCGGTTTCGATCGTGAAGCGGGCGTAGGTGCCACCGATGTCGGCGAGCAAGCGCGGGCTGTCAAATGGCGTCATGTGCGGGTCCTGGCAGCGTGGCGCGGCCTGGGCAAAATGAGGGCCGGGCGCCGTCCGCCATTGTGCGTGACGCCTTGCGCTCGGCTCGGGCGCCTGGGATCGGCATGGGGCCTCTGTTTGCTGTAGCTTGACTACGAGGCTTGAGCGGCGCGTGCCGAGTGATCGAAGCCAGTTTATAGCCTCTGCCACGCGCTCTCTTGTTTTGGCCCTGTAGTTTTGCTACCGTGCGAAGTCGATGTTTGGCGGCTGAAATCGACCACGAAGCGGTCATCACGGGTGGACAAGGGTTTTCCATGAGACAGGATTCCCCGCTACAGGGCGGGTCGCGATGAACGACATGAGTCAATCAGTGGTGCCGGCGGTGTTACCCAGGCCCCAACTCCCACGGCCATGGTTGGTGGCCGACATTGGTGGTACCAATGCGCGGTTTGGCTGGCTCGCCCAGGGCACGGAGCAGGTCCAGCATGTGCAAACCCTGCCAACAGGTACCCATGCGGGGCCGGCTGAAGCTGCCCGTGTCTACTTGGAGCGGCTTGCGGCCAACCTGGGTCTGGCCTATCAGCCGCCGCGAGCCGCTGCCTTCGCGGTGGCGACGGTTGTGGGCTCCGATCAGATCACCTTTACCAACAGCGGCTGGAGCTTTTCCCGGGAGTCGACGCGGGAAGTGCTGGGATTGGATGAGTTGCTGATCCTGAATGACTTCGAGGCGTTGGCGCTGTCCTTGCCGCACCTTCGCGAAGATCAGGTTCGGTGCATCGGGCCCGTCACGCGGGCTGCGCCTGCAGGCGCGATGGCGGTGATCGGTCCTGGCACGGGGCTGGGCGTGGCCGGTATCTTTGCCGTGGGCAGTGGCTGGGTGGCCGTGCCGGGCGAGGGCGGTCATGCCAGCCTGTCAGCGGCAGATGACTACGAAGCTGCAGTTCTGCGCGCCGTGCGTCAGGACTATGCGCACGTTTCTGCTGAACGCCTGTTGTCGGGCATCGGCTTGCCCGTGCTTCACCGTGCGGTGTCACAGATCGAGGGCGGTGCGCCGACGCCGCTGCTGACGGCCGAACTCATCGTGGAGCTTGGCATGGCCAGGCAAGATGCTGTCTGCAGCAGGACGTTGGATGTTTTTTGTGCGCTTTTGGGGAGTTTTGCGGGCAACGTGGCCCTGATTTTGGGCGCGCGCGGCGGGGTCTACATTGGCGGCGGCATCGTTCCGCGGCTGGGCGAACGCTTCTTCGAGTCAGAGTTTCGACCCCGCTTTGAGGCCAAGGGCCGCTTCAACGACTACCTCCGGGCCATTCCCACCCGTTTGATCACCGACACGCTGGTGGCGTTGTCGGGTACCCGCGTGGCGCTGGAGCAGCAGACTCTGTAGGGCCGCGTACTGAAGGACGGTTGTGTCGGTCACGGCACAGGCCACGGCACCGGTGGCGCATCCAATGCAAGTCAGGCGACGTATCAGCTGGCATGCAAGCGAGGCGCACTTTCACTGTCTGCACACTGAGCCTGGCCGCCTTGGTGGCCAACGCCCACGACACCTGGTTTGAGGCGCCCAAGGCGTCGAACGCACGGCTGGAGCTGAGGCTGGGCACGGGCAACCGCTATCCGGTGCACCAGACCGGCATTGGCGCCGAGTACCTGGAGCGGCAAGGGTGTCGCGGGCCCCAGTCGACCGACCCCGAACAGCACATGGCGCCCGCGCGAAACGACGAGCATGCCTTGGTGCTGCGGCTGCCGCGGCGCGCAGTCACCTGTTGGGCGCAATTGGTGCCTTTGGACATTGAACTGACTCCAGAGATGGTCGCGGTTTACCTGCGTGAGGTGCAGGCCCCGGCCGAAGTGCGCGGCCAGTGGTCGAAGATGCAGGCCCAAGGGCTGCCATGGAAGGAGCGCTACATCAAGCACGCCCGCATCGATGAGCGGGTTGCAACCGGGCATTCGCCGGGGCCAGCCCCCATGGCCATGGACATCGTTCGTTCGGCTGCGACCACCTTGGGCTGGCAGTTTCAGGTCCTGAAGGATGGTGCGCCCTTGGTCGGCCAGGCGATGGAGTTGATCAGTGAATCGGCGACACACGGACTCTGGCGACTGACCGATGCGCAGGGCCGAGTCGCGTGGCCTTCCCTGCCGACGGGGCGGTGGCTGCTGCGCGGGACCCACCTGAGGCCATCCGATGAGGACCCGACGCGCTGGGACAGCGGTTTTGTGACGCTGGCATTTGAGGTGCCCCCGGTGGCAGTCTCTGCGATCAGACCCGGGGTGCGCTGAAGAGCTCGTTCTTGGCCGCTTGGGTGATGGCAACAACGCCAGGGTGCGTGATGCGGCGCTCCACGGAGATGGCGTAAAAGTCGTCCACCAACTCGTTGCTGCGGCCTATGACCTGAACGCCGTACTGCCCGACGGTTTCTTCTTCGACCACACTGGGTGACAGGAAGATGCCGTCACCATGGCGCCCGAAGGCCTGCGTCAGGGCGCCGTCGGAAAACTCGCCAACCACCTGAGGGTGCAAATGATGGCGTGTCAGCCACGCATCCAACTGCGGCCGCACCGAAGAGCTGCCGCCCGGCACCAGCAAAGGGGCGTCGTTCAGGCACTGCGGGAACATACCTTGCAGCCGCGCGGCCAGCGCGGGCGCCGCAAAGAAACTCATGTGCGAGCTGCCCAGTTTGTGGTTGAAGGCTTTCACACTGATGCGATTGGTCAGCGGTTCATCGGAGATCACCAGGTCCACACGGTGCAGCGCCAGTTGAGCCATGAGGTCGGGAAACTGGCCTTCGCTGCAGATCAGACGAACGGGATCGGGCAGCGAGAGCGCCGGTTGCAAAAGTCGGTAGGCCACGGACTTGGCCACGGCATCTTCGACCCCGACTCGGAACTCCTGCACCTGGGCACCGGGGCCACGCCGCTCTCGCAACGCGGTTTCCAGTTCAGCGCCCAGTGCAAAGATTTCGTCGGCGTAGCGCATGGCCACGCGTCCGTCGTCCGTGAGTTCGAGCTTGCGACCGGTTTTGCGAAACAGGCTTCGTCCCAGCCTTGATTCCAACAACTTGATTTGTGCCGACAGGGTCTGCGGCGTGGTGTGCAACTGTTCGCCCGCCTTCATCACACCGCCGGCCCGCGCGGCGACCCAGAAGTAGTGCAGGTGCTTGAAGTTCATTGTGCGTTTTTTGCGAAGTAAATAGATTGAATTATCGAATTTACGCGAAGTGATGATGTCCCTACATTGACTCCTGTTGTTCACCTCATCTCACTTCACTTCTGGAGAGCGCCATGCGCATGAGTACCAAAGGCCGTTTTGCCGTCAACGCCCTGATCGACCTGGCTCTGCGCGAGTCGGCCGGGCCGGTGGCGTTGGCATCCATCAGTCAGCGCCAACAGATTTCCTTGTCCTACCTCGAGCAGCTGTTCAGCCGTCTGCGTCAGCACGGTATGGTGGAAAGCACGCGCGGGCCCGGCGGCGGCTACACACTGGGGCGTCAGGCTCAGGACATTTCGGTGGCCCAAATCGTCGGCGCGGTGGATGAAACCCCGGACGAAGCGAGCGACGAGGTGCGCAACCTGGGTCTGTCCAAGCCGCTGTGGCAACGGCTCAATGCCGTGATGATCGAGCACATGAGCACGATCAGCTTGCACAGCCTGGTGCAAGAGCAACTGGCCGCGGGCGTCGACGTGGAGCCTCGGCCGGCACGGCGCTCGCTGTTACCTCAAGTCGTGGTCAAACCC
>JBJXEI010000126.1:0-5899 GCA_046154065.1 Polaromonas sp. | reverse complement strand
GCGCCTTCGTCAAAGACGTGCTGACCGACCCCAACGACGCCGCCATTGCCCGCACCATCATCGGCCTGGCCCAAAGCCTGGGCCTGGGCGTGGTGGCCGAAGGCGTGGAAACCGAAGAACAACGCGCGTTTTTAGCCAAACACGGCTGCGACTGCTACCAGGGCTGGCTGTTCTGCAAAGCCCTGCCTATCGACAAGCTGGAGGCCTTCATGCGGGTGATTTGGCATGCGGAGTTGTTGGTTTAGGCGCGCCACAAACAGTAAGCACCGTTTTAGACTGCTGGCAATACTTCAAACGAAGCACACGAATAACACTCAAAAGGAATAATATGATTCTCGGCATAGGATTAAGGAATTATAAAGTATATAAAACTCAACAATATATTCCGATATCCTCAGGCCAACGTTTTTCGGCATTCCTTGGGCCAAATGGTATCGGCAAGACTTCGATTTTTGAAGCACTCGATCGATTTTTCAACGGTGGCGAATGGATTATAAGTAATGAATCGAAAAAATCTTCAGATGATTCAGCTTATGTTTCACCATTATTCCTAATACCCATCAATGAAATATCGCTCAACAAAAAGGAAAAACGGCTGGCAGCCCTAATAAGTAGCTATTTCTGGGAATACAGCGAATCTCCATACGACCCCTTAATCGGGGCAGTAATTGATAACAGGGCCGCAGCTACGAACGCCGGATACAACAAGGAGTCCCACTACTTTTTTATGCTTGGCAGCATATATCAAACCAACGAAATAAAAATTCCGTTTTTCGAAAATGGAATAGCAAAGCTTTTTGAACAGCACTCCGATGTGTATTTTGGCGATCTGAGCGAACTTCTAAAGAAAATAAAATCCCACTATCGATTCATATATCTCCCAGCCGAAGCTGACTCACTAAGCTTCAGCAGAATGGAATCAATATATATAAAAAACTTCTCGACGAAGATATTAAGAAAAAAATTCAAAACTCAATCAGCAAAGATAGCATTGACGAAATAAACAAAAAGCTAAATGAATTTATCGATCAAATAAACAACACATTAAATCAATATGTATACAAAGGCAAACGCAAAGATCAATTAACTGCAAATGATTTAATTGAAAGAATATTTTCAGCCTACTTTGGCATAAAAGTTTTACACAAAAAAAGTACTGGCAGGGAAACAGCAATAAAAGATTTAAGTTCTGGCGAAAAAAGACAAGCATTAATTGATCTTTCTTACGCTCTTATTTCACGTTCGGCACAAAAAACCTACCAGATAATTCTTGCAATCGATGAACCCGACGCTTCAATGCACGTAGCGGCTTGCCATGATCAATTCGAAAAAATTGCAAGAATTCCCAACCTATGTTCACCCGCCCCCCAAATTTTAATTAATACACATTGGTACGGATTTATACCCGTAATGAGATCTGGAATTGCACATTCGCTATCACGAAACACTACCGTGGTTGATTTTTTCTCATTTGATCTAGAAAATTTTCGCGAACACATAAATCAAAACTTCAAAAGAACAAAAGGGAAATACCCCAAGGAAGTTGAGTTAAAAAGCTACCAAGATATGATTCAATCAGTTGTGGTGAGTATGCTTCGAAACAAGCCTTACAACTGGCTTTTTTGCGAAGGGCTTTCAGACAAGATTTATCTTTCCCATTATCTATCCGATATTATGGATAGCCACAACCTTAGAATTGTCCCTCTGGGCGGGTTCAAACAGGTTCGAAGAGTTTATTCTTATTTAGTCGCACCACTGAGCGATAAAGAGGCAGGCTTTTCAGGAAAAGCACTATGTCTAGTAGACACTGACGCACAAAAAGAAAATGTTGAATTGAGCAAAGAGGTAAAAAACCTATTTTTCAAGCGTCTTGTGCGTGACCCTTCAACGCTTGAAGCTGTCGCTCTTGATGCAGATAACCAATTAAGCTTTCCGACTGAAATAGAATTTACGCTGCGAGAGGAAGTTTTAAAGAAACTCCTTGAAACTCCAAGTGCATGCAAGCAACTTCTTAACGTTGCCGTGCTGCAGCAGATTGTGAAAGATGCGTCAGTCACTGATTTATCGAATAATCTGTACGATTACCTAAATCTTGGTCCTAAGCAAATGTCAAAAATAATGACCGACTTCTTTGACATTGGCGCTAATAAAGTCAACTTTGCGAAAGCATACATTGCAAGCGATTCAGATAAGGTTTTTGAACCTAAATGGATTCAGACAATACGAAAAGTATTTACTAACTGAACGAATATGTTTGCGCGGATGATATGTAAAAGCCTTGATTACATTGGATCGACGCTCGTGAGCAGCAGCTGCTTTCTAATGCTGCGAAATTTAAAACCAGAGTTTCACAGACGGTCAGCTTTAGTTGCGGTAGTTCCAAAAATTTTTACCTCACCCCGCCAGCAAAGCCACATTCCCCCCCGCAGCCGTCGTGTTCACCGTCAGGGTCTGCTCGGCGCAAAAGCGCAGCAGGTAGTGCGGACCGCCCGCTTTGGGGCCGGTGCCGCTCAAGCCTTCGCCGCCGAAGGGCTGCACGCCGACGACTGCGCCGATCATGTTGCGGTTGATGTAGACGTTGCCGACGTGGGCGCGGGCGGCCAGGGCTTGGGCTCTGGAGTCGATGCGGGTCTGGATGCCCAGGGTCAGGCCGTAGCCGAGGGCGTTGATCTGGTCGACGACGGCTTCTGCGGTTTTCAGCTCGCCGCTGCCCCAGCGCACGATCTGCAGCACGGGGCCGAAGATTTCTTCCTTCACGTCGGCCAGGCTGGGCACCTCAAAGGCGGCTGGGGCGATCAGATTTGCTATGCTACTTGTAGCACTACCAGCAATAAACGCCTTGGCTAGAAGCACTTTTGACGTTGAATGGAGCCGTTGAAGGTGTTTTTGGATATTGTCAAAGGCCTCGGCGTCAATGACGGGGCCGACGTCGGTGGCCAGGTCGGCGGTGTCGCCCAGCACCAGCTCCTGCGCGGCGCCCTGGATCATGGCGATGACGTGGTCGGCAATGCCTTCGTGCACGCACAGCAGGCGCAGGGCGGAGCAGCGCTGCCCGGCAGAGCGGAAGGCGCTTTGTACCACGGCGTCCGCCACCTGCTCGGGCAGGGCGGTGCTGTCCACCAGCATGGCGTTGATACCACCGGTTTCGGCGATCAGCGGGGTGATGGGGCCGTCTTTGGCGGCCAGGGCGCGGTTGATGATGCGGGCCACCTGGGTGGAGCCGGTGAACACCACGCCGGCCACGCCGGGGCTAGCGACCAGCGCTGCGCCCACGGTGGCGCCCGGGCCGTTGAACAGCTGCAACGCGCCTTCGGGCACGCCCGCGGCGTGCAGCAGCTTGACGGCCTCCCACGCCACGCCGGGGGTTTGTTCGGCGGGTTTTGCGGCCACGGTGTTGCCGGTGCTCAGGGCGGCGGCCACCTGGCCCATAAAAATCGCCAGCGGGAAGTTCCACGGGCTGATGCAGACCCACACGCCGCGTGCGGTCAGGCGCAGCTCGTTAGTTTCGCCCGTCGGCCCTGGGAGTGCGATGGGCTGCATGATGCGTTCGGCCTCGTCGGCGTAGTAGCGCAAAAAGTCCATCGCTTCCCGCACCTCGGACACGGCGTCACCCCAGGTCTTGAAGGCTTCCTTGACCAGCAGCGCGCAGAAGCGGGGCATCTGCGTTTGCAGCGCGTCGGCGGCGCGGCGCAGGATGGCGGCACGTTCGGCCACAGGAGTTTTGCTCCACTTTTGATAGCTGTCCAGGCAATCATTGACTAGGCTGGTGCCGGGTTTGGCTTCAAAAACAGGAATCTGGGGCACGGGGGTGCTCTGCAGGGCGACCTGCAGGGGTTCCCACATCGCGGCCACGGTCAGGTCCAGCCCCGCGCTGTTGACCCGCGCACCCGAGGCGGCGGAGCCGAACAGGTCCACCGGCAGCGGCAAGGACGGTGTGGGCGCCAGGTACAGCGGTGACGTCAGCAGCACATCCATGCCCACCGACTCATCGGCCAGCTGATGCACAAACGACGAATTGGCGCCGTTTTCCAGCAGGCGGCGCACCAGGTAGGCCAGCAGGTCGCGGTGCGCGCCAACGGGGGCGTAGACGCGGCAGGTCACGGCCGGGTTTTTCAGCACCTCACGGAAGATGCCTTCGCCCATGCCGTGCAGGCGCTGCAGTTCAAACTTGCCGCTTTGGCCCATGGCCAGAATCGCGGCGATGGTGCCTGCGTTGTGCCCGGCAAACTGCGGGTAAATCGCGTCCGGTGCGGCCAACAGCGCCTGGGCGCAGGCCAGGTAGGCCACGTCGGTGTGGTGTTTGTGGGTGAACACGGGGTAGTGCGGCAGGCCCTGCTCTTGCGTGCGTTTGATTTCCGCGTCCCAGGACGCGCCCTTGACCAGGCGGCACATCAGGCGCAGCTGGTACTTGCGTGCCAAGCCGATGACGTGGTGAATCAGCTCCAGGCTGCGCGTCTGGTAGGCCTGCATGGCCAGGCCAAAACCCTGCCACTGCGGGTGGTGCTGCGCCACCTGGGCGGCGAGGGCCTCGAACACATCGAGCGACAGCTCCAGCCGGTCCACCTCTTCGGCGTCAATCGTCAGGTTGATGTTGGCCCGGGCGGCCAGCTCGCACAGACCCCACACGCGGGGCACCAGCTCGGCCATGACGCGGGTGTGCTGCGCAGCCTCAAAACGGGGGTGCAGGGCACTCAATTTGATGGAAATCCCGTCGTTCAGCTCGCAGGCCCTCGTTTTGATTGCCTGGGTCGCTATGGATTCAATATCATTAACGTAGCTTTTCAGGTAGCCCTCGGCGTCTTTGGCGGTGCGTGCGCCCTCGCCCAGCATGTCGTAGCTGAAGCTCAGGTTGGGTTGCTGCTTTCTGGCGCTGGTGGCTTCTTTCATGGCCTCGCCAATCGTCTGACCCAGCACAAACTGGCGGCCCAGCAGCTGCACGGCCCGCAGTGTGGCGGCCACCACGCTGCGCGCGCCCAGGCGGCTCATCAGCGTGGGCTGGCCCGCGTCAGGCAAAAACTTCTTCGACAAACCAATGGCAGACGCGGACAAACGCGCCATCACCCCATCACTGGCGCCGTCAAAGTCAGCGCGGCCCAGTTGGTCGGCCGTCAGCGCAATCGCGGTGTCGGCGTCGGGCACGCGCAGCAGCGCCTCGGCCAGCCGCATCAGCGCCAGGCCCTCAGCGCTGGAGATGGGGTATTCCTTCAGCAGGCTTTCCATGGCCCAGAAGGGCGGCGGGTTGTCACGCACGGCCTGCACCCAGGGCTGCGCGCGCTGGGCGGCAGCGGCCCAGTCCAAGGCGCTCGACAAGGCCACCAGGTGGCTGGCCACCACGTCGGCTTCGGGGCGGTAGGGGAAGGGCAAGCGGGTGGGCAGGCTGAACGGCATGAGAAAGCTCCTGAAGGGGGTGAATGCATGCCATGTTCGGCGGATTTTTGGTGAATTACTCGCTAATAATTTCACCTTCAACGACACAATTCACTAGCCATGCCCGATTCAACCACCCCAACCAGCCACATTGACCGCCTGGACCTGAAAATCCTGCGCGCCCTGCAGCAGGACGCTCGCCTGTCCAACCTCAAGCTGGCCGAGCAGGTCGGCCTGTCCCCCACAGCGGTGCTGGCGCGGGTGCAGCGCCTGACAAGAGACGGCTACATCCTGGGCTACGAGGCGCGGCTGAACCCGCTCAAGCTGGGGGCCGGGATGATGGTGTTTGTCGAGGTGCTGCTGGACCGCACCACGCCCAATGTGTTTGACGCCTTCAAGGCAGCGGTGCAGGTCTACCCGGAAATCATGGAATGCCACATGGTGGCGGGCGGTTTTGACTACCTGATCAAAACCCGCCTGCCCGACATGGCGGCTTACCGGGCGTTTGCCGGGTCGGCCCTGTGGCAGCTGC
>JBJXEI010000125.1:0-108715 GCA_046154065.1 Polaromonas sp. | reverse complement strand
CCAACGGGCGCATCGCTGCGCAGGGCACTCCCGACGAGGTGCGAACCTCCACCGACCCGCTGGTGCACCAGTTTGTCAACGCCCTGAGCGAAGGCCCGGTGAAGTTTCACTACCCCGGCCCCAGCGTTGCTGAGGACTTTGGCGTTGCCGCCTCCCATCACAAAGGTCATGGCTCATGAGCGGTTTCAGCCTTTCCACGTTGTTGAGCCACATCGGTTTTGCCGTCCGCGTGAAGCTGGCCGAACTGGGCTATGCCGCCCGCCTGATGGGCCGCCTGCTGGCCGTGTCCGGCGCGGCGCTGGCGCGCTTTGGCCTGGTGCGTGACCAGCTCTTTTTCCTCGGCAACTACTCGCTGCTCATCATTTCCGTGTCTGGCCTGTTTGTCGGTTTTGTGCTGGCCCTGCAGGGCTACTACACCTTGCAGCGTTATGGCTCGGCCGAGGCGCTGGGTTTGCTGGTGGCGCTGAGCTTGGTCCGGGAGCTGGGGCCGGTGATCACCGCGCTGCTGTTTGCCGGGCGGGCGGGCACGGCGTTGACCGCTGAAATCGGCCTGATGAAAGCCGGCGAGCAGCTGTCGGCCATGGAAATGATGGCCGTGGACCCAGTTAAGCGCATTTTGGCCCCGCGTTTCCTGGGTGGCCTGATTGCCATGCCCCTGCTCGCGGCGATTTTCAGCGCCGTGGGCATCATTGGCGGCTGGCTGGTCGGGGTGGTCATGATTGGCATTGACGCAGGCTCGTTCTGGAGCCAGATGCAATCCGGTGTGGACGTCTGGCGGGATGTTGGCAACGGCATGGTCAAAAGTTTTGTGTTTGGCGTGACGGTCACGTTTGTGGCCTTGCACCAGGGTTTTGAAGCGCAGCCCACGCCCGAAGGCGTCTCACGCGCCACCACGCGCACGGTGGTGTTGGCGTCGCTGGCGGTGCTGGGGATTGATTTCCTGCTCACCGCCATGATGTTCAGCCTCTGATCCGGGGTTGTGCATGTTGCACTGCATCATGCGAAAATTAACCAAACGTTGGTGCCATCACTGGTTGGCGCCGACCCTCGAAGAAAAGAAACCTTCTGATGCAACGCTCTAAAAATGACCTCTGGGTTGGACTGTTTGTCCTGGTTGGTGCGGCCGCTGTGCTGTTTTTGGCGCTCAAATCAGCCAACCTGGTCTCGCTCAACTTCGACAAAGCCTACGGCATCACCGCCAAATTTGACAACATCGGCGGCCTTAAGCCACGCGCCGCCGTGAAAAGTGCCGGCGTGGTGGTGGGCCGGGTGGACAACATCACCTTTGACGACAAGTCCTACCAGGCCAGCGTGAGTCTGGCCATGCAAAGCCAGTACGTGTTTCCCAAGGACAGCTCCTTGAAAATCCTCACCAGCGGCCTGCTGGGTGAGCAGTACATTGGCGTGGAGCCCGGCTTTGGCGACACCAACCTGGCTGCCGGAGATGTGGTCAAACAAACCCAGTCCGCTGTGGTCCTTGAAAACCTGATCAGCCAATTTCTCTACAGCAAAGCTGCCGACAGCAGCGCCCCACCTGCGGCTGCATCTGCCGCTTCAGCCCCCTCGACGAATAAAAAACAATGACACGAACCACCTCTTTCCGACGCCCAGCCATGTGGGCCACTGCCGCTGTGATGCTGGCTTTGCTGCAAGGCTGTGCCACGGCCCCTGGCGGCAACCCGGCGGACCCTTTTGAGTCCTTCAACCGCTCCGTGTTCAGCTTCAACGACAAAGTGGACATGGCGGTGATCAAGCCCGTGGCCACGGTGTACCGCGACGTCACCCCCTCGCCCATCCGCACGGGCGTGACGAACTTTTTCGGCAATGTCTCGGACGCCTGGTCCGCCGTGAACAACGCGCTGCAGGCCAAACCCGAGTTCGCGCTGGACAGCCTGTTTCGCGTCACCGTGAATACGCTGTTTGGTTTGGGCGGTCTTCTGGACGTGGCGGGTGAAGCCCGCATTCCCCGTCACTCGGAAGACTTTGGCCAGACGTTGGGCCATTGGGGTGTGCCATCCGGGCCCTACCTGGTACTGCCGGTGCTCGGCCCTTCAACGGTGCGTGACACCGCCGCCTTGATCGTTGACACGCAGGGCGACGCCGTCTCTGCGGTTGGCAACGTGCCTGTGCGCAACACCCTGACGGCCACCCGAGCCGTCAACATCCGCGCACGTTTGCTGGACGCCGGCGACTTGCTTGAAGAGGCCTCTCTGGACAAGTACTCGTTCGCCCGTGAAATCCATCTGCAGCGCCGCCGCAGCCTGGTGGGCCGCAACCCCAATGAAAAGGAAGAGCGTTTTGACCTGCCGGAAGCGGCCGCAGAAGCGGCCACTCCCCCGGCTGCGAGCAAGTAGCATTCGCCATCAGCTTTACATTGAGGCATTAAAACTTCACAGCCTGACCTTGCACCGGGCTGTAAAAACGGGTGACCTGCCCTCAAGTGGCATGTCACGTTGACAAAGGAAGCACCATGAACCGTAGAATTTTGGGCCGTTGGGCCACCGCCACTCTGACCCTCGCGCTGCTGGCATCCACGCCGTGGGCGCTGGCGCAAGCCCAGGAAGAGGCCCCGGATGTATTGATCAAACGCGTGTCTTCGGACGTGCTGGAAAGCATCAAGTCCGACAAGGCTGTGCAGGCCGGTGAAACGAGCCGCGTCATCTCGCTGGTGGACAGCAAGATCATCCCGCATGTGAACTTTGTCCGCATGACGGCTTCTGCTGTCGGCCGCAACTGGCGCCAGGCCACGCCTGAGCAGCAAAAGCGCTTGCAGGAAGAGTTCAAGATCCTGCTGATCCGCACCTACTCGGGTGCACTGGCGCAGGTCAAAGACCAGAGCGTCAACGTCAAGCCCTTGCGTGCGGCAGCCGGAGAGACCGAGCTGGTGGTGCGCAGCGAGGTGCTGGGCCGGGGTGACCCGATCCAGCTCGACTACCGCATGGAAAAAACCGCCACTGGCTGGAAAATTTATGACCTGAACGTGCTGGGCGTGTGGCTGGTGGAAACCTATCGCACCCAGTTCGCGCAGGAAATCAGCACCAAAGGCGTGGACGGCCTGATCGCCTCGCTGGTGCAGCGCAACAAGTCCAACGCGGGCGACAAAAAATCTTGACCGCCATGCCAGGCGCGCTGCGGCTGCCCCGTTCATTGACCCATGACGTGGCGTCCAGCATCACGTCGGCTGCAGCGCAAGCGGTGCAGCCGTCTGGTGGGGGCCCCATGACGGTGGACGCCAGCGACTTGGCCCAATTTGACTCCTCCGCGCTGGCTGTGCTGCTGGACTGCCGCAGGCAGGCCCTGGCGGCGGGCCAGTCCTTCACCGTGACAGGTGCGCCCCAGCGGCTGGTGCAACTCGCGACGTTGTATGGCGTGGCTGACCTCATCTCAGGGACCTCTGCGCCCTTGGTCCGCACTTCTTGAGGGAGGCGCTGGCCCGCGCCACACCGTGCGTCGGGTTTTGGCCAGCCCTGTCCGGGCCTCCCGGCATCAGCCCTTAAAATAAGCGGCTCATGCCAGCCATCTCATTTCAACGCGTCTCCAAAACCTACTCCACCCACCAGCGAAGCACAGACCCCGTTGTTCATGCCCTGGATGATGTGAGTTTTGACATCCAGGCCGGTGAATTTTTTGGCCTGCTCGGCCCCAACGGCGCAGGTAAAACCTCTCTGATCAGCATTTTGGCCGGCTTGTCACGGGCCTCGTCCGGGCAGGTTCTGGTTCACGGCCATGATGTCGTCACCGACTACGCCCAAGCCAGGCGCCTGCTGGGTGTGGTGCCGCAAGAGCTGGTGTTTGACCCGTTCTTCACGGTTCGTGAAGCGCTGCGCATCCAGTCAGGTTATTTCGGCATTCCCAAAAACGACGCCTGGATCGACGAGCTGCTGGACAGCCTGGGCCTGACGGACAAAGCCAATGCCAACATGCGCCAATTGTCGGGCGGCATGAAGCGCCGCGTGCTGGTCGCGCAGGCGCTGGTCCACAAGCCGCAGGTCATCGTGCTGGACGAGCCGACTGCCGGGGTGGACGTCGAGTTGCGGCAAACCCTGTGGCAGTTCATCGCCAAGCTCAACAAACAAGGTAGCACCGTGCTGCTGACGACCCACTACCTGGAAGAGGCCGAGGCGCTTTGCAGCCGCATCGCCATGCTCAAGCAGGGGCGGGTGGTGGCGTTGGCGCAAACCTCCGAGCTGCTCAGTGCCGCGTCGTCCAACGTGCTGCGTTTCAAAATCGACAGCGAGCTGCCCCAACATCTGGCCGACCAGGCCCGGATCACCGGCCGCATCGTGCAGTTTCCGGCGCACAACGCGCACGAGATCGAGCAGTACCTGGCCGCTGTGCGTGAAGCCGGCTTGGTCGCGCAAGATGTCGAAATTCGAAAGGCTGACTTGGAAGATGTGTTCTTGGAAGTCATGGCCGGCGCAGCGGGAGCTTCAAAATGACCGGCTGGCAAACCCTGTTTTACAAAGAAACGCTGCGTTTCTGGAAAGTTGGTTTTCAGACGGTTGGCGCGCCCGTGCTGACCGCCGTGATGTACATGCTGATCTTTGGCCATGTGCTGCAGGACCAGGTCAAGGTCTACGGGCAGGTCAGCTACACGGCTTTTCTGGTGCCTGGCCTGGTCATGATGAGTGTGTTGCAAAACGCGTTTGCCAACAGCTCCTCGTCGCTGATTCAAAGCAAGATCATGGGCAGCCTGGTGTTTGTGCTGCTCACGCCGTTGTCTCATTGGCATTGGTTTTTTGCCTATGTGGGCTCGTCCATCGCCCGGGGTTTGCTGGTTGGCCTGGGTGTGTTTGCCGTCACGGTGTACTTCGGCCAGCCCGGATTTGTCGCACCGCTGTGGATCGTGGTGTTTGCCGTGCTGGGCGCCGCGCTGATGGGCGCGCTGGGTGTGATTGCCGGGCTGTGGTCTGAAAAATTTGACCAGATGGCCGCGTTCCAGAACTTCGTCATCATGCCCATGACCTTCCTGAGCGGCGTGTTTTACTCCATTCATTCCCTGCCGCCGTTCTGGCAAACCGTCAGCCACCTCAACCCGTTTTTCTACATGATTGACGGCTTCCGCTACGGCTTTTTTGGTGTCAGCGACGTGTCACCGTGGCTCAGCCTGGCCATCGTGGGTGCTGCGCTGGCGGTGGTCAGCGCCATCGCGGTGAACATGCTGCGCACTGGCTACAAAATCCGACATTAGCCCCTCCAACGATTGACTTTATGACCCGCGAAGAACTTCACGCCATCATTGCCGCAGGCCTGGCCTGCGACCACCTGGAACTGTCAGGTGACGGCCGGCACTGGTACGCCACCATCGTGTCGCCGTCGTTTGAAGGCCAGCGCCTGATCCAGCGGCACCAGAAGGTGTACGCCGCTTTGGGAGGCCGCATCCAGACCGATGAGGTCCATGCCTTGTCGATGAAAACCTACACGCCCGCTGAATGGGCTGTTCATGCCGCTAATTCTTCCAACACCGCCAACACTTAAAACAAAAAAAATGGACAAGTTATTGATCAAAGGCGGCAACCCGCTGGCGGGTTCTGTCACGATTTCTGGCGCTAAAAATGCCGCCCTGCCCGAGCTGTGCGCGGCACTGCTGACCGCCGACACCGTGACGCTGCAAAACGTGCCCGGCCTGCAGGACGTGGCGACCATGCTCAAGCTGATCCGCAACATGGGCGTGACCGCCGAGCGTGACGCGGCAGTCAGCAGCACCGTGACGCTGAATGCCGGTGCGCTCACCTCGCCGGAAGCGCCGTACGAACTGGTGAAAACCATGCGTGCGTCGGTGCTGGCGCTGGGTCCTTTGCTGGCGCGTTTTGGGGAGGCCACCGTGTCCTTGCCCGGCGGCTGTGCGATCGGCTCGCGGCCGGTGGACCAGCACATCAAGGGTATGCAGGCCATGGGGGCCGACATCGTGGTCGAACACGGCTACATGATCGCCAAGCTGCCCGCAGGGCGCACGCGCCTCAAAGGCTGCCACATCACCACCGACATGGTGACCGTCACGGGCACTGAAAATTTCCTGATGGCCGCCACGCTGGCCGAAGGTGAAACCATCTTGGAAAATGCCGCGCAGGAGCCTGAAATTGGCGACCTGGCCGAGATGCTCATCAAGATGGGCGCACAGATCGAAGGCCACGGCACACGGCGCATCCGCATTCAGGGCGTGGAGCGCCTGCACGGCTGCACCCACCAGGTCGTGGCCGATCGCATCGAGGCCGGTACCTTTTTGTGCGCGGTGGCCGCCACGGGCGGTGACGTGGTGCTGCAGCACGGGCGCGCCGACCACCTGGACGCGGTGATTGACAAGCTGCGCGAAGCGGGCGCGGTCATCACGGCGGGCGACGGCTTCATTCGGGTGCAGTCTGCCGGCCGTTTGAAGGCACAGTCTTTTCGCACCACCGAATACCCGGGCTTCCCCACCGACATGCAGGCGCAGTTCATGGCGCTCAATGCGATAGCAATGGGTGCCAGCACGGTGACTGAAACGATTTTTGAAAACCGCTTCATGCACGTCAACGAGATGGTGCGCCTGGGCGCCAAGATCCACATCGAAGGCAAGGTGGCGGTGATGGAAGGCGTTGAAAAACTCTCGGGGGCCACCGTCATGGCCACCGATTTGCGCGCCTCGGCCAGCCTGGTGATTGCCGGCTTGGTGGCGCAGGGCGAAACGCTGGTGGACCGCATCTACCACCTGGACCGGGGTTACGACCAGATGGAAGCCAAGCTGCGCGGCATTGGTGCGTCGATAGAGCGAGTCAAAGCATGATCACCATTGCACTGTCCAAGGGTCGAATTTTTGACGACATCCTGCCGCTGCTCAAAAGTGCTGGCATCGAGGTGCTGGACGACCCTGAAAAGTCCCGCAAGCTGATTTTGGACACCAACCAGGCCGATGTGCGCGTGCTGCTGGTGCGCCCCACCGACGTGCCCACCTACGTGCAGTACGGCGGCGCTGACATGGGCGTGGTGGGCAAAGACACGCTGCTCGAATCCAGCACCGAGGGCCTGTACACCCCGCTGGACCTGCAGATCGCCAAATGCCGCATCAGCGTGGCCGTGCGTGACGGCTTCGA
This sequence comes from Polaromonas sp., assembly GCA_046154065.1. GTDB lineage: Bacteria > Pseudomonadota > Gammaproteobacteria > Burkholderiales > Burkholderiaceae_C > Polaromonas. The sequence goes on along the minus strand of JBJXEI010000125.1, from coordinate 101,645 downwards.
CTACGCCCGCGCCATCAAACAGGGTTCCCGCCTGAAAGTGGCCACCAAGTACGTGGCGATTGCACGTGACTTTTTTGCCTCCAAGGGCGTGCACGTGGACCTGATCAAGCTGTACGGCAGCATGGAACTGGCCCCGTTGACGGGGCTGGCCGACGCAATTGTGGACCTGGTGTCCACCGGCAACACGCTGCGCGCCAACCACCTGGTCGAGGTCGAGCGCATCCTTAACATCAGCTCGCACCTGGTCGTGAACCAGACCGCGCTCAAGCTCAACCAGGCCCCGATTCGCCGCATCATCGACGCGTTTGCCTCGGCGGTGTCGGCGGCCAACCCTGTTATTGCCGATACTTCCAACACCTGATTGCTATGACTTTGGTAGCTACCCCCGCAAGATTGTCAACGGCCAGCGCCACCTTCGAGGCTGATTTCACCGCCCGTCTGCACTGGTCCGCCGACACCGATGCTGCTATCGAGCAGCGCGTGGCCGACATCCTGGCCGACGTGCAGCAGCGCGGTGACGCAGCGGTGCTGGACTACACCGCCCGGTTTGATGGGCTGGACGTGCCCGACATGGCCGCGCTGGAGCTGACCCAGGCCGAGCTCAAAGCCGCCTTCGAGGCGATTCCCGCCGCCCAGCGGAGCGCGCTTCAGGCTGCCGCCCAGCGCGTACGCCGCTACCACGAGTTTCAGAAGAAAGCCAATGGCGAAAGCTGGCAGTACCGCGACGAGGACGGCACGCTGCTGGGTCAAAAAGTCACGCCGCTGGACCGGGTGGGCATCTACGTGCCCGGTGGCAAGGCTGCGTACCCGTCGTCTGTGCTGATGAACGCCATCCCCGCGCACGTCGCCGGGGTGGGGGAGATCATCATGGTCGTTCCCACACCCAAAGGCGAAAAGAACGCGCTCGTACTGGCTGCTGCTTATGTGGCTGGTGTGACACGTGCCTTCACCATCGGCGGCGCGCAAGCCGTGGCCGCGTTGGCTTACGGCACCGCCACCGTGCCCAAGGTCGACAAAATCACCGGCCCCGGCAACGCCTATGTCGCCAGCGCCAAAAAACGCGTGTTTGGCACCGTGGGCATCGACATGATTGCCGGTCCGTCCGAAATTCTGGTGCTGGCCGATGGCAGCACCCCCGCTGACTGGGTGGCGATGGACCTGTTCAGCCAGGCCGAGCACGACGAGCTGGCGCAAAGTATTTTGTTGTGCCCCGACGCCGCCTACATCGACGCCGTGCAAGCCGCCATCGACCGTCTGCTGCCCACCATGCCGCGCGCCGAGATCATTGCCAAGTCGCTCAACGGGCGCGGCGCGCTGATCTTGACGCGCAGCATGGAGGAAGCCTGCGCCATCAGCAACCGCATTGCGCCCGAGCACCTCGAAGTCAGCAGCACCGACCCGCACCGCTGGGAGCCGCTGCTTCGGCACGCCGGCGCAATTTTCCTCGGTGCCTACACCAGTGAAAGCCTGGGCGACTACTGCGCCGGCCCCAACCACGTGCTGCCCACCAGCGGCACCGCACGCTTTTCCAGCCCCCTGGGTGTGTACGACTTTCAAAAGCGCAGCAGCCTCATTGAGGTGAGCGAGCAGGGCGCACAAACGCTGGGCAAGATTGCCGCCGAGCTGGCTTACGGTGAGGGTCTCCAGGCCCACGCCCGCGCTGCCGAGATGCGCCTGAACCCCGTCCCCGCCATGCGAGCCACCCCATGACCCCCCTGCTCAAAAGCCGCATTCGCCAGGACATCCAGTCGATGCACGCCTACGCCATTCAGGACTCGGTGGGCATGGTCAAGCTGGACGCGATGGAGAATCCGCACAGTCTGCCTGCCGAGCTGCAAAAGCTGCTCGGAGAGCGCCTGGGTGCGCTGGCGCTGAACCGTTACCCGAATGGCCGCGTCAATGACCTGCGCCATGCGCTGGCCGACTATGCAAAGATGCCCGCCGGGTTTGACATCATGCTGGGCAACGGTTCGGACGAGCTGATCGCACTGCTGGCGATGGCCTGTGACGTGCCCGGTGCGTCCATCCTGGCCCCGCTGCCCGGCTTTGTGATGTACGGCATGAGCGCACAGCTGCAGGGCCTGGCCTTTCATGGCGTGCCGCTGACTGCCGATTTTGAACTGGACGAAGCGGCCATGCTGGCAGCGATTGCCGAATACAAACCTGCCATCACCTACATCGCCTACCCGAACAACCCCACGGCCAACCTGTGGGACGACGGGGCGATCGAAAACATCATCAACGCTGTCGGCGCGCAGGGCGGGCTGGTGGTGATGGACGAGGCCTATCAGCCGTTTGCCAGCAAAAGCTACATCGACCGGATCGACCAGCACAGCCACGTGCTGCTGATGCGCACACTCAGCAAGTTCGGCCTGGCCGGGGTGCGGCTGGGCTACATGATGGGCCCGCGCGCCCTGATTGCCGAGATCGACAAGGTGCGTCCGCCCTACAACATCAGCGTGCTCAACTACGAATGTGCGTTGTTCGCGCTGGAACACCAAACCGTGTTTGCCGCGCAGGCCCAGGATTTGATCGCCCAGCGCACGATGCTGCTGGATGCCTTGCAGACCCTGCACGGCGTGAAAGTTTGGCCCAGCGACGCCAACATGATCCTCATTCGGGTGGCAGACGCGGCCCGCACCTTTTCGGGCATGAAAGCCCAGGGCGTGCTGGTCAAAAACGTGTCCAGCCTGCACCCGCTGCTGGCCAACTGCCTGCGCCTGACGGTGGGCACCCAGGACGAAAATACACGCATGCTCGCTGCCCTGAAAGCCTCTTTATGACCTCCACGACAACCGCCATCAACATCGTCCCGCTCAGCGCCCAGCGCATGGCCGAGGTGTCCCGCAACACGGCCGAGACCAAAATCGTCGTCAAGCTCAACCTCGACGGCACCGGCCAGTCGCGCTTGTCCACCGGCATCGGGTTTTTTGACCACATGCTCGACCAGATCGCCCGCCACGGGCTGATCGACCTGGACATCCACTGCGACGGCGACCTGCACATCGACGGCCACCACACGGTGGAAGACGTGGGCATCACGCTGGGGCAAGCGTTTGCCCAGGCCGTGGGGGACAAAAAAGGCCTGCGCCGTTACGGCCACGCCTATGTGCCGCTCGACGAAGCGCTGAGCCGCGTGGTGGTGGACTTTTCCGGACGCCCGGGGCTGGAATTCCATGTGCCGTTCAAGGCCGGCATCATCGGCGCGTTTGACACGCAACTGGCCTACGAGTTTTTCCAGGGCTTTGCGAACCACGCCTTTGTCACGCTGCACATCGACAACCTGCGCGGCGAAAACGCCCACCACCAGGCCGAAACCGTGTTCAAGGCCTTTGCCCGCGCCCTGCGCATGGCGCTGGAGATCGACCCGCGTGCGGCAGGCGTGATTCCATCGACCAAAGGTACTCTGTAAACATTTTTAAGTTCATTTAGGCTCCTAGCCCAGGTTTTCATTGCCTGGTGCGCTACACATTCAATAGCATATCGATGGCAAACCAAGTGATGAACAAACCCAGAACAGTGGCGGTGGTGGACTACGGCATGGGCAATTTGCGCTCGGTCTCGCAGGCCGTGCAGCATGTGGCGCAGGGCAGCGGCCTGGACGTGGTTGTCACCTCCCGGGCCGAGGACGTGATGGCCGCCGAGCGCATCGTGCTGCCAGGGCAGGGCGCGATGGCCGACTGCATGCGGGAACTGCGTGAGTCCGGCCTGCTGCCCGCCGTGCTGCACGCCGCCGCCCACAAGCCGCTGTTCGGCGTGTGCGTCGGCATGCAGATGCTGCTGACCCACAGCGCCGAGGGCCTGCCCGGCGATGGCGGCGCGGGCACCCCCGGCCTGAACCTGATCCCCGGTGAGGTCATCAAGTTTGACCTGGCGGGGCTGACCCAGCCCGACGGCAGCCGCTACAAGGTGCCGCAGATGGGCTGGAACCAGGTCCACCAGGCCGAGCCGCGCCACCCGATCTGGGACGGCGTGCCCGACGGCGCGTATTTTTATTTCGTGCACAGTTTCTACGCCCGCCCGTCGGATGCGCGCCACACCGCAGGCCTTGCCGACTACGGTGGCCGCTTTACAGCAGCGGTTGCACGCGATAATATTTTCGCCACGCAGTTTCACCCCGAAAAAAGCGCCGACCAGGGCCTGGCCCTGTACCGCAACTTCCTGAACTGGAAGCCTTGATTCGCCGCTGAACCCGCCCCTTCACCGCGCGCCTGCCAACGCGCTCCACCCACCCGTTTTGTCCGCTTTTTTGACTGCCACATGCTACTAATCCCCGCGATTGACCTGAAAGACGGTCACTGCGTTCGCCTCAAACAGGGCGACATGGATCAATCCACCGTTTTCAGCGAAGACCCTGCCGCCATGGCGCGCAGCTGGGTCAACAAGGGCGCCAGACGCCTGCACCTGGTGGACCTGAACGGGGCCTTTGCGGGCAAACCCAAAAACGAGCTGGCCATCAAAAAAATCCTCGCCGAAGTCGGCCTGGAAATCGATGTGCAGCTTGGTGGCGGCATCCGTGACCTCGACACCATCGAGCGTTACCTGGACGCCGGCCTGCGCTACGTCATCATCGGCACCGCCGCCGTGAAAAACCCCGGTTTTCTGCAAGACGCCTGCACTGCGTTCGGCGGCCACATCATCGTGGGCCTGGACGCCAAAGACGGCATGGTTGCCACCGACGGCTGGAGCAAGATCACCAGCCACAACGTGATCGACCTGGCCAAGAAGTTCCAGGACTTCGGCGTCGAGTCGGTCATCTACACCGACATCGGCCGCGACGGCATGCTCAGCGGCATCAACATGGAGGCCACCGTCAAGCTGGCCCAAGCCTTGACGATTCCCGTGATCGCCTCGGGCGGCCTGTCCAACATGGCCGACATCGAAGCGCTGTGCGAGGTCGAGGACGACGGCGTCGAAGGCGTGATCTGCGGCCGCTCCATCTACAGCGGTGACCTGGACTTTGAAGCGGCACAAGCGCGTGCCGACGAGCTGAACGGCTGAACGCGGCCTGTCCCTGCGCGCGGTTGTAGCGATACATGCCCGCGCGCTTTGGGCCCACCGGCCCGCCATCACAAGGTTTTCCCACCATGCGCGTTGCCCCCACCCCTGAACTGTGCGACTTCAGGGGCCAACCCTGCGCCCAACTGAGCCTGCCCCAGGGCGACACCGTGCTGATCGCCCTGCATGGCGCGCAGGTGGTGTCCTGGCTGACGGCCGATGGGCGTGAGCGCTTGTACCTCAGCCCCACCGCCGTGTTTGACGGCACCGAACCCATTCGCGGCGGCGTGCCGCTGTGTTTTCCGCAGTTCAACCAGCGGGTGCTGGCCGGTCAGCCGCTGGCCAAACATGGTTTTGCCCGCACCCAGCCCTGGGCTGTGCAGGACCTGGGACTTGCGCCCGACGGCACCAGTGCGCAAGCCACGCTGGTGCTGCACAGCAACGCTGACACGCTGGCCCTGTGGCCCCACGCATTTGCCGCCACGCTGACCGTGCGGCTTCAGCCCGGCAGCCTGCAGGTTCAGTTCGACGTTGAAAACACCGACGCAGCCCCTTGGCCCTTTGCGCTGGCGCTGCACACCTATTTGCAGGTGGATGGCATTGACGGCTGCACGTTGCACGGCCTGGCGCGGCGTGACTTCTGGGACGCCGTGGCGCACCTGGCGCAGCCGGACGTGGTCTCAACCCAGGCTGACCAGGCGCTGGCGTTTTCTGGGGAAACCGACCGGGTGTATGGCGATGTCACCACGCCGTTGGTGCTGCAGCACACGGGCGGCACGCTCCAGCTCACGCAGTCTAAGTCCCTGCCCGACGTGGTGGTCTGGAACCCGGGGGCCAGCCGGTGCGCGGCCCTGGGCGACATGCCGCCTGACGGCTACCAGCACATGCTGTGCGTCGAAGCCGCCTGCATCAACACCCCGGTGCTCCTGGAGCCCGGCCAGCGCTGGTGTGGCTGGCAGCAGCTTCGTGTCGTCCCGGCGGTTTAACGCCATCCCTTCAAGATTGTTTTCACATGCTCGCAAAACGCATCATTCCCTGCCTTGACGTGACCGGTGGCCGTGTCGTCAAGGGCGTTAATTTCACCCAGCTGCGTGACGCCGGCGACCCTGTGGAGATCGCCGCCCGCTACAACGACCAGGGCGCGGACGAGCTGACGTTTCTGGACATCACCGCCACCAGCGATGAGCGCGATGTGATCCTGCACATCATCGAAGCCGTGGCCAGCCAGGTGTTCATTCCCCTGACGGTGGGCGGTGGGGTGCGCACGGTGGAAGACGTGCGCCGCCTGCTCAACGCCGGGGCAGACAAAACCAGCTTCAACTCGGCCGCGCTGGCCAACCCGCAAGTGATCGAAGACGCGTCCGCCCGATACGGCGCGCAGTGCATCGTGGTGGCCATTGACGCCAAACGCCGCACCCCGGAAGACGCCGCTGCGCGTGGCCCGGGCTGGGACGTGTACAGCCACGGCGGCCGCAAAAACACCGGGCTGGACGCCGTGGCCTGGGCCACCGAGATGGCGCGCCGCGGCGCGGGTGAAATTTTGCTGACCAGCATGGACAAGGACGGCACCAAATCCGGCTTTGACCTGGCGCTGACGCGTGCCGTGAGTGACGCGGTGAACGTGCCCGTCATCGCATCCGGCGGTGTCGGCACGCTGGACCACCTGGCCGACGGCGTGCAGCAGGGCGGTGCCGACGCGGTGCTGGCCGCCAGCATTTTTCACTACGGTGAATTCACCGTGCAGCAGGCCAAGCAGCACATGGCCGCACGCGGCATTCCGGTGCGGCGCTGATCTGCATGGATGCTCCTTTTTCAGGAGCACGGCAGGCAATGAACGACTAGGCTAGCGCTGATTTGAGGCCTGAAAACAAGCTGTAAACAGCGTGAAGGCTTGAAATTTAACCTGTGAGTTAAATTTCAAGGGTTTTTGAGTCTTTTTACGGATGCATTAATGCCAAATCTGCCGCTAGCCTAGGTAAAGCATGCCTGGGCTGCTCTTGATTTGATAGCGTTTTAGCAGCCTATTGCGCCACCACCACCGTGCCCTTGCGGTCACGCAGCTCGATCTTCATCACCTGTGCCCGGACCCGCTCCTCGCCCAGTTCCACACCGTTGAGGAACATGTACACGCGCAGGCCCAGCTCGTTGTACTTGCCCAGTTTTTGCTCAATGTCACGCGCCTTGGCCTCGTCGTTGACGATCAGCGCGTCAAACGCCTGGCCGTTGGAAAAGCCCAGCCGGACCTGGCTCAAATCGTTGAAATAGCGAAAGCTGTTGGCGCTTTCAAAGGCCTTGATCTTGAAGGACTTTTTCTCGAAGTTGAAGCTCTCCAGCACCGGGCTGTCGCCCAGGTCCATGAAGTAGTAGCCGCTTTGTTGGACCTTGGCGATTTCCTGGTCGATGCCTGTTTTCAGCGCGGCGGCAATGTCCTTGCGTTTGAAGGCGTCTTGCGTGCTGCGGTACTCGCTGGAGATCCGCTCGGCCACCTTGTCGTAGTCGATCGGCATGCGGCTCAGTGCCAGCTGCGCAAACTGCAGCTGCTTGCCGCTGCTCAGTTCCTGGTACTGCGCCAGCGGTTTGGCCGGGTCGCCCTGGGGTGCCTCGGCGATTTGTTTCTGGATCACCGCCGCTTTGACCTGCTCGGGGGACTTGGCGTCAGCCAGCGTCGGGGGCGAGGCCGAGGGCTCGGGTTTGGAGCAGGCGGCCAGCAGCAAGAAGGTGGCGGACAGGGCGAAGGTTTTCATCAGCATGGTGGGTTCCTGTGAGTGGGAGGGGGGTTAGGGTTTAGAGAAAAGAAGCGGCCGGTGCGGGGCGCGTGAACAGCAGGGCCCGCGCGCCCAGGGCGGCCAGGACCAGCGCGGCGGCCAGGGCCAGGTAGAAGCCAAATCCAAGGGAGATCGCCTGCATGATTTGCGAGAGCATTTCGTCGGCCATGCGCTGGGCCATGGCTGCGGCCTGCGGGCCGCCGAAGGCCCCGGCCATGGCCCCCGCGTCCTGGGTGCCTGCGCTGATCTTTGCCCTGGCCACCGCGCCCGTCAGCAGCATGAAGCCGAGCGGCGCGAACAAGCTCAGCGGGGCCCAGCGGTGATGCCAGACGTCGGGCAGCAGCGGGGCCAGCAGCGCCAGCCACATGGCCAGCCCGTACCACCCGGCGCTGCCGTGGCGCAAGCTGCCCAGGCCGTCCAGCCCGGTGCCCGCGTTGACCAGCTGAAGCAGGTCATGCAGGCTGAGCGACTGGCTCAGGTTGCCGCCAAGCCGCACGGTGAGCGTGGCAAAGCCCAGCCAGCCGACCGCCAGCGCGCCCAACAGCGCGAGTTTGATCCAGCCCACGCGGCTGACCATTGAGGTGGCGTGCGTTTTCAGCACTGGCAGGCCCTTGTCCTGCAGTTGCCGGCCGATGTCCCGCAGGCTTTCTTGCGTTTGTTGTTGCACCGAAACAGGCCGCAGGGACAGCAGCGCGCCGACCGCGCTGAGCTCGATGTCCACCGCCATGCCGACGGTGGGCACGTCGTCGGAGCGCCAGTGCTGCTCCAGTGAAAAGGGGTGTTGCTGGCCCTGGGCAGAGGCCAGGCCGGTGCCGGACGCGGTGTCCCGCAGGATTTTTCCTCGGATCATGGGAGGTGTCTTTCTGAGTCAATGAGTCGGTGAATGTGGGGTGCTTGCCACCATGGCGGCACTACCTGTATCAAAACGCGCCCGGCGTAAAAATTTGAAATAACATCCAGCGATGACTATTTCTGCCTTTCAAAAATTTGCTTTTTCTACGGTTTTGCTGGGCACTGGGCTGCTGCAGGGCTGCCTGCAAACCGCCCCGGTGGTGAACATCAGCGCCGTGAAGGCGCCGGAGTTTGAGGAGTCGTTGAAGTACAAGGTGTTCACCGTGCGGCCTTTTTCCGGCGCCAACGGAGGGCAGATCACGCGGGACATTGACGTGGCGCTGGCCAGCAACCGGGTGGGTGAGCAGGCGCTGGTGAAAACCGTGCCGTACGAGGTCTTCATGCAGGCCGGCCGCCCCCGCTCCGGTGCGCCAGCGGCGGTGGGTGCGGTGGACGCGGTGGTTGCCGGGGAGGTTCTGGGCTCAGGCTGGACGGACCAGGCGCAAAACAGGGTCGAGCAGGAATGCGCCGTGCAAGGCGACACCAAAAATATCCTGGGCCTGAAAAACTGCAAGCAGTTTCGGGAGGTGACCCGCTTCTGCACCAAGCGCAGCGCGATTTATTCGGTGGCGGTTCGGGTCAGTGACGCCCGCGACCAGCGCACCGTGTGGGGCAAAACCCTGTCGGAATCCGTGGAAGACACCGCCTGCCAGCACGAGTCGTGGAAGTCCCTGCGCACCGGCCCGGACATGCTGGGCGCGGCCTACGCCAGTGTGATGGGTAAGGTGCGGGCTTCACTGATTGCGACGGAGCAAAACCTGGCAGTCAAGCTGATCGAGGAGCCCGACGGCCTGGCCGCGGCAGAGCAGACGCTGTTTCGCAACGCGCTGGCGTTTGCCAAGGCCAACCGCATGGACCGCGCCTGCGACCAGTTTGGCGAGCTGTACGAGCAGGCCAAACAGTCAGTGGCGCTGACCTACAGCATGGGCCTGTGCCAGGAGGCGCGCGGGCGCTTGTTTGAGGCGGTCGAGTTCTACAAAACGGCCGATACCCTGACCAAAACCCCGACGCCTGTCGTCAGCGAAGCGCTGGCGCGCGTGAGCATGCTGGTCAAGGACTCCAACAAGGTCCGTGGCATTGGCAAGGAACCTGTGCCGCTGGCCACAGCGCGCGCCCCGTCGTCAATTCAGGACCAGAAACTTAGCGCGGCGGACCGCGCCCAGGTGCAGGGGGAGCACCGCATCGCGCTGGTGATAGGCAATGCACGCTACAGCAATATTCCGGCGCTGCGCAACCCGATCAACGACGCCCTGGACATGGAAGCGGCGCTCAAAAAGCAGCGGTTTGAAGTCATCCGCGTGAGCGACGGCACCCGGGAGCAGATCACACAGGCCGTGCGGGCCTTCGAGCTGAAAATCCGCGACAACTCCACGGCGCTGGTGTTTTATGCGGGCCACGGGGTGCAGTCGCGGGGCATCAATTATTTGATCCCGGTGGATGCACGCATTCAGACCACCGCCGACCTGAGCACCGAGGCGATCGACATGGATTTGTCCATCATGCGGCGGCTGGAAGACCGCAATCCGCGGCTGTCCATCATCATTTTGGACGCTTGCCGCAACAACCCGTTTCCGGCAGGCGCGCGCAGCGCGGGCGAGCAGGCGGGCCTGGCATCGATCAGCGCGCCGCGTGGCAGCATCGTGGCGTTTTCTACCGCACCGAACAAAACCGCGCAGGACGGCACGGGCCGCAACGGGCTGTACACGAAGTACCTGCTGCGGGAGCTGCAGGTGCCCAACCGCAAGATCGAGGACGTGTTCAAACGCGTGCGTGAAAACGTGATGAAAGAGTCCACCAACGCCCAGACGCCGTGGGAAAATTCGGCGCTGACGGGGGACTTTTATTTCTCCGTCACGCAGTAACGCAGTAACCCGCTGACGGTGTGAAGGCCGGGCTTCAGCGGGGCAGGCTGGCCTGCCGCTGAACCGCGTCGAAGGTGAGTTCCTGGTCGATCAGCAGGCCGATGTGGCTCAACTGCGCGGCCAGCCCGGAGTTGCCAGCCGTGGCCAGAGAGGCGGTGACGGCCTGCTGGCGCTGCGCGCTGAGCACCTGGAACACACCGCTTTGGCTGCCACCCGCACCGCCCACCCCGCGCAGGGTCCATGAATAACGGCCACCGGGGCTGAACAGCCCGGCCGGGATCTGGGCGGGCTGGGCAGTCGTCAGCGCCAGCGTCAACAGCGGCGCGTCACTGGCCTGGTTGAACACCACCAGTTCACTGAACCCTGAGGCCTGCAGCGCCTGGCTGGGGCCCACCACCAGCGCCTGGGTGGGCAACAAAATGTCGCCCACCGGAATACCAAAGGCTTCGGGGTGCGCCAAAGGGCCCCGGCTGGAGCCGGGACGCGACACAAAGCTGCCAGTCAGCACCGCCGTGATCAGCTTGCCCGGCCGGGCCACGCCCAGCGTGCTGGCGTCAAAGCTGGCGCCCTCCCGGAACTCGCGGGTGGTGGTCAGACCATCGGCTCCCCGCATGACAATCACCACGCCGCCCTGGCGGACCACCCCCACGCAGGGGTCGATCTCTCTGGCCACTGGCAAAGCGACACTTTGGCCGGCGATCTGCAGTGTGGTGGCCCCCGAGGGGTAGGCCACGCAGGTGGCGGCCAATGTGGGGCCGCCGATCAGCAGGCCCGCTGACAGGGCCCAAGCGGCCACGCCGCGCAACGCAGTGGTTTGGGTCATGGTGTGTTCCTTTGAAAGCCGTGAATCAGTGGTGGAAAAAGCTCAACCCGACCAGCCACAGGCCGGTGCCCGCCAGGGCCAGCCGCAGCAGCAGCCACAGGGCGTTGCCGCAGCGGTCAAGAAGTAGCTGCAAAGAGGTTGGGGTTTTGGCTGGCGCGTGGTGGCCGGTGTGCAGGGTTTCGATGAGCCCGTGAACGGCCAGCCCGATGAACAGCGGCACGGCGTTGATCCACAGGTCGTGGGTCAAGGCGGTGGGCATCAGGTAGATCAGCAGCCACGACGGCGCGGCAATGCAGCCTACCGCGCCGGCCAGGCACAGCGCCTTGTGGTGAAACAAGCTGGTTTGTTGGTAGCTGTGCCACAGCCAGGCCAGCAGCGTGCCCACCGCCACGCCCATGAACAGGTCCAGCAGGTAGGCGCTCAGGTGCTCGGCGCGCACCGGGTTTTTCTCGCTGTAAGCCACGGCAGCGTGGATTTCTGCCCCGTTGACCAGTTTGGCGTTGGGCAGGGCGAAGGTGTCGGACAGCGCGTAGCCTCCGGCCAGCAAGACGGTTTTGGCCTTCGACGCGGCAATCACCTGCGCCAGCGAGTCAACCTCGGCCAGTGTGGCCAGGGGCACGACACGTGCCTTGTCAAACCCCTTGAAGTTGATGCGCAGGCGCTCGCTGGGTGCGCTCTGGTTCATCAGGGCGGCAGCGGCGCTGTTCGGGGCCAGCATGAGGGCGGGCAGCTGACCGGCAGCATTGCGGCTGGCACACAGGCCCTCGCGGGTGGGCGAGGCCATCAACACCCCGAGCGAGGGCAGGTGCGGCACATATTTCAGCAGGCTCAAGCCTGCCGGGGTTTGGGTCAGGCCCAGGTTCGGGTCGGCCAGCTCCACGCCGGCCTGGCAGGCACTGCTGGCCCACTGCGTTTTGCGGCCTTGCTCTAGCGCCGTGCTGGCGGCTCCAGGCAACACCACCAGCACCCGCGCCCCTGCGTTGGCCAGCCCGCCCAGGCGTGCCAACAGCGATGCGCGGGCAGCGGGCGCATCGGGCAGGTCAGCGTCGCTGGGGGATGGCGACAGGTCCAGGTCAACGGCCAGCAGCGTGGGGCGGCTGTCCACGATGGCGCTGAGGATGCGGTCCAGCACACGCGGGTCCAGGGGACTGCGTTCGCGGAAGGCGGTTTCGTACAGGGCCGGCGAAATGGTCACGATCAGTGTTTCTGCCGCCGTCTGCTCGTCTGGCGGTGCTGCGCGGGAGGTGTCCACAGCGTGCGCAAACATCAGGTTGTCCAGCCCGTCAAGCCAGCCGCTGTGTTCAGCTGCCAGCAAACCGCCTGCCAACCACAGGGTGACAAAACAGACTTTCCAATCGGGCAGAAAACATTGGACCCAGGACTTTGGCGGTGCGGGTTGGTGGTGAGCGGGCGGGGGCGTGGGGGTCATGAACGTGCGGGATGAGGGGTGGGGGAAAAGCGGCGGAGCCAGAAGCGGTAGAACACGGTGGCCAGCGCGCCTGCCATCAGGCCGGCAATGGCTTGACCGCTGAAGAACCCGACCCCGACCACCCCCCAAAACAGCCAGGTGGCCTTGACCTTGGCAGGCTTGGCGGTGGGCTGGTAGCCGGGTTGCCACACGTCTTTTTCGGTTTTTTCGTCGATCATCTGCACCGCCACCATCGTCAGGGCAACCGCGATGGCCAACAAAGGCACACGCGCCACCAGGCCCCCGGCCAACAGGGCGATGGCCACCAGCGACAAGCCATGCACCGCCACGGCCACCCGTGACGTGCCGGAGGCCTGTGCCAGCGCGGTGCTGCGTGAGCCTGACCAGGCGCTGCCAGCCAGCCCCAACGGCGCGCACAGCAAATTGGCCGTGGCGCTGGCGGCGAGGTAGCGTGGCCACAGATCAGGGTGCTGGCCGATGTCGCGGGTGCCTTCCAGCGCTGTCATGGTTTCAATCAGCTGCACGGCCCCCATGGCCAGCCCCAGCAGCGCCACCACGGCCCAGTCCCGCAGGCCCAGGCCCTGCACCGCCGGTGCGGCCTGCGACCAACCCGGCAGCCGCACGGCCAGGGCCTGCCACTCCAGGCCGACAGTGCCCAATGTGCCGCAGCCATTGGCACTGCTGGCCCCCGGCAAGAAGGCGGCATAGCCTGCCCATGCCAGGCCCATGCCAATGAAAATCGACGCGGCCTTGAAGCGCTTGCGGGCGTCACTGCCGGCCTCACACCATTTCATCCAGCCACTGGCGGCGGCCACGCTGGTCCCAAAAATAGCCAGCGTGGCCCAGAAGTCCAGTTGCAGGCAGGCGGCCAGCTGTTTGTCCACCATGCCGCCGACGATGCCTGCAGCGGTCACAAACATGAAGCCGCGCGTCAGGGCCTTGTCGGCGGCTTGAACGCGGTCGCGCACGGCGTTGATGCGCCCCAGCAACTGCACCCCTGCGGCAACGACCAGCATCAGGCCGATGACGAGGGTGGCCGTGGTCGCGGGCAACACCAGCGTGTCGGTGGTGTGTGACCGGGCCCAGTCCATGCCGGCCAGCAGCAGCAACAGCGAGGCCGCGCGCGGCCCGGCGAGCAGTGGAATCGGCAGGCGCCAGCACAGGCTGCTGAGGCAGCACATCAGCACCGCACCAATGACCAGCATGCTGCCCAGTGCCTGCGCACTTTTCCCGGCACCGTCGAGGTGCCCGCCCAGGGTGGCACCCAGGCTGATGTACTCGGCGTAAAAAATCAGCGCGGTCAAGACGCCCGCCATGACGTTGCTAACCACCGATGACGGCGCGGCAGCGGCCGGTTCTGGGGCTGTGGCCATGCTCAAAAGCACTCCGGTCGGGCACTGGCAACGTGGGTGATGGGGGATTTTTCAAGCGCTTGCGCGGTGGCACGCGCCAGGCGTGCCGGCACTTTCAGCTCAAAAGCGCCGTTTTCATCGGGACCGTAAACCAGGACCGCGTCCACGCTTTGCAACAGGCCGCTGATTTGCCGCAGCGTGGCTTCGGGCCGGAAAATCGCCAGCACCTGGCCGCAGGGCGCGGAGGAAGGCACCGCGCCCAGGCTGCGGCTCAGCGGGGCTTTGCCCGTGGCAGGCGGCTGCAGCCTGTCGGTGAAATGCCACAACCCGCCCACCAAGCCGAGCAACAGCAGCAGCGTGAACAGGCTGAGCCAGGCGTTGTTGGAGAAAAAAGCACCCAGGTGGCCCAGCCACCCCAGGCGGGCCGGTGGGGCTGGAGGCTGGTGCGGTGGTGCGAGTTGGTTTTTGTCAGTCATGGCGTGGCGGGTGTGGATGGCGTCAGCTCACCGCTCGGCGGGGCGGATGCTGACGACCAGCGTGGGGTTGTTCAGGCGCAACAGAGCCGTGTCGCGTTGGGCGATGTCAAACGCCACGCGGTAGGCGCCCGAGTCAAGCGGTCCGGCCACGATCTCGGCCTGGGCGGTTTGCAGCAGGTCGGTGATGTCACGCAGGGTTGCCGAGCGGGAGAATTGAACATCCATGACCACAAAACGGTCAGACAGGCCAAAGTTTGAAGTCGGCTGGCCGGCGTTTCGGGTGGATGAGGTGTCCGTGTCGGTCACGCTCAGCCAACTCAGAGGCAGTGCAACGGCCAGCATCAGCACCGCCGCCAGGCCCGCGCCGCGCCAGGTGTCGCGTCGCCGCCAGAAGGGCAGGTTGGCGGCTGCTGGCAGGGCGGCGGCTGCCGGGCTGCCGTGCTGGCGCTGCAGTTGTTGAGCCCACAGCAGGTAAAGATAGCGGTAGCGGTGACGCACGTCGCTGGAAGGCCGTGGGCCCAGCGGCGAGCCGCAGACAAATGCCACGCCATCGATGTCGTGCAGGCCAAAACGGCCCGGCGCGGGGGCAACGCCGACAGGGCTCACGGCTGGGCGGTGGATCTGAAGCGCCACACTGCCCAGCTGGCTGAACGCCTCGGCGGTCAATTCACCGGCACAGTTGCCCAGGGGGTTGGCAACCGTGATGTCCAGGTCTAGCGGGTTCCACAACTGGACCATGGCGCAGCGCGGGTCCGCTGCGGTGCGCAGTTCGGTGTCCTGCAGCAGCCAGTCCTGGGGCGACGCATACAGCGCCTCACTGGCCACCAGCCATCCTTGCACGCGTGGTCCGTGGGTGGCGCCGACCAGCATGGCCAGTGGCCACTCGCTGCCGGGCGCTGCCTGCAACCAGCGGATCTGGCCCGGTTGAAGTGGCATGTTGACGTCTGAAGTGCGTGCGTTGCTTTCAACGCGGCGCACCATCAGTTGCTGCATGTTGGCGGACAGGGGTGGCACCTGCAGGGCGTCGTCCGCGGTGGGGGTGGCTTCGGTGTCTGTGGCACCGGCCCCGGGGTGCAAAGCATCAGGAAAAAGCCCTGACTCGATCACCTTCAACGCCGGGATGAGTTCTGACGTGCCTGTCATCGTTGCCTCCACCAGTCGCCAGCTTTGGCACACAGCAGCCGGAACACCTGCAGCAGGTCCGGTTTGTGGTGGTCGCTGATGGCGATGCCCATGTCACCCATCACGGTGCGGCCTAGTTTGGTGTCTCGCCAGCTGGCGGGCATCGCATTTTTCGACAACACAATGCCCAGTTGGCGTGCCCGGTAGGCGCCGCTGCGGATGGCGTGTTGCTGCTCAACCTCCAGCACGGAATGGTCCTCACACTGGACCAGCGCGACGAGCAGCTTTTCCTCATCCGTCAACGCGTCAAAAAAGGCATGAATCCGGGGCTCACGTTTGTTGAGGAACAGGGTGTCGTCGGCCAGACAGCCGTGGCCGCCCACTTCTGCAGTGGACGCGTCAGCACTGTCTGGGGGCGGCAACCGGTCATATTGGTAGCGCTTGAAGTAAAACAGCAAGGTGGCCTCATTGAAGGGCGCAGCGTCCGAGCGGCCGAACAACAGCTTGTCCACGAAAAAATCATGCACCAGCTCCTGGCGACTCAGCGCGTGCCCCTGAAGCAGGCGGGCGCGGCTCAACACACCGCTGACCAGGCCGAACAGCTCTTCCCACTCCTGGGTGGAAAGGCGTTCGCGCGATTTCCAGAGCAGGGCAAGACGGTCGAGCATGTCCGTAATTATGAAGGGTGCTTGGGCCAGATTCCGGTGCGGCGTGGTCAATCTGAGACGCAAAATAGCCCGCATTTTTCAGGCCCAACAATCACCGACAATCGACGCCATGAACTGGTTAGACAACATCCGATGGGACGACAAGGGCCTGGTGCCCGCGATTGCGCAAGAGGCCACGACTGGCGACGTGCTGATGTTTGCATGGATGAACCGCGAGGCCTTGCAACTCACCGCTGAGCTGGGGCGCGCGGTGTACTTCAGCCGCTCACGCGGCAAGCTGTGGCACAAGGGTGAAGAGTCCGGCCACGTGCAGACGGTGCATGAGATCCGCGTGGACTGCGACAACGACGTGGTGCTGCTCAAAATCACCCAGCTGGGCCATGAGCCAGGCATTGCGTGCCACACCGGCCGTCACAGCTGTTTTTTCAGCATCTACAAAAATGGTGAATGGGTCGCGGTTGACCCGGTCTTGAAAGACCCCGCCAGCATCTACAAATAAGCAGCACATGACCCCTGAGAACACCCTGGATTCGCTTGAGCGCCTGGCGCGCACCATTGAAAGCCGTCTGCCTGCCCGCGGCGGCGACCCTGAGAGCAGCTACGTCGCCCGCTTGCTGCACAAAGGCCCTGACGCCTTCCTGAAAAAAATTGGTGAAGAAGCGACCGAGGCCGTGATGGCTGCCAAGGACATCGACTACGGCGGTGCCACCCCGGCGCTGCAGGCCAAGCTGGTCGGTGAGGTGGCTGATCTGTGGTTTCACAGCATGATCGCGCTGGCGCACTACGGCCTGGCCCCGGCCGACGTGGTGGCCGAGCTGGAGCGCCGGGCCGGCACCAGCGGGATTGAAGAAAAAGCGCTGCGCAAGTCGCTGCTGCGCGAAGCCAGTGAGTCTTGACACCAAGGAGCCCCCGATGAGCCAGGACAGCGTTGAATCGTTGAAAACCGTCAGTTTGGTCAGCTACCTGCTGCACTTGGTCGTGGCTGTGGGGGCTGTGGTCCCCGGGGGGCAGTGGGGCCCGGCCCTGCTGGTGGTGGCCCTGGTGATTGATCTGGTCAAAAAAAGTGATGCCGAGGGCACCTGGCTGGCGTCGCACTTCAGCTACCGCATCCGCTCGGTGTTGTGGGCCGGTATTTTGTACATCGTGACGTTTCCGTTGTGGCTGCTGTTTGTGGTGCCGGGCTGGATCGCCTGGGGCATCATCTCCATCTGGTTTTTGTACCGCATCGTCAAGGGCATGGTGCGCATGAACCAGCAGCGGCCCATGGTCAGCGCGGATGGAGCGGGTGCATGAGCGAGAACTGCCTTTTCTGCAAAATCGCCGCTGGCACCATTCCCAGCCGCAAGGTCTATGAGGACGATGAAATCTTGGCGTTCCATGACATCAACCCCTGGGCACCAGTGCATTTTTTGCTGATTCCGAAAGCCCACATCGCTTCCATGGCGCAGGTGGGGCCCGAGCATGAAGCGCTGCTGGGGCGCATGATGGTGCTGGCCCCGAAGCTGGCGACTGAGCAGGGTTGCAACCCCTACCCTGAAGGTGGTTTCCGGATGGTCACGAACACCGGCTCGGAAGGTGGGCAGGAAGTGCACCACCTGCACCTGCACGTCATGGGCGGCCCACGGCCCTGGCTTCGCGGCTAGGTGTGTTGCCCCATGCAACGGAACCATCTCGCCGGGGGGTGAGTCCATTCAACGGGGCGCCCCTTGGACGCAAATGGTGATCCCTGAAGGTGTGGTGTGTGGCGTCACATCAGGGCTTTAGAATGACTTGGGTCGCGGCACTGCTGCAAACCTGCAATTACTGATTAGGAGCGAGATATGGGTTCATTTTCAATTTGGCATTGGCTGATCGTTCTGTTGATCGTGGTCATGGTGTTCGGCACCAAGAAGCTCAAAAACATCGGCGGTGACCTCGGTGGTGCGGTCAAGGGCTTCAAGGACGGCATGAAAGAAGGCGGCGCAACTGCCGACCCCAAGGCTGACGCGCCCGCTGGCCAGGTCACCAACGCGCAAGCGGCTGACAAAACCACGATTGACGTGGAAGCTCGGCAAAAATCTTGATCCATCCCGTTGCAACTGTCCGTTTTGGCTTGGTGTAGACCGCTGTGATTGATCTTGGTGTTTCCAAAATTGCACTGATCGGTGCTGTGGCATTGATCGTCATCGGCCCCGAGAAGCTCCCGCGCGTGGCCCGCACCGTGGGCACCTTGCTGGGCAAGGCGCAGCGCTATGTGGCCGACGTGAAGCAGGAGGTCAACCGTTCGATGGAGCTGGACGAGCTGAAAAAGATGAAGGAAGACGTCGAGGGCGCGGCCCGTGATGTTGAAAACTCCATCCACACCAGCGCCAGCGACTTTGAAAAATCATGGGCCGAATCGACTTCTGATGCCGCCGGCACACCTGCCAGCACGCTCAGCGGGCCGGAGATGTTTCCCGAGTACCGGCACCCGAAGAAAAACTGGCGGCTCAAGACGGGCGCGACCCCGCAGTGGTTCAAGGCGCGCTCCGGCGTGCGCACCCGGGCGCAGTCCGGTGCCGCACGGGTGGCACGTTTTCGCCCCCAGCCCGGCCGCAGTGCCTGAAGCGTCGGCTTGGCGCCGATGGCCTGACGTCATGGTGCGCTCTTCTGGCGTGCCCCTCATCTGATTCAACCGCAGCGAAACGCTAGAGCCCACACCCCATGAGCGACCCCCACACCGACAAGCCCGACGAACTCGCCGGTTCTGAACAGCCTTTTGTGCAGCACCTGATGGAGCTGCGTGACCGGATGATCAAGGCGGTGATTGCGGTGGGCATTGCCGCTGCCGCGCTGGCCCTGTTCCCTGGTCCAGGCGCGCTGTACGACATCATGGCTGCACCGCTGGTGGCCACGCTGCCCGCCGGGGCCACCCTGATCGCCACCAACGTGATTTCACCGTTTGTGGTGCCGATCAAGATCTTGTTCATGGCGGCTTTCATGATTGCGCTGCCGGTGGTTCTCTACCAGGTCTGGGCCTTTGTGGCGCCTGGCCTGTACTCGCATGAGAAAAAACTCGTGATGCCGCTGGTGATTTCCAGCACGCTGCTGTTTTTCATCGGCGTGGCCTTTTCCTACTTTGTGGTGTTTGGGCAGGTTTTCAGCTTCATCCAGAGCTTTGCACCCAAGTCGATCACCGCCGCGCCTGACATCGAGGAGTACCTCAACTTCGTGCTGGGCATGTTCCTGGCGTTCGGTTTGGCGTTCGAGGTGCCGATTGCGGTGATTTTGTTGGTGCGCATGGGGGTCATCACGGTGGCTCAGCTGCGTGAATATCGGGGCTACTTCTGGGTGGCTGCCGCGATTGGCACGGCGCTGGTGACGCCCCCTGACGCAGGCTCCATGATCATGCTGCTGGCGGTGGTGGGTGGTTTGTATGAAGTGGGCATTGTGGCGGCGCTGTTGTTCATCAAAAACACCAAGGCCCCGGCGTCCGACAGCGAGACGGCCAAACCCTGATCTACCAGTGGTGGGTTGATAGAGTCTGCCTTCTAGCAGACCCCGCCGATCACTGCACTGGTTGCTACTGTTTTAATAGCGGAACCGGCATGAAAAGCGTAGGCTGGCACCGGATTCGGCTACAAAAACAGCCGGTCCAGGTTTTTCGGGGCTGTGTTGGGGGCTTTTGACGGGTTTCAGCGGTATTTGGGGGCGATAAATTCAGGCGGTCCCGTGCAGGATCAATCAACGCTGGTTGGTTTGAGGCCGTTGGGCGGTGGGCCGCTCACGCTTGCCCGGCGTCACCGCCATTTCGGCAGAGCCGCTTTTGCGCAGCACCATCAGCGGTGCGGGGGTGCCGGGCTTCAGGCCCGCCACGGCGGTGAGCAATTGGCTGACACTGGCCACACCCTTGCCGTTGACCGCCGTGATCACGTCCCCTGGCTGCAGCCCCGCCTGCGCGGCTGGGCCGTTCTGCAGCACCCCGGTGATGATGACGCCGCCGGTTTGCAGAACCTCGGGCTTGATGCCAAAGGTCTCCAGCAGCTCGGCGTTGATTTCTTGCGGCTCCACGCCAATCCAGCCTCGGGTGACCTGCCCGTCCTTCACGATGCCTTCCAGCACCTGCTTGGCGGTGGACACCGGGATGGCAAAGCCAATGCCCATGGAGCCGCCCGAGCGCGAATAAATCGCCGTGTTGATGCCCATCAGCGCGCCGTTGACGTCCACCAGCGCCCCGCCCGAGTTGCCGGGGTTGATGGCCGCGTCAGTCTGGATGAAATTCTCGAATGTGTTGATGCCCAACTGGTTGCGGCCCAGTGCGCTGACGATGCCGCCCGTCACCGTCTGGCCCACCCCAAACGGGTTGCCAATGGCCAGCACCGCGTCACCCACGGCCAGTGTGTCGGAATTGCCCAGCACGATGACCGGCAGCTTGTCCAACTCGATTTTCAGGATCGCCAGGTCGGTGTCCGGGTCGGTGCCAATCACCTTGGCTTTGGCCTTGCGCGTGTCGTTCAGGATGACCTCGATCTCGTCTGCCCCTTCGACCACATGGTTGTTGGTCAGGATGTAGCCACTGGGGCTGATGATCACGCCGCTGCCCAGCCCGCCCTGGGGCTGGTTTTGCCCCTGGCCCTGGTCACCAAAGAAAAACTTGAACCAGGGGTCTTCGGCGTGCGGGTTGCGGGCGGCGGCCTTGCTGGTGTTGATGCTGACCACCGCTGGCGACGCGACTTTGGCGGCGGCGCTGAAGCTGCCGAAGCCGGGCGATCCTCCTGCCCCGCGCTGGGCGTTGCTGGCGGGGGCTTCGATCACGGAAATGCCCGCCACCGAATTGCTGCGGCTGAGCCATTCCGGTTTGAGGGTGGCTGTGACGAAATAAGCGGCCACCAGCACGGTCACGGTTTGGGAAAAAAGTAGCCAAGTGCGTTTCATAAAGTGTCAGTCAGGTCGGGTCAACTACCAAGTGCGCGCAGGTCACGCACCGCTGAATTGTCCGCCACTCCAGTTGCTGCTTGATGCACGATCTTCAAGTCTCCGGGCTTGTCACTGCGACAATCTGTCGATGACCACGCCCCATGTTGTGCCCCCCGCGACCACCGCCTCTGTCAGCCGCGCCGACGTGCTGCAGGCTTTTGACACTCTGCTGCAGCCCGCGCGGTTCAAGGACTACGGCCCCAATGGCCTGCAAGTCGAAGGCCGACCAGCGATTCGCAAGATCGTCTCGGGCGTCACGGCCAGCCGCGCCCTGATTGAAGCGGCGATTGCAGCCGGGGCGGACGCTGTTTTTGTCCACCATGGCCTGTTTTGGCGCGGG
Organism: Polaromonas sp.; assembly: GCA_046154065.1. Taxonomy (GTDB): domain Bacteria; phylum Pseudomonadota; class Gammaproteobacteria; order Burkholderiales; family Burkholderiaceae_C; genus Polaromonas. Next base: position 79,984 of record JBJXEI010000125.1, on the reverse strand, counting down.
CAAAGCGGGTGTGTGACCGGCTGGATGAAACAACGCCTGGCCTTGCTGCTGGCCCATGACATCAATCTTTTTGCCTACCACCTGCCGCTGGATGCGCACCCCGTGCTGGGCAACAATGCGCAGTTGGGCCTGGCGCTGGGGCTGAGCGGCAGCGGGCGCTTTGGCGAGCAGGATCTGGGCTGGCTGGGCGAGCGCACCGCCGGTGGCGGCTTTGCGGATGCTGCTGAACTCGCCCGGCATGTTGAAATCACACTCAATCGGCCGGTTGTCCAGGTTTCAATTGCCCGGAGTGCTATTAAAAAAATAGCATGGTGTACGGGTGGCGCGCAGGGTTATTTCGAGGCCGCTATCGCCGCCGGAGCAGATGCTTTCATCACCGGTGAAATCTCCGAGCCCCAGGCGCACTATGCGCGGGAGATGGGTGTGGCCTACCTGGCCTGCGGCCACCACGCCAGCGAGCGTTATGGCGCGCCAGCCGTGGCGGGCCATGTGGCGGCCAACCTGGGCTTGACGCATGAATTCATTGACATCGACAACCCGGCATGAGCACCTCGACACCACCGCTCTTGCTGATCACCATGGGGGACGCCGCTGGCATCGGCCCCGAAATCATCGCCAAGGCGTTTCGTGATTTTCCGGATGACCTGCGTTGTTGCGTCGTAGTGGGCGATGTCGCCACACTGCGGCGGGCCGCCCGGATCACTGCGGGCCCTGTACCACTGGCCGTGGCGCAATTGGCCAGCCTTCACGACCTGGCCCCTGTGCCGCCGCAGTGCATCGGCGTGCTTCAGGCCTGTTCGCTGCCTGCGGGGGTACCGTTCGGGCAGGTCAGCGCTGTCGCCGGGCAGGCGGCGGCCGACTGCATCCGTTTTGCCGCGCAAGCGGTATTGGGTGGTCAGGCCGCCGGCATGGTGACCGCCCCCATCCACAAGGAAGCGCTGGCCGCGGCGGGCGGTTGGGCGGCCGAGTTCCCGGGGCATACCGAGCTGTTGCAGGCCGAAGCCGCAGCGCACCGCCGTGTGGCTGTGCGTGACTTGCCCGTGCGGATGATGTTGGCCAATGACGAGTTGAAGACCGTGCTGGTCAGCATCCACCTGTCGCTGCGCCGAGCGCTGGACGCCGTGACGTTTCACAACGTGCTGCAAACCCTTCGCATCACCCACCAAGCCTTGCGGACCAGCCTGGGTCGCACCCCGCACATCGCCGTGGCTGGGTTGAACCCGCACGCCGGTGAGGGTGGGTTGTTTGGTCAGGAAGAGCAAGCCATCATCGCGCCCGCGCTGGAGGCGGCCCGTCTAGAGGGTCTGCACGTCAGCGGGCCGTTTGCCCCTGACACCGTGTTCATGCGGGCCCGGCACACCGCGCACAGGCCGGGCGAGTTTGATGTGGTGGTGGCGATGTACCACGACCAGGGTCTGATTCCGGTCAAGTACCTGGGGGTGGAGCAGGGTGTGAATGTCACCCTGGGGCTGGGCTTGGTGCGCACCAGCCCGGACCACGGTACCGCGTTTGATATTGCTGGCACAGGGCGGGCTGATGCGTCCAGTTTGCTGGCGGCGGTGCGCATGGCCCGCCAGTTGGCTGCTGCCGGCTGAACTTACTTTTTCAGGCTGTCGCGAATTTCGCGCAGCAGCACCACGTCTTCCGGCGTGGCTGCTGGGGCAGCTGCTTCCGTCGGCGTGTTTTTCTTCATGCGGTTGATCTGTTTGACCATGAGGAAAATGATGAAGGCCAAAATTGCAAAGTTGACCGCGACAGTGATGAAGTTGCCATAGGCCAGCACGGGAACCCCTGCCTTTTTCAAGGCATCAAGGGTCATGGCTGTGCCTGCAGGGACAGAGCCCATCACCACAAACATGTTCGAAAAGTCGATTTTTCCGATCACCGCACCGACGATCGGCATGATCAGGTCGCCCACCACCGACTCGACAATTTTGCCGAATGCTGCGCCGATGATGACGCCAACGGCTAAGTCAATCACGTTGCCCTTGATCGCAAATTCCTTGAATTCCTGCATCATTCCCATGTTTTTCTCCTGGTGTTGTTAGCCGCTTGTGGACCCGCTGGCCCGCTGCGGTGGCGAGATTATGGCGCCGCAGCTGGGTGGCAGGGCCCGAGCAGCGCCTGCCTGCCCGATTTCGTGATGCATGCCACTGAAGTGTTGCTGGCAGCCCCACAAACGGCCCAGGTTGGACGCGCGCGGCCCGTGGTGCCAAAACGCTGCAGCTCAGGTTTGGCACCACGCTTTGGCTTGAAAAGCGCTAATGGCCTCCGCTACAATGCCAGGTTGACCCCAACAAGCCAGTTCTTGAAGGATCCCCATGACCGAAGCAAGCGAAAAAAGCGTGCCAAACAACATGTCCAATAAAGCACCGATGAACAAAGACAGAAGAAACTGGATCGTTGCCACTGCGGCAGTCGGTGGTGTGGGGGCTGCGGCCGTCGCTGTACCTTTTGTCAGCACTTTTCAGCCCTCCGAGCGTGCCAAAGCTGCTGGCGCTGCGGTTGAGGTGGATATTTCGGGCATCAAGCCCGGTGAAAAAATCACCGTTGAATGGCGCGGTAAACCTGTGTGGATCGTCAAGCGCACGCCTGAGCAACTGGCGAGTCTGCCTACTGTTGATGGTTTGTTGGCTGACCCAAAGTCAGAGCGCAAGCCGGGCGAGTTGACCCCTGAATATGCCCGCAACGAGAACCGCTCCATCAAACCTGAAACGCTGGTGGTTGTTGGCATTTGTTCGCACCTGGGCTGCTCCCCATCGGACAAGTTCCAGACGGGGGCCCAGCCTTCGCTGCCAAACGACTGGGCGGGTGGCTTTTTGTGTCCTTGCCACGGTTCAACATTCGATTTGGCGGGCCGCGTTTACAAAAACAAGCCGGCACCTGACAATCTTGAAGTGCCTCCTCACATGTACCTGTCAGACACGCGGCTGCTGATTGGTGAAGATAAAAAGGCCTGAAGGCGTTCTGCCGGATCACTCCGAACCAACCCTTCAAAGACCGTGCCGACAGCGTTTGAAAATTTGCTGATGAATTGTTCACCAGACCCTACCTTCGGGTATCTGGCCATGACAACTCTGCAGACCTGATTCAGGCGATCGACAAAACCCCACTTGACCCAAGGACCAGTCATGGCTGCCTTCAAAGAATCTCCTGCCAACGCCCCATTTGCCGAAAAAGCAATGACCTGGGTCGATAACCGTTTCCCCGCCAGCAAGCTGTACAAAGAGCATTTGAGCGAGTACTACGCGCCCAAAAATTTCAACTTCTGGTACATGTTTGGCTCGCTGGCCTTGCTGGTGCTGGTGATTCAGATCACCACCGGTATCTTTTTGACCATGCACTACAAGCCTGATGCGGCTTTGGCGTTTGGCTCTGTCGAATACATCATGCGGGACGTGCCCTGGGGCTGGCTGATTCGTTACATGCACTCCACCGGTGCGTCGGCATTTTTTGTGGTGGTGTACCTGCACATGTTCCGCGGCTTGATCTACGGCAGCTACCGCAAGCCTCGCGAATTGATCTGGGTTTTTGGTTGTGCTATTTTCCTGTGCCTGATGGCCGAAGCCTTCATGGGCTATTTACTGCCCTGGGGCCAGATGAGCTACTGGGGTGCTCAGGTGATTGTGAACTTGTTCGCAGCCATCCCGTTCATCGGCCCTGATTTGGCGTTGCTGATCCGTGGTGACTATGTGGTGGGGGACGCCACGCTGAACCGCTTTTTTGCCTTTCACGTGATTGCGGTACCTCTGGTGTTGCTGGGTCTCGTGGCGGCTCATATCATTGCACTGCACGAAGTCGGCTCCAACAACCCTGACGGTGTTGAGATCAAGGGGCCGGACGCGCCGAAAGATGCCGCGGGTCACCCAGTGGACGGTATTCCGTTTCACCCTTACTACACCGTTCACGACATTTTTGCGGTCAGCATGTTCCTGATGGTGTTCACCGCCATCATTTTCCTAGCCCCTGAGTTCGGCGGCTACTTTCTGGAATACAACAATTTCATTCCGGCCGACCCATTGAAGACGCCTGCGCACATCGCACCGGTCTGGTACTTCACGCCGTACTATTCCATGCTGCGTGCCATCACCAGCGAGATGATGTACGCGCTGATCGCCTGCGTGGTGGCTGGCGCCGTGCTCGCTGTGGCCAAAACCAAGATGGCGGCTCTGTTCAAGTTGGTCATCGTGGCGGTTGCCGCCGGTGCGATTGCCGCCATGTTGATGATCGATGCCAAGTTTTGGGGTGTGGTGGTCATGGGGGGGGCTGTGGTGATCCTGTTTTTCTTGCCCTGGCTTGATCACAGTCAAGTCAAGTCGATTCGCTACCGTCCGAGCTGGAATAAATACCTCTACGGCATTTTCGTGATCAATTTTCTGGTGCTGGGCTACCTAGGTGTGCAGCCTCCATCACCTATTGGTGAGCGTGTTTCTCAAATCGGAACGCTGTTTTATTTCGGCTTTTTCATCCTGATGCCGTGGTGGAGCAAGCTGGGCGCGTTCAAGCCGGTTCCATCCCGTGTCACTTTTGCCGCCCACTGAGCGGGGGCCATTCACATGAAAAAACTGATTTCCAATACCCTGTTTGCCCTTATCGCGGCCCTTGGCATTTCGGTAAGCGCGCATGCCAGTGAAGGTGGTGTGGTCTGGGACAAGGCGCCCAACAAGACCAACGATTTGGCTGCTCTCCAAAATGGAGCCAAACTGTTTGTCAATTACTGCTTGAATTGCCACTCGGCTGCCTTCATGCGCTTTAACCGCCTCAAGGACATCGGACTCAGCGACCAGCAGGTCAAGGACAACTTGCTTTTCACCACCGAAAAAGTGGGAGAAACCATGAAAGTTGCGATGGATCCCAAGCAGGCCAAAGACTGGTTTGGTGGCAATCCGCCTGATCTGACGGTGATTGCGCGCTCCAGGGCGGGGGCAGGTGGTACCGGTGCTGATTACCTCTACACCTATTTGCGCACCTATTACCGGGACGATACCAAGGCCACTGGCTGGAACAATCTGGCTTATCCCAATGTCGGCATGCCACACGTGCTGTGGGAGTTGCAGGGTCAACGCAAGGCAGTGTTCGAAGAACACGAAAGCCACGGTGTGAAAACGGCCTCATTCAAAAGTTGGGAACAATTGACGCCTGGCACCATGACACCTCTGCAGTTCGACCAAGCGATGGGTGACCTGGTAGGTTATTTGCAATGGATGGCCGAGCCCGCCCAAAATACGCGCGTTCGAATTGGCGTGTGGGTGTTGATGTTCTTGTTGTTGCTGACATTTGCGGCTTGGCGCTTGAATGCCGCCTTTTGGAAAGATATCAAGTAACGCTGTGTAGTTCTCGCTGGTGTGCCTTATCAAGGGGCACCCCTCTCTTCGGAGTGGCCACCTTCAAGGAACACGTCCTGGGTGCCACTTTTTTGTTTTCAGGAGTTCCGAATCATGATGGTCCTTTATTCAGGCACAACCTGCCCTTTTTCGCACCGCTGCCGCTTTGTCTTGTTTGAAAAAGGAATGGACTTTGAGATTCGGGATGTTGACCTGTACAACAAGCCCGAAGATATCAGTGTGATGAATCCTTATGGGCAGGTACCCATTCTGGTCGAGCGTGATCTGATTTTGTACGAGTCCAACATCATCAACGAATATATTGATGAACGCTTCCCACATCCTCAATTGATGCCTGGTGACCCGGTTGACCGAGCCCGCGTGCGCCTGTTTTTGCTCAATTTTGAGAAAGAACTGTTTGTGCATGTCAGCACGCTGGAGTCGCGCGCTGCCAAAGGCAATGAGAAAGCGCTTGAAAAAGCCCGTTCCCACGTGCGTGACCGCCTGACCCAGTTGGCCCCGATTTTCCTGAAGAATAAATTCATGCTGGGGGACAATTTCTCGATGCTGGACGTCGCCATAGCGCCATTGCTTTGGCGCTTGGACTACTACGACATCGACCTGTCCAAAAATGCAGCCCCGCTGCTCAAATATGCCGAGCGTATTTTTTCGCGGCCTGCCTACATTGAAGCGCTGACGCCGTCTGAAAAAGTCATGCGTAAATAATCGGACTGCCTGACATTGACTGCTGTGATGACCCCGCCTGAAGCTACCTCGACGCGCCCTTACCTCGTGAGGGCATTGTATGAATGGTGTACTGACAACGGTTTTACGCCCTACGTGGCGGTGCTGGTCGATGACACTGTGCAAGTTCCACGTGAATTCGTAAAGAACAATGAAATCGTGTTGAACATCAGTTTTGACGCGACCAGTTCCCTGCAGCTTGGCAACGATTTCATTGAATTCAAGGCGCGGTTTGCGGGCAGCGCGCGTGAAATCATGGTGCCCATGACACATGTGATGGCCATTTACGCCCGTGAAAACGGGCAGGGTATGTCGTTTCCGATGTTGTCCGTGGGCGGAGCTCCGGCCACGCACCGAACCAGTGATGAAGGGGACGGCCCTGAAGTGGCTGCTGGCGACGTTGGCAACCCGGTTTCACTGCGCGATGAAAAAATCATGCAGCTCGTTCCTGAGTCAGGTGAAGATGTTCCTTTGAACGCTCCAAATTCTGAAGATTCACCGAAACCACCCACTCGCCCCCGTCCTTCTCTCACGCGGGTGAAGTAAACTATCACTTGTGCCGCTTTAGCTCAGTTGGTAGAGCAACCGCCTTGTAAGCGGTAGGTCGTCAGTTCGATTCCGACAAGCGGCACCATTTTTAGCCAAACCAAAAAGATTAAATACCGCTCCCAGAGCGGTTTATTTTTTTGTGACGAGAATTTTCAAACGAATCTGCAGGGGCTTCCACCCTTGGTCTGCCAAGCTGCGCTCCATGGCAGGAATGAGTTGCCGGATTTTTGCACTGGCGGCTGCACTGTTGACCAGCAGGCACCAGTTCTTGTCGTCAACGGGCCCAGGCTGAATGGCTTGTCGCAACGCCATCGGCACCAGGGGTTGAATGGCCTTCAATCTGCTGGTGGACTCCTTGAGCAGACGGGCCAATTGAGCCAAGGCAGGCGCATTTTCGGCCGCTTCTAGGGCGGTGAGGGCCAGGGGAAGGCGTCTGAATGTGTTCAAGGTTTGCAGTGTCTGGCGGGCTGGGGCCAGCGTTTAAAGAGGAAATCGTGTGCATGTAATTATCACGGATGCGTGGCTCGCCAGAAGTCGTGCCATCTACCTCAGCGGTACCCGCCTGTTGCTGGCCGCCGGACTGGCTTCCTTGGTTTTGATGCTGGTGGCTGCTGCCTTGTACCACTGGGTTTTTCTGAAGGGGGCTCGTGAAGGATGGCCCGTGGTGGGGTCTCTGGTAAAGATGGTCGTCAAGGATGAGGCGGAGCAACGCGATCGCTTCATGCGTGAAAACATTGACGTAATGGCTAAACGTTTGGGCGAAATGCAGGCCAAGATGATGCAGCTTGAGGCTCTGGGTGAGCGAGTTTCGGGTCTTGCGGGGGTTAGTTCCGGAGAGTTCAAAAAAATGCCTGGCAGTGGCGGTGCGCTGATTGGCGGGCACTCCTTGTCGATGCAGGAGTTGCAGGCCACACTCAACGACCTGGATCAGCTGACCGACCAGCGTGTCGACTTGATGACTGTCATGGAGTCTCGCCTGTTTGACCAGAAGATCAAAAAATTGATGGTTCCTACCCAGGAACCCGTGGCAGGCGGCAATCTGGGATCTGCCTTTGGCTGGCGAATCGATCCGATGAACGGTCGGTCGGCGCTGCACACCGGGCTGGATTTCCCGTCTGATACGGGCACCCCCATCCTCGCGGCTGCTGGCGGGGTGGTTGTGACCCAGGAGTACCACCAAGCCTATGGCAACATGTTGGAAGTGGACCACGGGAATGATCTGGTCACTCGTTACGCTCATGCCTCCAGGGTGCTCGTCAAAAAAGGTGATCTGGTCAAACGGGGCCAGAAAATTGCCGAAGTCGGCAGCACAGGCCGATCGACCGGGCCGCACCTTCACTTTGAGGTGCTGGTCGATGGCATCTACCAGGATCCGCAGAAGTTTTTGCGCGCGGGTCGGCAAATGTCCGCTCCCTCGCTGGCTGTGCGCTGACAGCGGCCTATGCTGTGCATTGCTGCTGCACGGTTAAACTCAGTAGGTTTCGCCCCGGTTGAACTACCGGCTGGCACCCGCACCTAAAGTCCGTATCAATTAAGGGATCTCGGCTGCTGTGTTTGTCCTTTTGGGTGGACGACAGCGGCCTCGCACGTATGGCCTCCAATATCCTGACCAAAATTTTCGGCAGCCGCAACGACCGCTTGCTCAAAACGTACCGTAAAACCATCGATCAAATCAATGGCCTTGAAGCAGACTATGAGAAGCTGAGCGACGACCAACTGCGTGATAAGACGCAGGATTTCAAACGCCGTGTCGCTGCAGGAGAGTCTCTTGACATGGTGTTGGCAGAAGCGTTTTCCGTGGTGCGTGAAGGCGGCAAGCGGGTGATGAAGATGCGGCATTTTGATGTCCAACTGCTGGGTGGCATGTCGCTGCACAACGGGAAGATCTCCGAGATGCGCACCGGCGAAGGCAAAACGCTGACGGCCACGCTGCCGGTTTATCTCAATGCCTTGACCGGGCAGGGCGTGCATGTGGTGACCGTCAACGACTACCTGGCCAGCCGGGACGCGCGTTGGATGGGCAAGCTCTACAACTTCCTGGGGCTGAGCGTGGGTATTAATTTGCCCAACATGCCGCGTGAGGAAAAGCAGCAGGCTTATCAGGCCGATATCACGTACGGTACGAACAACGAGTTCGGGTTTGATTACCTGCGTGACAACATGGTGTACGAAGTCGCCGACCGCGTTCAGCGCGGCTTGAACTTCGCCATCGTCGACGAGGTTGACTCCATCCTGATCGACGAGGCGCGCACGCCGCTCATCATCAGCGGGCAGGCCGAAGACCACACCGAGATGTACATCGCCATGAACAAGGTGGTGCCGCTGCTGGTCAAGCAGGAAGGCGAAGCGGACCCGAGAACCGGGGAGGGTGTGACCCAGCCCGGCGACTACACGATTGATGAAAAAACGCACCAGGTGTTTCTGACCGAACAAGGCCACGAGAACGCCGAAGAACTGCTGTTCAAGATGGGCCTGATCGCTGAGGGTGCCACGCTGTACGACCCGTCCAACATCTCGTTGATGCACCACTTGTACGCCGCCTTGCGCGCCAATTTGCTCTACCACCGTGACCAGCACTATGTGGTGCAGCAGGGGGATGAGGGCTCAGAAGTGGTGATCGTTGATGAATTCACCGGCCGCCTGATGTCGGGCCGCCGCTGGAGTGATGGCCTGCACCAGGCGGTGGAGGCCAAGGAAGGTGTGCAGATCCAGGCTGAGAACCAGACGCTGGCGTCCATCACGTTCCAGAACTACTTCCGGCTGTACAGCAAGCTGGCCGGCATGACGGGCACCGCCGACACCGAGGCCTTCGAGTTTCAGGAAATCTACGGCCTGGAGACCACGGTCATCCCTCCAAACCGCATCAGCCGACGCGACGACCAGCTGGACCGGGTTTACAAAACCACCCGGGAAAAATACGAAGCGGCGATCAAGGACATCCGGGAGTGTTACGAGCGCGGCCAGCCTGTGCTGGTGGGCACCACGTCCATTGAAAATTCGGAAATCATTGATCAGTTGCTGATCAAGGAAAACCTGCCTCACCAGGTGCTGAATGCCAAACAGCACGCCCGTGAAGCCGACATCGTGGCCCAGGCCGGTCGCCCGCAAATGATCACCATTGCCACCAACATGGCGGGCCGTGGAACGGACATCGTGCTGGGTGGCAACGTGGAAAAACTCATCGAGGCCGTTGCCTCTGACGAGGCGTTGGATGCCGCCGCAAAAGACGCTGAAATCGCCCGTCTGCGCGCGCAGTGGAAAGCAGAGCACGAGCAGGTGCTGGCGTTGGGCGGTTTGCGCATCATCGCGACCGAACGCCACGAGTCACGCCGCATTGACAACCAGCTGCGCGGCCGCTCGGGCCGACAGGGCGACACCGGGTCGTCCCGTTTCTACCTGAGCCTGGACGATCCGCTGATGCGCATTTTTGCGGGCGACCGCGTCAAGGCCATCATGGAGCGGCTCAAAATGCCCGACGGTGAAGCCATTGAGGCTGGCATCGTGACCCGCAGCATCGAGTCGGCCCAGCGCAAGGTGGAGGCCCGCAACTTTGATGTGCGCAAGCAGCTGCTGGAGTACGACGACGTTGCCAACGACCAGCGCAAGGTGATCTACCAGCAGCGCAACGACATCATGGACGCCGACAACCTCGCCGGCCAGATTGCCTCGTTGCGCGAAGGCTGTTTCAACGACCTGACGCGCCAGTACGTGCCGGCTGAAAGCGTGGAAGAGCAGTGGGATGTGGCTGGCTTGGAGAAGGTGTTGCGGGACGAGTGGCAAATCGATCTGCCGTTGGCTGCCGAGCTGGAGTCCGCCACCGCCATCACCGATGATGAAGTGGTTGAAAAAGTCGTGGCTGCGGCCCATGCCGCTTTCAATGCCAAGGTGGACGCCATTGGTGAAGAAAACTTCATTCAGTTTGAGCGGGTGGTGTTGCTGCAAAGCATCGACACGCATTGGCGTGAACACCTCAGCGCACTGGATTACTTGCGTCAGGGTATTCATCTGCGGGGCTACGCGCAGAAGCAGCCCAAGCAGGAATACAAACGCGAAGCGTTTGAGCTTTTCGGCCAGCTGCTGGACAGCGTGAAAAACGAAGTCACTAAGGTGCTGATGACTGTCAAGATCCAGTCGGGCGAGCAGCTCGAACAAGCGGCCGAAGAGATGGAAAACCGGGCAGAAAGCATTTCCAACATCACCTACACCGCGCCGACTGAAACGGGCGAGGTCGAGGTGACGGCCGTCAGTGAGGACCGTCGGCCGGCACAAACAGCTGGCGATCTCGCCGAGCAGATGCCCCGTGTGGGCCGCAACGACCCCTGCCCGTGCGGCTCCGGCCAAAAATACAAGCTCTGCCACGGCAAGCTGAGCTGAACACGCCTCTTCCCCGCCCCTTGTCCTGAACCGCTGGAGCTTTTGCATGCCCGTCAACCTGGTTGCCACCCCCGCCGCTGACCTTCATCCCGTGCCCGGTGTGCGCTGGGGTATCACCGAAGCGGGTATCCGCAAGGCCAACCGCAAGGACTTGGCCGTGTTATTGCTCGACGAAGGCTCCACCGTGGGTGCCGTGTTCACGCAAAACCGTTTTTGCGCTGCCCCCGTGCAAATTTGCCGTGACCATCTGGCTAAAAACGCTGGCCAGAGCCACGGCGTTCGCGCCATGCTGATCAACACAGGCAACGCCAATGCGGGCACCGGCGACGACGGCCTGAGCCGGGCCCATGCCTGCTGCATCGCGCTGGCGCGTGAATTGAACATCGCGCCCGAGCAGGTGCTGCCGTTTTCCACGGGCGTCATCATGGAACCCCTGCCGCACGACCGCATCGCCGCAGGCCTGCCTGCCGCAATTGCCCAGGCGCGGGCTGACAGCTGGGCCGATGCCGCTCTGGCCATCATGACCACCGACACCGTGCCCAAGGCGTTTTCCCGCCAGATCATGCTGGGCGGTGTGCCCGTGACCATCACGGGCATCAGCAAGGGCGCGGGCATGATCCGCCCGAACATGGCGACCATGCTGGGGTTCATGGCCACCGATGCTTGCGTGTCCCAGGCCATGATGGCGGAGCTGGCGCTGACGTTGGCCGAAGGCTCGTTCAACCGGGCCACGGTGGACGGCGACACGTCCACCAACGACTCGTTTGTGGTGGTCGCCACGCAAAAGGCCGCGCATGCGCCCATCACCGCCTGGGGCAGTGCCGACGGCCAAGTGCTGTTCCATGCCATGCTGGACATCGCCCGCCAGTTGGCGCAGGCCATCGTGCGGGACGGTGAAGGCGCCACCAAATTCATCACCATCACGGTGGAGGGCGGCCAATCCAGTGCGGAGTGCCGCCAGGTGGCCTACGCGATTGCCCATTCACCGCTGGTGAAAACCGCCTTTTTTGCCAGCGACCCTAACCTGGGCCGCATTCTGGCGGCCGTGGGCTACGCTGGCATTGGCGACCTGGACCAGACCAGGATCGATTTGTACCTGGACGACGTGCTGGTTGCCAAAAACGGGGGCCGCCATGCCGACTACGTGGAGGCCGACGGCCAGCGCGTGATGAAGCAAAGCGAGATCACCGTGAGAGTGCTCCTGGGCCGGGGTGAGGCGTCGGACACCGTCTGGACCTGTGACCTGTCCTACGACTACGTCAAGATCAACGCCGACTACCGCAGCTGAGCCCCGCGCATGAACGAACAGCACACCGAGCCGTTGGCGCGCCTGATGGCGCGCGTCGAATCCCTGGTGAGTCGCATCGAGTCGGTGTTGCCGCAGCCACTGCGTGCCCCTGACTGGAGCGGCTCGGTCGCGTTTCGTTACCGCAAGCGGTCGTCGGGCCACGGCACGCTGGAGCCGGTGCGGCACATCGGCGAGATGCGGCTTGATGATCTGAAAGAAATCAGCGACCAGAAAGAAAAAATCCGCCGCAACACCGAGCAGTTTGTCAGCGGCCGACCCGCCAACAACGTGCTGCTGACCGGCTCACGCGGCACCGGTAAGTCGTCGCTGATCAAGGCCTGCCTGAACGAGTATTCCGCCCGCGGCCTGCGCCTCATCGAGGTCGACAAGGCGGACCTGGTGGACCTGCCCGACATCGTCGATGTCGTATCCGGTCTGCCCGAAAAATTCATCGTGTTTTGTGATGACCTGAGTTTTGAAGAAGGCGAGCCCGGCTACAAGGCGCTCAAATCGATTCTGGACGGCTCGGTCGCGGCAGCCACGCCCAATGTGCTGATTTACGCCACCAGCAACCGCCGGCATCTGTTGCCCGAGTACATGACCGAGAACCTGACCTACACCCACACCGAGGACGGCGAGGTCCACCCCGGTGAGGTGGTCGAGGAAAAGATTTCCCTGTCCGAGCGGTTTGGCCTGTGGGTCAGCTTTTATCCGTTCAGCCAGGACGAGTACCTGACCATCACCGCGCAGTGGTTGTCGTCGTTCGGGGTGTCGGCAGACGCCATCGCCCAAGCGCGCCCAGCGGCGTTGGTCTGGGCGCTGGAGCGTGGCTCCCGCAGTGGCCGCGTGGCCTATCAGTTTGCCCGCGACTACGCCGGCAAACACACAGACATCTGACCGGCTGTGAGGGCCGTGCTGATGGCAGATGGTGACCGCCCCCGCGAGGGCGGTGCAGATCGCAAGGTCGTTGAAGTGGCCGTCGGGGTGCTGATTCAGCCAGATGGCCAATTTCTGCTCACTTCCCGCCCGCCCGGCAAGGTTTATGAAGGCTACTGGGAGTTCCCTGGCGGCAAACTGGAGCGTGGTGAAACCGTCGCACAGGCCCTGCAGCGGGAACTGCAGGAAGAACTCGGGATCACGATTGGCACGCCACAGCCTTGGCAGGTCGAGCTGGTCGACTACCCGCATGCGCTGGTACGCCTGAACTTCTGCAAGGTGTTCGACTGGACTGGAGCGCTGCAAATGCGTGAAGGTCAGCAGTTTGCCTGGCAAGGCCTGCCGGTGACGGTGCAGCCCGTGTTGCCGGGCACCGTGCCGGTGCTGGCCTGGTTGGCCGATGAGCAGTCATTTGTGGGCGCTACACACACCGCATAACGCTATTTAAATGATAGCGTTACGGGCAGTTAGCACCTAGGCTGGAAGCACTTTCTATTCAGCAAATGATCGTTACAGCCTAAAAATTAAGCTGTATGTTAATTTTCAAGCTGTTTCCATCATCCAGTTGCGCCGCGCGCCCAGCACGGCATCGGGGTAGGGCGCTCGCCCCCGGGAGCCGTTGTAGCGGCCCAGGCCCATGAACACATCGCCTTTTTCGCGGTCCAGGTAGTGGCGCAGGATCACGCAACCAAACCGCAAATTGGTCTGCATGTGGAACAACTTGCCCGCGTCACCGTCGCCAATCACCCGTGTCCAGAAGGGCATGACCTGCATGTAGCCGCGTGCGCCCACCGGGCTGACGGCAAATTTGCGGAAATTGCTTTCGACCTGAATCAGGCCCATGACCAGCGTGATGTCCAGCCCGGCGCGTTTGCTTTCATACCAGACGGCCTGCAAAAACTCCTGCCGGATCTGCAGCTCGGGTTTTTTTTTCATCAACCGCTGGCTCATGCTGGTCAGCCAGCGCAGGTATTTCAGTCGGCTTTCCGTGTCCCTGAACTCCGGGATGGGCGGTGCCTTGTTGGCAATGGCCGAGCTCAGCGCTGTGCGAACCGAGTCGATCAGCGGCTCTTCTAGTTGGCCACCCGCATGGGCGTTGGGCGGCAACAGGAGCGAGGCCGGCATGGCCAGCAAAGGCCCCAGCGCGGCTCGCCGTGAGATGGCATTTGGGGACGCTGGCACTGCGTCAAACGTCACAGATGAATCACCAGCGCTCAAGCGGCCACGGGCAGGCCCAGCTTGCCCTTGAGCAGGTTCAGTGCGTTGGCGGCGTCCAGCGGGCTGGACGCGGCGTCACGGCGGTGCTGGTATTCCAGCTGGCCTTCTTTCAGGCCCCGATCACCAATGGTGACGCGGTGCGGCACCCCAATCAGTTCCCAGTCGGCAAACATGGCGCCCGGGCGCTCATTGCGGTCGTCCAGGATCACGTCGACCCCGGCGGCCAGCAGCTCGGCGTAGAGCGTGTCGGCTGCGGCCTTGACGTCCGGGAAGCGGTCCGGGCTGATGGGGCACAGCACCACGGTGAATGGGGCAATCGCGTCCGGCCAGATGATGCCGCGCGCGTCGTGGTTTTGTTCAATGGCGGCCGCCGGCAGGCGCGTGATGCCAATGCCGTAGCAGCCCATCTCCAGAAACTGGGGTTTGCCGTTGTCGCCGAGAAAAGTCGCATTCATGGCGCGGCTGTATTTGGTGCCGAGGTAGAACACATGGCCCACCTCAATGCCACGCTCGATGGCCAGCAGGCCCTGGCCGTCCGGGGACGCATCTCCGGCTACCACATTGCGGATGTCGGCCACCAGGTCCGGCTCGGGCAGGTCACGGCCCCAGTTGACACCGGTCATGTGAAAGCCTGCCACGTTGGCGCCGCAGATCCAGTCATTGAGCACGGCAACCTCGCGGTCCACCACCAGCTTGACGGGCTGCCGCAGATTCAAGGGGCCGAGGTAACCGGGGGTGCAGCCGAAGTGCGCCTCAATTTCAGGCAGCGTGGCAAAACGGAAGTTGCCATCCAGCCCGGGCACCTTGCCGACCTTGACTTCGTTCATGTCGTGGTCGCCGCGCAGCAGCAGCAGCCAGACCTGTGATTTGACGATCTCACCGGCTTCGTTGGTCTCATCGGTGGCCAGCACCAGTGACTTGACCGTGGACTGCAGCGGGATGGCCAGCAGCTCGGCCACGTCCGCACAAGTGCTTTTGCCTGGCGTGGCCGTTTGCGTCAGGGCCTGGGTGGCCACGCGGTTACCTGCTGCCGGTGCCAGTGCCTCGGCTTTTTCAAGGTTGGCGGCGTAACTGCTGCCAGGGCAGTAGACGATGGCGTCTTCTCCGGTGGCGGCAATCACCTGAAACTCTTCGCTCAAATCACCGCCAATGGCGCCGCTGTCCGCCGCGACGGCGCGGTAGGTCAGGCCAAAGCGGTCAAAAATCCGGCGGTAGGCGGCGGCCATGTTCTGGTAGCTGACTTTGGCGGCGGCTTCGTCGCGGTCAAAGCTGTAGGCGTCCTTCATGATGAACTCGCGCCCACGCATCAGGCCAAAGCGGGGGCGGCGTTCGTCGCGGAACTTGGTCTGGATCTGATAGAGGTTTTTGGGCAGCTGCTTGTAACTTTTGATGTCCTGGCGCATCACGTCGGTGACCACTTCTTCACTGGTGGGTTGCACCACAAAGTCACGGCCATGGCGGTCCTTGATGCGCAGCAGTTCAGGGCCCATTTTTTCAAAACGGCCGGTTTCTTGCCAGAGTTCGGCGGGCTGAATCACGGGCATGGCCATTTCAATGGCGCCTGCACGGTTCATTTCCTCGCGCACGATGGCCTCAACCTTGCGAATCACGCGCAGACCCATGGGCATGTAGTTGTAAATGCCTGCGCCCAGTTTCTTAATCAGGCCGGCACGCATCATGAGCTGATGGCTGACGATCTCGGCGTCTGCAGGTGCTTCCTTGAGGGTTGAAATGAAGAACTGGGAGGCTTTCATGGGCGCTTTGTTGGGGTTGGGGGAGGGGGGAGTCGCATAAGCGGGTGTCACATCACTGGCATATGGCCTCAGCGCTGTGCATAATGGACTCAGTTCAAAAAATTGAGGTTCGATTATGCTTGACCGGGACGGTTTTCGGCCCAACGTCGGCATCATCTTGCTCAACCAGAGAAGTCAGGTTTTTTGGGGCAAACGCATACGTACCCACTCGTGGCAGTTCCCGCAGGGCGGCATTGACCGGGGTGAAAACCCCGAGCAGGCCATGTTCCGCGAGTTGCATGAGGAAGTAGGTTTGTTCCCTCAGCACGTTCAGGTGCTGGCCCGTACCCGAGACTGGTTGCGCTATGAGGTGCCAGACCGGTTCATCCGGCGCGACGCGCGCGGACATTACAAAGGCCAGAAGCAAATCTGGTTTCTACTTCAGCTGGTGGGGCATGACTGGGACCTGAACCTGCGCGCCACCGACCACCCTGAGTTCGACGCCTGGCGTTGGAATGACTACTGGGTACCGCTGGACGTGGTGGTTGAATTCAAACGCGGTGTGTATGAGATGGCACTCACCGAGCTGTCGCGGTTTGTTCCGCGCTGTGATGGCCGCTCCGACCCTCGCCATGAGGGCCGAGGTGATGCACGTCAACGTCATGCCCGAACGGGTGGCTTGCCGTTTCGGTCTGATGAAGACGGCGCCCAGATGACCATGACTCATTCCCAGGGTATGGCTGCTTTCCGGTTTGCTGCCGGTTTCGAGTTGCCGCCTGGTGGGACTTTTGAGCCCGATCCCCAAACCAGTTTGACTGCGCCCCCGAAGGCGCCTGATTTATGAAATTTATGCTCAGCAAGGCCCTGCCTTCGACGATAGCATCGCGCTTGGTGATGCCGTGTCTCTTGACGTTGTCACTGGGCGCATTGGCCGCAGGCGGCGAGCCCGGCGGTTTTACCAGCAACGTGGACGACCCGGAGTGGGTTGAAACCGAAGCGCCACCACCGCCAGCTTTTGACCCGGGTAAGCTGGTGATGTTTGATGTGTCCATCAACTCTTCTCTGGCTTACGGCGTAGACCCGTCAACCATCCGCATTTCGCCCCGCGATGGTTTGGTGCGCTACGTGGTGGTCGCAGAAAGTAAAAGTGGCGCCAGGAATGTGTTGTACGAGGCGCTGCGTTGTGCCACTGGCGAGTACAAGACTTACGCGCGGTACTCGTCTGACGGCAAGTGGTCGCTGGTGACTGAGCCGCAATGGAAGTCCATGTTTGGCAACATGCCGTCACGGCATCCGCTTCGACTTGCGCGCGCCGGTGGCTGTGAGAATGGCTCACCACCCTCATCGGTCGCTAGCATGATCAGCCGCATGAAAACCGTGAACTACGGTCCCAACAACTAAAGATGACGAACTAACGACTGAGCACTAGGTTGGTTCTGTGGACCATCTCGGGCTCACCGGTGTAGCCAAGCAGACGCTCGAATTCGGCAGATGATCTGCGGCAAATGAGGCGGGCTTCGGCGCTGGAATAGTTGGACAAGCCACGGGCAATTTCCTGACCGTTGTCCCCTTTGATGGCGATCACGTCACCGCGGGAAAAGTCACCCTGTACGGCTGTCATGCCGATGGGCAGAAGACTTTTACCTTCCCCGCTGACCTTCAGTGCGGCCCCGGCGTCTACCTGAACAGAGCCACGGAGTTGCAAATGGTCAGCCATCCATTGTTTTCGGGCCTGATTTTTAGCCGTCTGGGCAATCAGCAGCGTACCTGTGGCCTCACCGTTGACCAAGTTGATCAGCACCTTGGGTTGCCGGCCCCAGGCGATCACAGTGGAGGCGCCTGACCCCGCGGCGCGTTTGGCGGCCAGGATCTTGGTGATCATGCCGCCTTTGCCGATACTGGAGCCAGCGCCACCCGCCATGGCTTCAAGTGCCGTGTCACCCGCCACAGCAACATGCACAAATTCCGCAGACGGATTGGTGCGTGGATCGGCGGTGTACAGGCCGCGTTGGTCTGTCAGGATGATGAGCGCGTCGGCGTCGACCAGATTGGCGACCAAGGCGCCCAAGGTATCGTTGTCGCCGAACTTGATCTCGTCATTGACCACCGTGTCATTTTCATTGATGACCGGCACCACACCCAACTGCAGCAACATCAGCAGCGTGGATCGGGCATTCAGGTAGCGTTCACGGTCAGCCAGATCGGCATGCGTTAGCAGCACCTGAGCGCTGCCAATGCCGTTTTCGCGCAACTTGGTTTCATACACCTGCACCAGGCCCATTTGCCCCACCGCCGCCGCCGCCTGAAGCTCGTGAATGGCTTTGGGTCGAACCGTCCAGTTCAACCGTTTCATGCCTTCCGCAATGGCGCCGCTGCTGACCATGATGACTTCTCGTCCTTCACGAACCAACACTGCCAGCTGCTCACACCAGTCGCCAATAGCGTTGGCGTCCAACCCCCTGCCTTCATCGGTGACCAGGCTGGAGCCTACCTTCACAACGATACGCCGGGCATTTTTCAGCACGGAAGCGGCTTTTGGATCGTGCATAGTTAAAAAATTGAATAAATTCAGGCTGTAGCCAAGGTTTTCATTGCCCAGAATGCTATTTATTTAATAGCATTCTGTTTGATGCGTTGATGCAGTTATCAGGTGTTTGCAGAAGGCTCTGGCGGCAGAACCACAAATCGTGGGTCAATTTCTTCGACGGGCTGTTCGCTTTTCTGGACTTCCTTGACGTGCTTGTAGATCGTCTTGATCAGGTGTTCGCAGCCTTCACGGGTCAACGCCGATATCTCGAACACCGGACCCTTGAACTTGAAGCGTTTCACAAAGTCCTTCACGATGGCTGCGCGCTGGTCGTTGTCGACCATATCCAGTTTGTTCAACACCAGCCAGCGCGGTTTCTTATACAGCGCCTCATCGTATTTCTTCAGTTCACCCACAATAGCTTTGGCCTGCGCGACCGGGTCGATTGCTTCATCAAACGGCGCCAAATCCACAATGTGCAGCAGCAGCCGGGTGCGCTGCAAGTGGCGCAGAAAGAGGTGGCCCAGACCAGCGCCTTCCGAGGCTCCCTCTATCAGCCCCGGCAAGTCGGCGACGACAAAACTTTGCTCGGGGCCGACGCGCACCACACCCAGGTTAGGGTGCAGTGTGGTGAATGGGTAATCGGCAATGCGGGGGCGTGCGTTGGACACTGCTGAAATAAAGGTGGATTTGCCCGCATTGGGCATGCCCAGCAGCCCGACATCAGCCAGCACTTTCAGCTCGAGCTTCAGGCTTTTGCGCTCACCCGGCCAGCCGGGCGTCTTGCTTCTGGGGGCTCGGTTGGTGGAGCTTTTGAAGCGTAGGTTGCCAAAGCCACCGTCGCCCCCTTTGGCGATCAGAATCTCTTCGCCTGGCACCAACAACTCAAACAACACATCGCCTGTTTCGGCGTCTGTGAGGATGGTGCCCACCGGCATTTTCAGAACGACATCATCCCCTTTGGCGCCAAACATGTCCGAACCCATGCCATGGCCGCCATTTTTTGCATCATGCCGCCGGGAAAAACGAAAATCGACCAGTGTATTTAGGTTGATATCGGCCACAGCGTACACGTGGCCACCGCGTCCGCCATCCCCCCCATTGGGCCCACCAAATTCTTTGTATTTTTCGTGGCTGAAGGAAACGCAACCACTCCCGCCATCGCCCGCGGCAATGTCAATAAAGGCTTCGTCGACGAATTTCATGATGGGCTCAAAAACAGGTGGAAGAACCACCGAGGGCAACAATGTTCGCGAACAGGGTTCGCAACGCTAAATAACAAGTCTACAAACAAAAAAGCCCCGACTGATCGGGGCTTCGACGCCATCGATGTGGCTGTATTACGCAGGTGTCACGTTCACGGTGTGCTTGTTCATGGCACCGCGGAAGCAGAATGACACTTTGCCGTCCGCCAAGGCGAAGAGTGTATGGTCTTTGCCGATACCGACATTCACACCGGGGTGGAACTTGGTACCGCGCTGGCGAACAATGATGCTGCCAGCATTGATGACTTCGCCGCCAAATTTCTTGACGCCGAGCATTTTGGGCTGTGAATCACGCCCATTTCGCGTAGAGCCGCCGCCTTTTTTCTGTGCCATTTTTCAATATCCCTGAAAAGTCCTGATGCTACTGATTGCGATTAACCAGCAATGACGCCGATTTGCAATTCAGTGAAGTTCTGGCGATGGCCTTGGCGCTTTTGGTAGTGCTTACGACGACGCATTTTGAAAATGCGCACTTTGTCGTGCCGACCGTGGGACACCACTGTCACCGTGACTGTTGCACCTAGTACCAAGGGAGTACCAACCTTCATTGTGCTGCCTTCGCCGACAGCCAACACTTGATCGATAACAATCTCTTGGCCTACGTCCGCAGCAATCTGTTCTACTTTAATTTTTTCTCCAGCGGAAACTTTGTATTGTTTGCCACCGGTTTTTATGACCGCGTACATGTATGACCTCGTGAAATGAGTTCTGCAGACGTATTTCCACAGAGCCAGCGAGTGTAGCATGCTCTTCTGCCGTCGTCAATACAGCGCGTTCTCTGTGTCGCCTGCCGTGTATGGAAGTCGCATTGGGTGTGTCTTGATGCTTTCTATAATCAGAAAACTTTTACCGGATGGACCGTTTTTGTCTGCAAATTTTTCCAGTACTGCTGCTGCGCTAGCCCTGATTGACGAAGACATGAAGGCCATGGACGCCATCATCGACCGACGTCTTGCTTCTGATGTGGCGTTAGTAGGGGAGGTGTCACGGTACATCGTGGCCGCAGGCGGTAAACGCTTGCGTCCGGCGTTGCTCCTCCTGATGTGCGGTGCATTGGGTTTCAACGGGAGTCAGCGGCACAATCTGGCGGCAGTGGTTGAGTTCATCCACACAGCCACCTTGCTTCATGATGATGTAGTGGATGAGTCCACCTTGCGCCGAGGGCGAGCCACGGCTAACGAGGCGTTCGGCAATCCGGCAAGCGTTCTTGTTGGTGATTTTCTGTACTCCCGTGCGTTCCAGATGATGGTGGAAGCGGGTGACATGCGCATCATGCAGACTTTGGCAGAGGCAACGAATGTGATCGCTGAAGGTGAAGTGCTTCAGTTGATGAATATGCACGACGCCTCGCTGTCTGAAAGTGGATATCTCAGGGTCATACGCTCCAAAACGGCCAAGCTTTTTGAAGCCAGTGCCCGAATTGCGGCGCTACTGGCAGTCTCATCTGATGAAATCGAACAGTGCTGCGCTGTTTTCGGACAGGCGTTAGGAACCGCTTTTCAGGTGATCGACGACGTGTTGGACTACGATGGTGACGTGCAGGAGATGGGCAAAAATCTGGGTGATGACCTGCGTGAAGGCAAAGCGACACTCCCACTCATCATCGCGATGCAGCGCGCCTCTGCCATCGAAAATGCACTGATCAGGCATGCTATCGAGTCGGGCAATACATCGGACATGACACAGATCATTGCGGTTGTCCATCGCACGGGTGCTCTGATGGCAACGCGCGATGTAGCAGCCAGTGAGGCCGGGCGCGCACTTGACGCCTTGTCCGGCTTACCTCTAAATCCATATCGCCTGGCGCTTGAGGGCTTGGCGTCCGAACTGCTGATGCGGCGTGCTTGATGGCAGTGCTCATGAATTGTGCAACTTTTCACAACTATGTGAGCATTGCATTAAATCGAGCTGTGGGATACGTGTTTGAATTTACATCGTTGGCCTGATCAACGATGATCAAGATTTGAGTTGACCCCATACCTATGGCTGCTGCTGAAACTGCAATTAAAGAAAAAGCACCTTTGGCGTTGCCTGGGTTGGGCCGGGCTTTGGTATTGGCCGGAAAGCTGGCTCAAAAATCTGCAGAGGACATCTTTCGGAAGGCTCAAACCGGACGAACCAGTTTTATTGCCGAGTTGACTGGGTCTGGTGCGGTGTCCGCATCCGACCTTGCGCACACGATGTCGGTTGCATTCGCCGCGCCGTTGCTCGACTTGGAAGCTATTGACGTTCAGCGCTTGCCCAAGGGACTGCTGGACCTCAAAATTTGCCAAACCTACCGTATCGTTGTGCTCAGCAAACGGAGCAACCGGTTGATCGTCGCCACGGCAGATCCGTCAGACCAGGAGGCTGCAGAGAAAATCACGTTTTCTACCCAAATGGGGGTGGATTGGGTCATCGCCGAGTATGACAAGCTGTCCAAGCTGGTTGATGCATCAACCGCAACGGCTGCGGAGGCGATGGAAAATATCATCGGCTCTGATTTCGAGTTTGACGAATCCAGCAATGCGGCAAGTGTGGTTGAGGACGTCGATTCGGGTGTGTCGGAAATTGACGATGCGCCAGTGGTCAAATTTTTGCAGAAGATGCTGCTCGACGCGTTCAGCATGCGAGCCTCTGATCTGCACTTTGAGCCCTTTGAGCATACTTACAGGGTGCGCTTCAGGGTCGATGGCGAGTTGAGGGAAATTGCGTCCCCTCCGGTGTCGATCAAGGAAAAATTGGCCGCGCGCATCAAGGTAATCTCGAAGTTGGATATCTCCGAGAAGCGCGTACCGCAAGACGGCAAGATGAAGCTGAAAATCGGACCGGACCGCGTCATCGACTTTCGTGTCAGCACTTTGCCGACCATGTATGGCGAAAAGATCGTGATTCGGATTCTGGATCCGAGCAGCGCTAAGCTGGGCATTGATGCGCTGGGTTACGAGCCTGAAGAAAAGGCGCGTTTGTTGGAAGCGATTGCACGGCCATACGGAATGGTGTTGGTGACCGGACCCACTGGTTCTGGCAAGACGGTGTCGCTGTACACCTGTCTGAACATTCTCAATACGCCTGGCGTCAACATCGCCACCGCCGAGGATCCGGCCGAGATCACCTTGCCCGGCGTGAACCAGGTCAGCATGAACGAACGTGCCGGCATGACGTTTACTGTCGCGCTCAAGGCATTTTTGCGCCAGGATCCTGACATCATCATGGTCGGTGAAATCCGTGATCTGGAGACGGCCGACATTGCTATCAAAGCCGCGCAGACTGGCCACATGGTGATGTCCACTCTGCACACCAACGACGCGCCAACCACGTTGACTCGGATGCGCAACATGGGGATCGCGCCTTTCAATATCGCCTCCAGTGTGATTCTGATCACGGCCCAACGCTTGGCCCGTCGTCTGTGTCCTAATTGCAAAGCTCCCGCCGATATTCCCCGTGAGACATTGCTGCAGGCGGGGTTCAAGGAGGACGAAGTCGATGGTTCTTGGACTCCTTATCGACCCGTTGGCTGCTCCATGTGCACCAACGGCTACAAGGGCCGGGTGGGTATCTATCAGGTGATGCCCATGTCGGATGAAATTCAGCGCATTGTTCTGCGGGATGGCAATGCGCCGGAAATTGCCGCCCAGGCCGAATTGGAGGGCGTACGAAGCCTGCGGCAGTCTGGGTTGTACAAGGTCAAGCTGGGAATGACTTCATTGGAAGAAGTTTTGGGTTGCACCAATGTCTGATTTGAACCCTGGTGGGTCGGTGGGCGGGTGTTTGGTGAAATTGACGACACGGCACTTGCGCCGCGCATAAAACGAGAAGCACTATGGCAACTGCAGCACCCAAAGGCGTCAAGGAATTTGTTTTCGAGTGGGAAGGCAAGGACAGGGGCGGCAAACAGATCCGAGGCGAGACGCGTGCAGCAGGTGAGAACCAGGTCAAGGCAGCCTTGCGGCGCCAGGGGGTCCTGGCTACCAAAATCAAGAAACGCACCATGCGTTCGGGTAAGTCCATCAAGCCCAAAGACATCGCGATCTTCACCCGTCAGCTGGCCACCATGATGAAGGCGGGCGTGCCCTTGCTGCAGTCCTTTGACATTGTGGGTCGCGGTAACCCGAATGCCAGCGTGACCAAGTTGCTCAACGACGTTCGCACGGACGTGGAAACGGGAACATCTCTCAGCGCAGCATTCCGCAAATATCCTTTGTACTTCAATGCGCTTTATTGCAATTTGGTGGAAGCCGGTGAGGCCGCCGGTATTTTGGAGGCCTTGCTGGATCGCCTGGCGGTCTACATGGAAAAAACAGAGGCGATCAAATCCAAGATCAAGTCTGCCTTGATGTACCCGATTTCTGTGGTGGTGGTGGCCTTTGTGGTGGTCGCCGTGATCATGATTTTTGTGATCCCCGCATTCAAGCAGGTGTTCTCATCGTTTGGGGCTGACTTACCGGCTCCCACGCTGTTTGTGATGGCGATCAGCGAATTTTTTGTTGCTTATTGGTGGCTCATTTTTGGGGGGGTAGGCGGCGGTATTTATTTTTTCCTGCAAGCTTGGAAAAGAAACGAGAAGATACAGCGCGTCATGGACCGTGTGCTGCTGAAGGTTCCAGTTTTTGGCGTTTTGATCGAAAAATCATGCATCGCCCGTTGGACACGAACCCTTTCCACGATGTTTGCGGCGGGTGTTCCTCTTGTAGAGGCCCTTGACTCCGTTGGTGGTGCGGCCGGCAATTCGTTGTACGCCGATGCCACCGAAAAAATCCAGCAGGAGGTTTCGGCAGGCACCAGCTTGACGGCCGCCATGGGCAATGCCAACCTTTTTCCCTCTATGGTGCTGCAGATGTGTGCCATTGGTGAGGAGTCCGGCTCGGTTGATCACATGCTGGGCAAGGCCGCCGACTTCTACGAGGCAGAGGTCGATGAAATGGTCGCCGGTCTGTCAAGCTTGATGGAGCCGATCATCATCGTATTTTTGGGCACCTTGATTGGCGGAATTGTGGTGTCCATGTACTTGCCTATTTTCAAACTGGGACAGGTCGTTTGATCGGCGTGGACAGCAGCGTGTTGTGGTCTGTCGAGCAGGACGTAGTTCTCTCAGCGTTGGCAGGGATTTTTGGGCTTTTGTTGGGCAGCTTTCTCAACGTGGTCATCTACCGTTTGCCAAAAATGATGGAGCGGCAGTGGGACCGGGAATGTGCTGTTCACCTCGATCCCGCATCAGAGCAACCCACCGATCCCGTGCCACGTTTCAACCTACTGGTTCCTCGGTCACGCTGCTCCAACTGTGGGCATGTCATCCGTTGGTATGAAAACATTCCGGTCCTGAGTTATCTGTACTTGCGTGGCAGATGTGCAGCTTGTGCTGCGCCTTATGGTGTGCGCTACCCCTTGGTGGAAGCAGTCGTCGGTGGTTTGTTTTTCTTTTGTGTTTGGCGCTGGGGTTTGTCTGCCACGGCGTTGGTGTGGTGCGGTTTTTCTGCTGCGCTGGTAGCGCTTGCCATGATTGACTGGGACACCACGTTGCTGCCCGACGACATCACACTGCCCCTGTTGTGGGCGGGCCTTGTCTCGGCGGCTTTGCAGTGGAATCCGACTGTCAGTCTGTCGGCGTCGCTGTGGGGGGGCGTTGCGGGGTATGTGTCGCTCTGGCTTGTTTACTGGGCATTCAAGCTCTTGACTGGTAAGGAGGGCATGGGCTATGGGGACTTCAAACTGTTTGCCGCGCTCGGAGCGTGGTTTGGCTGGCAAGCATTGATTCCCATCATTTTGATGGCTTCTGTGATTGGTGCGGTGGTGGGTCTTGCCATGAAGTTTTCCTCCGGCTTGCGGGAGGGTGGCTATGTGCCCTTTGGTCCTTTTCTGGCGGGCGCCGGCTTCACGGCCATGTTTTTTGGACCTCAAGCGGTGCTGCATTGGGTCGGTTTGTAAGCCATGCCTGCGGCGGTTCAACGCATTGGCCTGACGGGTGGAATTGGCAGTGGTAAAAGTACCGTGGCCAGGGTTTTGCGGCAACTCGGTGCGGCGGTGGTGGATGCGGATGCTATTTCTCGCCAACTCACGGCAGTCGGAGGCGGCGCGATTGCAGCCATTTCGCGGCAGCTGGGCAGTGACTTGATCGGTCCGGACGGCGCCATGAACCGCGATGCGGTGCGCGCGCTGGTGTTTCGTGAACCGGGCGCTCGGCTGCAGCTTGAAGCCATTGTTCATCCCTTGATCAATGAGGAGACGGCGCGGCAAGATGCGGCCGCTGTTGCGTCAGGCCAGCGCTGTGTGGTGTATGACATTCCCTTGCTGGTGGAGTCGCCTCGATGGCGTGGGCGGCTGGACCGGGTGCTGGTGGTGGACTGCCTGCCGTCCACACAGATCGACCGGGTGATGGCACGTGAGCTTGCGCGGCCGGGGTGGAGCCGGTCTGCGGTTGAGCAAGTGATGGCCGTCCAGGCCAGTCGGGCGCAGCGGCTGGCTGCGGCTGATATCTGTGTCTACAACGACGGGGTATCGCTTGACGGTTTGACGCAAATCTTGGGGCAGATGGCCACGGGCTTCGGGCTATGATGCGCTCAATGTTCTGCCCCATGACTCTGACGAAGACCGTGCTGTGATTCTTTACGAATATCCGTTCAATGAACGCATCCGCACCTACTTGCGCCTGGAGCATCTTTTCCGCCGCCTCGGTGATTTGGTGCAGCGACACAGCCCTACAGATCACCACTACGCCATCACTACCATTTTTGAAATCATGGACGTGGGCGCTCGGGCTGACCTGAAAACTGATGTTCTCAAAGACCTCGAAAAGCAAAAACATGTGCTGGGTGGTTACCGGGGCAACCCGGCGGTCTCGGATGTGGTGCTTGACGATGTGATCGCCCAGATTGAAGGCTGCTTTGCCTCCCTGAACAACCTGTCTGGCAAAGCTGGTCAGTCATTGACCGAGAACGACTGGTTGATGAGCATCCGCAGCCGGGTCGGCATTCCTGGCGGCACCTGTGAGTTTGACTTGCCTGCCTACTACGCGTGGCAGCATAAAAGCGCCGCGTTGCGCCAGACTGATTTGCAGCGATGGATTGCCTCTTTGGTGCCCTTGGCCGATTCGGTGCGTGTGTTGCTGTCCCTGCTGCGAGATTCTGGCGCCCCGCAAAAAGTGGTGGCGCCGGCTGGGCACTACCAGCAAGCCCTGCCCCAAGGGCGTACTTTTCAGCTCCTGCGCATGCGCATCGACCCGGCACTTGGTTTGAGCCCGGAGATCAGTGGCAACCGTTTGATGGTGTCGGTGCGCTTGATGCGCCATGAGAGCGACGACCGCTTGCATGCCAGCACCGATGACGCCACGTTTGAACTTTCATTGTGTGCCTGACGAGTGATGGACCCGCTCGCCCCTCCGCCAAAAATAGTGACCTGCCCGGCGTGTGGTGGTCAGAGCATCTACGCAACCACCAATGCGTTTCGGCCGTTTTGCAGTGCTCGCTGCAAGAATGTGGATTTCGGCGCATGGGCCAGTGAAGATTTTCGGCTGCCCGCGGATGCACCGCCGGATGACGAGCATTTTGGCGATCCCAAACTTCAATAAACCCGGCGCTGTCTGGTGTGAAACAGTGCCTACCAAAAGGTGGTCATGAAAAAATTTTCAACAGTTTTTGCCGTCGCACTGATAGTGTTTGCCGGCCTGTTTTCAGCAGCCGATCCTGTCAGCGCGGCCGATGGGCTGGACAAGCCGGTCAAAGCCAAAAAACACCGGGCCAAGAAAGTCGCCAAGCTCAAGGCTGATGAAGAGCGGTTTCTTCACGGGTCCAAGGAAACACAAACCATGCGCGACAGCCGCTTGACACGGGAATGCCGAGGCGCGGCCAACGGCGGCGCCTGTCTGGGCTATACCCGCTGAATTCAGGCGGCAGGTGCGCCCAGCATTTGTTGCAGTTCACCGTTTTCGTACATCTCCATCATGATGTCTGAGCCTCCGACAAACTCGCCCTTGATGTAGAGCTGCGGGATGGTTGGCCAGTTGCTGTATTCCTTGATCCCGTGGCGGATCTCGGCGTCGTCCAGCACGTTCACGGTGGCGGGTTTGTTCACGCCGCAGGCTTTGAGCACCTGAATCGCGCGGCCTGAAAAGCCGCACATCGGAAACTGGGCCGTGCCTTTCATGAACAGCACGACGTCGCTGGACTTCACCAACTGGTCAATGCGGGCTTGGGTGTCTTGGGGGTTGCTCATGGTGTTTCCTTGCGGGGGCTGTTAGGGGGGGCTGCCGTGCCGGCATGCCGTTTAGGTGGGCGCGGAGTCATTAAATTCAACGCACCCGGGTCAATGCGTGATTATCCCGCTGTTCCGGTCCACCTGCCGCCGGAGCAGCGTTCAATGCCCGACAAGTCCAGCCGGGACTGAACGTCCACAAAGCCGTGTTGCACAAGCAGTGCGCGCACCGCCTCGCTTTGGTCATAGCCATGTTCCATCAGCAGCCAGCCGCCCGCCTGCAGGTGCGCGGGGGCTTGGTCGATGATGCGCCGCAGGTCGTTCAGTCCGTCTGCGCCCGATGTCAGGGCCTGCAGCGGTTCGTGGGTCAGCTGGGCCAGGTGCGGATCGGCGTCGGCGATGTAGGGTGGGTTGCTGACGATGAGGTCAAAACGGCCATCGACCTGGCCGAACCAGTCGCTGTTCAAAAATCGGATCGAGAGCGCCAGTCGAGTCGCATTGGCCTGCGCGGCGGCCAGTGCCTGGGGACTGGCATCGACCGCCACAATGTGGGCAGACCGCCCGCTGGTGTGCAGGGTGTGCGCCAATGCCAAGGCTATGGCGCCGCTGCCTGTGCCAAGGTCCAGAACGTGAGGAAGGCGCCCTGCGCCCTCCGTCGTTAACCGTTCAAGCGCCCATTCCACCAGTGTTTCGGTGTCCGGGCGCGGCACCAGCACCCTTGGGTCAACAGCCAGATCAAGGCCAAAAAACTCTTTGTGGCCCACGATGTAGGCCAAGGGTTCACCGGACGCCCGGCGTTGTGCCAGCTGGTTGAAGGCCGTCGCCAGTTCGTTGGGCAGTGGGTCGTTGTCATGCGTGAGCAACCAGGCCCGGTCATGGCTGGGCCGTGCCAGCACATGCAGCAGCAGCAACTGGGCGTCGAGCCGCGTCAGGCCCAGTGCCTGGGCGGATTTCAGTGCGTCACTGTGGGTGGGTGAGGTCACAGCCAGCCTTTTCTTTTCTTTGCTATTAAATTTGTAGCGCATCAGGCAATCAAAGCGTAGGCAGCCGCTTGATTTGACTAAATAGTGATGTATTTTCAGCCGCCAGGGGTGCCGTTGGCCGTTTCCAGCTCGGCCAGCTGCTCTGCACCCCGGGCCACCTGCAGTGCGGTGATGACGTCGCCCAGATCGCCCTCCACGATCAGCCCGAGTTTGTACAGCGTCAGGTTGATGCGGTGGTCGGTCAGGCGGCCCTGCGGGAAGTTGTAGGTGCGGATGCGGTCGCTGCGGTCGCCGGTGCCCACCAGGCCCTTGCGCATGGCGGCGTCTTTGGCGGCGCGCTCCGAGCGGTCTTTTTCATGGATGCGTGCCGTCAGCACTTTCAGCGCCTGGGCCTTGTTGCCGTGCTGGCTGCGGCCTTCCTGGCATTCCGCCACGATGCCCGTTGGCAGGTGGGTGATGCGCACGGCCGAGTCGGTCTTGTTGATGTGCTGGCCGCCCGCGCCGCTGGCCCGGTAGGTGTCAATGCGCAGGTCCGCCGGGTTGATTTTGATGGCCTCGGCTTCGTCGGGCTCGGGCAGCACGGCCACGGTGCAGGCGCTGGTGTGAATGCGCCCCTGCGTTTCGGTGGCCGGCACGCGCTGCACGCGGTGGCCGCCCGACTCAAAGCGCAGCTTGCCGTACACGCCCACGCCTTGCTCGTCAGTCGGGCCGTCCATGCGCAGCACGACTTCCTTGTAGCCGCCCAGCTCGCTCGGGGATTCGCTGACGATCTCGGTCGTCCACCGGTTGCGCTCTGCAAAGCGGGTGTACATGCGAAACAGGTCACCCGCAAACAGGGCGGATTCGTCGCCGCCCGTGCCGGCCCGGATCTCAATGAACGCCGCGCGCGTGTCGTCGGGGTCCTTGGGGATCAGCATCAGCTGCAGGGCTTCATCGATCTGTGCAATGTCGGCTTTGGCGGCAGCCACTTCTTCCTCGGCCATCTGCTGCATGTCGGGGTCGCCCTTGCTGTCGAGCAACAGCTGTTCGGCGCTGAGGAAGTCGGCCTCCCGGCTGGTGAGTTTGCGGTACTGCTCGGCCACCACGCTAATTTCAGAATGCTCGCGTGTCAGGCTGCGAAAGCGGTCCATGTCGCTGACCACATCGCTGGCGGACAGCAGCGCGTCCAATTCGTGCAGGCGCAGCAGCTGGCGGTCCAGGGTTTGGCGAAGAAAGGGTTTCATGGGGAGGTAGAAATCAGAAAGGAACAAACACCGACAGACAGACAAACGAAGGCTGGCGGGCTGGGCGCCACGCCGCAGGCAGCAAGGCCCGCTAAAGCTCTTTGTCTGGTGCTGGCGGTTTGGGCAGTTGCCCGCGCAAAAACAGCCGCGTCACGGTGTGGGCGGTGGCTTCGCGGTGGGCGCTGTCACCGCTGTGCAGCTCTGCCAGGGTGCCGTGCAGCATTTTTTGCGTCAGGCCGCGGCTCAGCGCTTCCAGCACGGTGTCCAGGGGTTCACCCCGGGCCAGCAGCTTTTTGGCGCGGGTGATTTCCAGGGCACGCCAGGCATCGGTTTGGGCGTTGAGCTGCTGGATCAGCGGCACCACGCCTTTGACGGGGTCCCGTTGTTCCAGCCAGTGCATGAAGTTCTGCACGCCTGCGTCGATGATGACTTCGGCCTGCGCCACGGCCGCCTGGCGGCTGTCCTTGCCGGTTTGCACCACGTGGGCCAGGTCGTCCACGGTGTAGAGGTACACGTCAGGCAGCGCCTTGACCTCGGACTCGATGTCGCGCGGCACGGCCAGGTCGACCATGAACATCGGGCGGTGTTTGCGCTGCTTCACGGCGCGCTCCACGGCACCCAGGCCAATGATGGGCAGCGTGCTGGCCGTGCAGCTGATGACCGCGTCAAACTCATGCAGGCGGCTGGGCAGGTCGGCCAGGCGCATGACCTCGGCCCCAAAACGGCTGGCCAGCTTTTCACCGCGCGCCATGGTGCGGTTGGCAATTGCCATGGACT
Organism: Polaromonas sp.; assembly: GCA_046154065.1. Lineage (GTDB taxonomy): Bacteria > Pseudomonadota > Gammaproteobacteria > Burkholderiales > Burkholderiaceae_C > Polaromonas. The sequence goes on along the minus strand of JBJXEI010000125.1, from coordinate 48,877 downwards.
TGGGCTGGCGGGCGGCAAAGTGGGTGGCGGCCAGGTCAATCATCTCGCCCGCACCCACAAACAGCACCTTGATGTCGCGCAGATCTTCAAACAGCTGGCTGGCCAGCCGCACTGCCGCCGCGGCCATGCTGATGCTGTGGGCGCCGATCTCGGTGCTGCTGCGCACCTCTTTGGCTACCGCAAACGAGCGCTGGAACAGCTGATGCAGCGTCACACCCATGGCGCCTGCGCCCTCGGCAGCGCGCACGGCGTCCTTCATCTGACCCAGGATTTGTGGTTCACCCAGCACCATGGAATCGAGCCCGCTGGCGACGCGAAAAGCATGGCGAGCGGCCTGGTCACCTTCGAGGGTGTAGGCGTGGGAGCGCAGCAGCGTTGGAGACACGCCGCCTGAGTGCGCCAGCCACTCCACGGTTTCATTGAGGTCCGCCATGCTGCCCACGCCGTAGATTTCGGTGCGGTTGCAGGTCGACAGCAATGTGGCTTCATTTTGGCGCGACAGGGCTGTGCGCAGGCTGCGCAGGGTGGGCTCGACCTGGTCTACCGCATAGGCAAAGCGACCGCGCAAATCGAGCGGTGCGGTGTGGTGGTTTAGCCCAAGGGCCCAGACTGACATCACCGCATTATAAAATTGAAGCGGCGCCCGATTCGCGGTGCCGCGCTAATCGCCTTGATAGCCCCGACCGATTTCCTCTCGACGCCCATGACCGCCTATTTGTTGTTCAACCATTTGCTCAATTTGATGGCGCCCGCGGCTGTGGTCGCGCTGCTGTTGATGCTGGGCAGCCAGGTGTGGCGGGTATTTTTTATGTCGAATCGTGCGGCTGCCTATTCATTCATTGCACGGACTGCTATTATTTTTATAGTTAATTTGGCGGTGTTGGGAGCCGGTCTGGTGCTGTTTGGCCACGACGGAAAGATGCTGACTTACGCGGCGATGGTGCTGGCCGCCACTGGCACGTTGTGGACACTGCAGAGCCAGTGAGGATCTGCCTCAGTCACCGGGCGCAAAGTCATCGACCCGGTCGGTGATGAGGCCGTCAAGGCCCAGGCCCTGCAGCCGCTGCACGCTGGCAATGTCGTTCACGGTGTAGCTCAGCGTTTTGAGGCCAGCTGACCTGGCCTGTGCCACGATCACTGGGGTCCATAGTTTGTGTTGGCAGATCACCGCACTGCAGGCCAGCCGCTGCGCGGTCTGCAGCCAGTCGTCCGGCAGAGTATCGAGCAGCAGCCCTCGGGGCAGGTGGGGTTGCGCAGCCTGTGCCGCTTGCAGCGCCAGGGGTTGAAACGAGCTCAGCAACGGGGGCACCGCAGCATCGGCCCAAAGTGTGGCTGCTGCGTTGGCCACCACTGTGCCGGTCAGGGTTTCACTGCCCGGGGTGGGTTTGATCTCGATGTTCAGCAGCCAGCCGCGCGCCAGGCATGCTTTGGCGACCAGCGCCAGGCTGGGCAACCGTTCATCGGCAAACGCAGTGGAATGCCAGCTGCCCGCGTCCAGCGCCGCCAGTTCAGCCCAGGGCTGCTCGCCGGCAGTGCCGCGCCCGTTGGTGGTGCGTTCCAGGGTACTGTCGTGCAGTAAAAAAGGCACGCCATCCGCGCTCAGCTTCACGTCGCATTCAAACATCCGGTAGCCGTAGCTGGCCCCTCGCTGGAAGGCGGCCAGCGTGTTTTCAGGGGCCAGTGTGCCCGCGCCCCGGTGGGCGATCCACCGGGGGTAGGGCCAAGCGGGGCGCTGGGGGCTCAAGGCAGGCGTTGGCCGGTGGCCGTGTCAAACCAGTGCAGCCGCCCGGCCTTGGGCGTGACGTGGATGGTGCTGCCCAGCGCCGGGCAGGCGTCGCCCTCGTCGGTGCGAATCACCAGCGGCTCGCCCCCCATGCGGCCGTACACCAGCCGCTCGGCACCCAGCATTTCAAGGGTCTCGACCTCCACCTGCCAGCCGGTGGGGGTGATGCTCAGGTGCTCGGGCCGCACGCCCAGCGTGGCACCAATGGGGCCGCCCAGTGCGGCGTTGGGCCCGTTTTGGAGCAGGTTCATCGGGGGCGAGCCCATGAAGCTCGCCACAAAGGTGGTGGCCGGCCGCATGTAGACCTCTTCAGGGGTGCCGAATTGCTCCACGCGGCCCGCGTTCATTACCAGCATGCGCTGCGCAAGCGTCATGGCTTCGACCTGGTCGTGGGTCACAAACAGCGAGGTGATGCCCAGTTCCCGGTGCAGTTTTTGAATCTCCAGCCGGGTTTGAACACGCAGCTTGGCGTCCAGGTTGGACAGGGGCTCGTCAAACAAAAACACCTGCGGCTGCCTGACGATGGCGCGCCCCATCGCCACACGCTGGCGCTGCCCGCCCGACAGCGCACGCGGTTTGCGCTCCAACAGGTGGCCCAGCTCCAGGATGCCAGCGGCCTTGTCGACCCGCGCCTTGATCTCCGCCGCCGGCACTTTGGCGATTTTCAAACCGTAGGCCATGTTGTCAAACACACTCATGTGCGGGTACAGCGCGTAGTTCTGGAACACCATGGCGATGTCCCGATCGGACGGCTCCAGGTCATTGACGACCTTGCCGCCAATCGAGATGGTGCCTTCGCTGACCTCTTCCAGCCCTGCCACCATGCGCAGCAGGGTGGACTTGCCGCAGCCCGACGGCCCCACGATGACGATGAATTCGTGGTCCGCAATATCAGCGCTCACGCCGTGCAGCACTTGCAGGGCGGACTTGCCGCTGCCGTAGCGTTTGATGAGCTTGTTGAAGGAAATCGACGCCATTTAAATACTCAGATGTTTGTTTGATTCAAGCGGACATCGCGGAACCGGCTTTGCCGGGCCGCAGGTGTCGCCCCCTGGAGGGGGAGGCGCCAAAGGCGCTTCGGGGGTGTGCTCATTTCTCAGTGTCTACCAGGCCCTTGACGAACCATTTCTGCATCAGCACCACGACCAGCGCGGGTGGCAGCATGGCCAGCAACGCGGTGGCCATGACCACGTTCCATTCGTTTTGCGAGTCACCGCCCGCAATCATGCGTTTGATGCCAATGACCACCGGGTACATGTCTTCACTGGTGGTGGCCAGCAGCGGCCACAGGTACTGGTTCCAGCCGTAAATGAACTGGATCACAAACAGCGCCGCCATCGACGTTTTGGACAGGGGCAGCAAGATGTCCCAGAAAAACCGCATCGGCCCGGCGCCGTCCATGCGCGCGGCCTCCAGCAGTTCGTCGGGCACGGTCAGGAAAAACTGGCGGAACAAGAAGGTGGCCGTGGCCGACGCGATCAGCGGAATGGTCAACCCGGCGTAGCTGTTGAGCATCCCCAAGTCGGCGACCACCTGGTAGGTCGGCCCGATGCGCACCTCGACCGGCAGCATCAGCGTGATGAAGATGGACCAGAACACCACGCGTTTGAACGGAAAGCGGAAGTAGACGATGGCAAACGCCGACAGCAGTGAAATGCTGATCTTGCCGAACGTGATGACCAGCGCGGTCACCAGGCTCACCCACATCATGCGGGCCACAGGGGCAGTGGAGCCCGCCCCCACGTCGCTGCCCAGCAACGCTGTTTTGTAGGTTTCCCAGAAGTGGCTGCCCGGCAGCAGCGGCATTGGGGCCTGCACGATGTCTTGCGCTGTGTGGGTAGACGCCACAAACGCCAAGTACAGCGGGAAGGCAACGATCAACACCCCCAGCAGCATGATGGCGTGTGCCAGAAGACCCAGTGAGGTACGGCGTTCCACCATCAATAGTTCACCTTTTTCTCGACATAGCGAAATTGAATGACGGTGAGCACCACGACGATGGCCATCAGCACCACCGACTGCGCGGCTGAACCGCCCAGGTCCATGGCCTTGAAGCCGTCGTAATACACCTTGTAAACCAGGATGGACGTGTCTTGCCCTGGCCCGCCGTGGGTGGTGGCGTCGACAATGGCGAAGGTGTCAAAAAAGGCGTACACCATGTTGATCACCAGCAGGAAGAACGTGGTCGGCGACAGCAGCGGGAACTGGATGGACCAGAACCGCCGCCACGGCCGCGCACCGTCGATGGCAGCGGCTTCAATCAGCGACTTGGGAATCGACTGCAGGCCCGCCAGAAAAAACAGGAAGTTGTAGGAAATCTGCTTCCACACCGCCGCCATCACGATCAGTGCCATGGCGTGGCCGCCGTCCAGCAGGTGGTTCCAGTGGAAGCCCATGCGGCCCAACGCATACGCCACCACCCCCAGCGACGGTGAAAACATGAAGACCCACAGCACGCCCGCCACGGCCGGGGCGACCGCGTAGGGCACCACCAGCAGGGTTTTATAGACCAGCGCGCCCTTGATGACGCGGTCCGCAAACACCGCCAGCACCAGCGACAGGCAAATGCCCAGCACCGCCACCAGCACGGAGAACACCGCCGTGGTCTTGAACGATGCGGCGTAGTTCTCGTCGGCCAGCAGCGTCTGGAAGTTGGCCAGCCCGACCCATTCGGTGGATGTGCCAAACGCGTCCTGCACCTGAAACGACTGCAGCAAGGCTTGCGCCGCAGGCCAGAAAAAGAACACGCTGATGACCGCCAGCTGCGGGGCCAGCAGCACCCACGGCAGCCAGCGGGAGCGAAACAGGACACGTTTTTCCATCAGTGGCCTGCCTGCCTTGGCGAGCCATCACTCAAGGTTTGTTCGCTTTCTGGAAGCGTTCCAGCTGCTCGTCACCTCGCTTGACGATGCTGTCCAGGGCTTCTTTGGCGGTCTTTTTGCCGCCCCAGACTTGTTCCAGTTCCTCGTCTTCAATCGCACGGATTTGCACATAGTTGCCCAGGCGGATGCCGCGGCTTTTGTCGGTCACTTTGCGGATCATCTGCGTCACGGCCACATCGGTGCCCGGTTTTTCAGCGTAGAAGCCGGATTTTTCGGTCAGCTGGTAGGCTGCAGTGGTCACAGGCAGGTAGCCCGTGCGTTTGTGGCTGGCCGATTGCACTTCGGGGCTGGAGATGTAGCTGAAGAAGGCCGCCACACCCTTGTACTCCTCGGGCTTTTTACCAGCCATGACCCACAGGCTGGCGCCACCGATCACTGTGTTCTGGGGGGCACCCGGCACATCCGGGTAGTAGGGCAGGGGGGCCAGACCATAGCCAAACTTGGCGTTTTTGGCGACGTTGCCGTAGAAGCCTGAAGACGTGTTGATCATGGCGCATTCGCCCGAGACAAAGCTGGCTTCGGGCACATTGCCGCGGCCTTTGTAGACAAACAGGCCTTGTTTGGCCATGTTGGCCAGGTTTTCAATGTGGCGCTGGTGCAGCGGTGAGTTGACTTTCATGCGGGCGTCCAGGCCCGCTAGGCCGTTGGACTTGGTCGCAAACTCCACGTTGTGCCAGCTGGAAAAGCTCTCCAACTGCGTCCAGCCCTGCCAGGCGGTGGTGAAAGGGCATTTGTGCCCAGCAGCCTTCAATTTGCCAGCCGCCAGGGCCACTTCAGGCCAGGTGGATGGCGCTTTGTCCGTGGGCAGGCCCGCTGCCTTGAAGGCGTCCTTGTTGAAGTAAAAAACGGTGGTCGAGCTGTTGAATGGAAAGCTCAGCATTTGCCCGTTGGGGGCGGTGTAGTAACCCGCCACGGCTGAAATGTAGGCCGAGGGGTCGAACTTTTGCCCCGCGTCTTTCATCACCTTTGCCACCGGCACGATGGCCCCTTTGCTGGCCATCATCGTGGCGGTGCCCACTTCAAACACCTGCAGGATGGTGGGCGCATTGCCCGCGCGGAAGGCCGCAATGGCTGCGGTCATGGACTCGTCGTAGCTGCCCTTGAAGGTCGGCACGATCTTGTAGTCTTTCTGGCTGGCGTTGAAGTCCTTGGCCAGGTCGTTGACCCATTCGCCATTGACGGCCGTCATCGAGTGCCACCACTGCACCTCGGTTTGCGCGTGGCTGGCCAGCGGGGCGGCCAGGCAGGCCAGAGCCAGGGTGCATATTCGGAAGGCTGAAGAAGAAGGGGTCATGATGCGTCCGGTTGAGCTGTGAACAAACGATGAAGGCCAACAGCTTAAAAGCCATTTGTGACAGATCGACGCATTAGTGCTGACGCCGGGGTTTTGCACAACCGGGGCTTTCCATGAGCGTGTCACCTGCGTGATTCTTGTGGTCATGCCCCACGGCTGCCGCAGCCAGGCCCTGCACAGCGATAATTGGGGGCTAAGTGTCGGGGCCGAGAGCCGCTGACCGAACTCCAAAAAAGCCCATGAACGCCCCTACGACCTTCCAAGAACTTGCATCGACTGCACACGATGCCGCGCACAGCGAGGCACTTCACCCTGCAAATGCCCGGATTCGTGAGATTCCGTACAACTACACCTCGTTTTCAGACCGGGAAGTGGTCATTCGCTTGCTGGGTGAGGCGTCCTGGGACCTGTTGAACCAGCTGCGCGGTGAGCGCCGTACCGGCCGCTCGGCCCGTATGCTGTATGAGGTGCTGGGCGACATCTGGGTGGTGCAGCGCAACCCGTATTTGCAGGACGACCTGCTGGACAATCCCAAGCGCCGCAAACTGCTGGTTGAAGCACTGCAGCACCGCCTCAACGAAGTTGAAAAGCGCCGCACGCCTGACGCCGACCCGCAGCGTGACGCGGTGGTGGGCACGCTGCTGGGTGACGCCAGGGCGGCGGTCAGCCAGTTCTCCAGCGCGTTTGACGGCATGGCCGACCTGCGCCGCCAGACCCAACGCAAATTGGGCAAGCTGACGCTCAAGGACAACATCAAGTTTGACGGCCTGTCGCGCGTGTCTCACGTCACCGACGCCACAGACTGGCGCGTCGAGTACCCGTTTGTGGTGCTGACGCCCGACACCGAGGTGGAAATGGCGGGCCTGGTCAAGGGCTGTATCGACCTGGGGCTGACGATTGTTCCGCGCGGTGGCGGCACCGGCTACACCGGCGGCGCGATTCCGCTGACCTGGAAGTCGGCGGTGATCAACACCGAAAAGCTCGAAGCCATGACCGAGGTCGAAATGGTCATGCTGCCGGGCATCGACAAGCCCGTGGCCACGGTGTGGACCGAAGCGGGCGTGGTCACGCAGCGGGTGGCCGATGCGGCCGAGCGCGGTGGTTTTGTGTTCGCCGTGGACCCAACGTCAGCCGAAGCGTCGTGTATCGGGGGCAACATCGCCATGAACGCGGGCGGTAAAAAGGCCGTGCTGTGGGGCACCGCGCTGGACAATTTGGCCTCGTGGCGCATGGTCACGCCGGACTCGCAGTGGCTGGAAGTGACGCGGCTCAACCACAACCTGGGCAAGATCCATGACGTGGCTCTGGCCAGTTTTGAGCTGAAGTACTTCGAGGCCGACGGCAAAACGCTGGTGCGCACCGAGCGGCTGGACATTCCTGGCCCGAGCTTTCGAAAGGAAGGCCTGGGCAAGGACGTGACTGACAAGTTCTTGAGCGGGCTGCCTGGCATTCAAAAAGAAGGCTGCGACGGCCTGATCACCAGTGCCCGCTGGATTGTTCACCGCATGCCGGTGCATGTGCGCACCGTGTGCATGGAGTTTTTTGGCAACGCCAAGGACGCCGTACCCAGCATCGTGGAGATCAAGGACTTCATGTTCGCCGAGCAGCGGCGCAGCGAAGCCGCCGGCTCCCCCGTGCTGCTGGCGGGGCTGGAGCACCTGGACGACCGCTACCTGCGCGCCGTGGGCTACGCCACCAAGTCCAAGCGCGGCGGTCTGCCCAAGATGCTGCTGATTGGTGACATTGCGGGTGACGACGCGGACGCGGTGGCCCGGGCCACCAGTGAGATCGTGCGCATTGCGAACTCACGCAGTGGCGAAGGGTTTGTGGCCATCAGCCCCGAGGCGCGCAAGAAGTTCTGGCTGGACCGGAAAAAAACCGCCGCCATTTCCCGCCACACCAACGCCTTCAAGATCAACGAAGACGTGGTGATCCCGCTGCCGCGGATGGCCGAGTACACCGACGGCATCGAGCGCATCAACATCGAGCTGAGCCTGGCCAACAAGATCAAGCTGTGCGACGCGCTGGCGCAGTTTTTACGCCAAGGCAATTTGCCGCTGGGCAAGGCTGAGGACGCGGGCGACGTGCCTTCACCCGAGATGCTGGAAGACCGGGTGGCGCAAGCCTTGGCGCTGGTGGACCAAACCCGTGCGCTGTGGGCCGGGTGGCTGCACGACGTGGCCTCACTTTTCCCGCAATTGCAGGACCACACCCTGCGCGCCAGCTGGAAAACGCAGCTCAAAGCACCCCTGCAGGCCATCTTCACGGGGGGCGCGTTCCTGCCGATATTCACCGAATGCGTGGCCATCCACCAACGCGTGCTCAAGGGCCGTGTGTGGGCGGCGCTGCACATGCATGCCGGGGACGGCAATGTGCACACCAACCTGCCCGTGAACAGCGATGACTACGACATGCTGCAAACCGCCCACGGCGCGGTCGCCCGCATCATGGTGCTGGCGCGCAGCCTGGACGGCGTGATTTCCGGCGAGCACGGCATTGGCATCACCAAGCTGGAGTTTCTGAGCGACGCCGAACTGCAGCCGTTTGCCGACTACAAAACCCGGGTGGACCCGGAGGGACGTTTCAACAAAGGCAAACTGCTACGAAATACAGAGCAGTCCAAGCAATTAAAACCTAGGCTAGCGGGTGATTTGGTACGTGAGAAGGCTCTGTTTGCCGATTTGACCAACGCCTACACCCCCAGCTTCGGCCTGATGGGCCATGAATCGCTCATCATGCAGCAGTCCGACATTGGCGCCATCGCCGATTCGGTCAAGGACTGCCTGCGCTGCGGCAAATGCAAACCGGTGTGCGCCACCCATGTGCCGCGCGCCAATTTGCTTTACAGCCCGCGCAACAAGATTCTGGCCACCTCGCTGCTGGTCGAGGCGTTTTTGTACGAAGAGCAGACCCGCCGCGGCATCAGCATCAAGCACTGGGAGGAGTTCGAGGACGTGGCCGACCACTGCACGGTCTGCCACAAGTGCTTGACGCCGTGCCCGGTCGACATCGACTTCGGCGAGGTGTCGATGAACATGCGCAACCTGCTGCGTAAGATGGGGCAGAAGTCCTTCCGCCCCGGCAATGCCGCTGCCATGTTGTTCCTGAACGCGACCAGCCCGCAGACCATCAAGGTCATGCGCACCGCCATGGTGGGCGTGGGCTTCAAGGCCCAGCGCCTGGCCAACGACGTGCTCAAGCGCGTGGCGCGCAAACAAACCGAAGCACCGCCTGCCACCGTGGGCAAGTCGCCGATCAAAGAGCAGGTGATTCACTTCATCAACAAGAAAATGCCCGGTGGCTTGCCCAAAAAAACCGCGCGCGCCCTGCTGGACATCGAGGACAAGGACTACGTTCCCATCATCCGCAACCCGAAAACCACCACGGCTGAAACCGAAGCGGTGTTTTATTTCCCCGGCTGCGGGTCTGAGCGCCTGTTCAGCCAGGTCGGTTTGGCCACGCAGGCGATGCTCTGGCACGCCGGCGTGCAAACCGTGCTGCCGCCGGGTTATTTGTGCTGCGGCTACCCGCAACGCGGCAGCGGGCAGTTCGACAAGGCCGACAAGATCATCACCGACAACCGCGTGCTGTTTCACCGCGTGGCCAACACCCTGAACTACCTGGACATCAAAACCGTGGTGGTCAGCTGCGGCACCTGCTACGACCAGCTGCAGGGCTACCAGTTCGATAAGATTTTCCCGGGCTGCCGCATCATCGACATCCACGAGTACCTGCTGGAAAAGGGCATCACCCTGCGCCCAGAGGGTGGCGACGGCGGCGGCTACCTGTACCACGACCCCTGCCACAGCCCCATGAAGCTGCAGGAGCCGATGAAAACCGTCAAGGCGCTGCTGGGCGACAACGTGTTGAAAAACGAACGCTGCTGTGGTGAGTCCGGCACGCTGGGCGTGACCCGGCCCGACATTTCGACGCAAATCCGCTTTCGCAAGGAAGAGGAGCTGCAAAAAGGTGAGGCCGCGCTGCGCCAGACCGGTGCCGTGGCGGCCACAGGCAATGTCAAGATCCTGACCAGCTGCCCCAGCTGCCTGCAAGGCCTGAGCCGTTATGGCGACGACCTGAAAAACGGCCTGCTGGAAGCCGACTACATCGTGGTCGAGATGGCCAACCAGATTCTGGGCGACCAGTGGCTGCCGACCTACGTGGAAGCGGCCAACCACGGCGGCATTGAGCGCGTGCTGGTGTGACGGGCGTTGCTTGTCCCTTGTGCGCGGGTGACGGCGGCGTGCTGGTGGTCCGCAACGATCAGTTGCGCGTCATTCAGGCGGACGAACCCGGTTTTCCGGCGTTCTACCGCGTCGTGTGGAACGCGCATGTGGCCGAGTTCTCGGAGTTGACCGACGATGAACGGCGCGTCTGCATGGACGCTGTCGTGGCAGTCGAGCGCGCCTTGCGCACCGTGCTGCAGCCGACCAAAATCAACCTGGCCGCGCTGGGCAACATGGTGCCGCACCTGCACTGGCATGTGGTGGCCCGGTTTGAGTGGGACAGCCACTTTCCGGCACCGCTGTGGGCGGCGGCGCAGCGTCCCCACGACGTGGCACGGCTGGCGGCGGTGCAATCGCAGCTGCCGGATGTGAACGCAATCATTGCAAAAACCATAGCAGTCCCGGCAATAAACGCCTAGGCTGGCGCCCGATTCTTCTTATATTTCATCGAAAGAGAGCGCTTCATGGCTGGTCTTCAAGCGGATACCCCTACTCCAACAGCCCTCACCGCGCACAGCCAGTCACGCGTGCTCGAAGTCGCGTTTTCCGATGGCGCGCATTTCAAGATTCCCTTCGAGCTGATGCGGGTGTACTCCCCGTCGGCAGAGGTGCAGGGCCATGGCCCCGGCCAGGAAGTGCTGCAAACCGGCAAGCGTGAGGTGGGGCTCCAGGCGCTGGAGCCGATTGGCAACTACGCCGTCAAACCGGTGTTCACTGATGGGCACGAAAGCGGTATTTTTTCGTGGGACTACCTGTACTTTCTGGGTGCAGAGCAAAACCGCCTCTGGGAGGACTACACCCGGCGACTGCAGGCGGCGGGTGTGGACCGGGACGCGCCCATGGTCGTCGCCGGTGGTCACGGCTGCAGCAGCCACTGAAACGAATCAAACCTGAGACGTTGCAATACCCTGGATTTCGCCAGGACAGACCCCAGATACCCCTATCACTCCAGTAATATCCGAGCATGAGCAGTACCCATTTTGGTTTTGAGTCCGTGGACGAGCAGGACAAGGCGCGCCGCGTGCGCGGCGTGTTTGACTCGGTCGCCCCGAAATACGACGTCATGAACGACCTCATGTCGCTGGGCTTGCACCGCGCCTGGAAGGCCTACACCGTGATGGTGGCCCATGTCAAAGAAGGCCATCAGGTGCTGGACATTGCGGGTGGCACGGGCGATTTGGCCCTGGCGTTTGCGCCCAAGGTCGGCGCCACGGGCCGGGTGGTTCACACCGACATCAATGAAGCCATGCTGCGCGAAGGCCGCAACCGGCTGCTGGACGCCGGTGTCAATTTGCCCACACTGGTGTGTGATGCCGAGCATTTGCCGTTTGCCGACAACAGTTTTGACTTGGTAACGGTGGCGTTCGGGCTGCGCAATATGACCCACAAGGACGCCGCGCTGCGGGAAATGAACCGCGTCCTCAAACCCGGCGGCAAGCTGCTGGTGCTGGAGTTCTCCAAAGTGGCCAAGCCGCTGGAGAAAATTTACGACTGGTACTCATTCAAGGTGTTACCCAAGCTGGGCAAACTGGTGGCCAACGACGATTCCAGTTACCAGTACCTGGCCGAGTCGATCCGCATGCACCCCAGCCAGCAGGAGCTCAAAGCCATGATGCTGAAAGACGGTTTTGGCCATGTGGACTATCACAACCTGTCTGGCGGCGTGGTGGCCTTGCATGTTGGAATCAAGTGCTGATATTCCGAAAACACAACTCTATTCAAATTTCGTTGAGTTCGTATTCACGCCCGGCCGTTAAAACAACACCTCAAACAGGCCTTACCCAGCAGGTCACTGGCGCACAGACAGCGACAACCCTGCGTTATTTTCCGATCAAGGAGACATCATGAAAATCTGGTCCATTATTTTTTCCGCCATGCTGGCGGTCACGCTGACGCTGGGGGCTGCTGACGCCGACGCGAAGCGCCTAGGCGGTGGTCGCTCCGTCGGCAAACAGTCGTCCAACGTCACCCAGCAGCAAGGCGCCGCACCAGCAGGTGCGCCGATGAACAGTACCGCTGCCGCTAAACCCGGCGCGCCCGCTGCCGCTGCGGCCCCCGTTGCGCCCAAGCGCCCTTGGGGTGCGATGCTGGGCGGCCTGGCTGCGGGCCTTGGTTTGGCGTGGTTGGCATCCTCTTTGGGCCTGGGCGGTGCCTTTGGCCAGATCATCATGTTTGCCTTGCTGGCGCTGGTCGTGATGGTGGTGATCGGGTTTGTCATGCGCAAGCTCAAGGGTGGCAACAACGCCACGCCCAACCGTTCGCAGTCACCGTTTGCTTTTCAGGGTGCTGGTGGGGCGTCGACCCCGGCCACCGCAGAAATGCCGCGCAACTACAAGCCCGAAAATGTCGGCAACGACGCTTCGGCCCGCCCCTGGGAGCGCAGCAGCATGGCGTTTGACGCCAGCAAGGCGGCGGCAGGTGGCTCGATGATTGGCTCGGCCCTGAGCGGTACCCAGTCCTGGGGTGTTCCTGCCGATTTCGATTCGGAAGGCTTTCTTCGGGCCTGCAAAACCAACTTCACCACCCTGCAAGACGCCTGGGACCGCTCCGACATCCAGTCGCTGCGTGCCATGATGACCGACGACATGCTTGAGCAGATCAAGTCCCAGCTGGCCGAGCGTGAGTCCCACACCGGCGGCGTGACCAACAAGACCGAAGTGGTCATGCTCAATGCCCAACTGCTGGGCATTGAAGAGTTGAGCGACGCCTACATGGCCAGCGTCGAGTTCTCAGGAATGATCAAGGAAGACGCATCCGCTGGCGCCAGCCCATTCCGCGAGGTCTGGAACATGACCAAGCCGCGCAGCGGTGGTGGCTGGTTGGTGGCGGGTGTTCAAGCCTTGCAATAAAACAGGGTGCTGCTCGGCGCCTTCGGCCTCAGGGCGGGGCGTTGAGTGAGTTGAAGGCCCGTAAGGGGATCATTTCTGCTGCAAAATTGGGGGCGTATGAACACCACGTCCCCTTTTTCGTTTCTGGAGTCCCTGGTCACCCGTCTGCAGCCCCCCGCTTGGGTGGTCGATGAGGTGCAGCAGAGGCTGGTTTTGTTTCTGAATCACGTCCTGATGCAGGAAAAGCAGGCGCAAGACCGTCTGCTGCGGCAAAAAGGCCGTGTGGTGCAGATCAAGATGGGCCTGTTTGTGATCGATTTGATCGTGACACCTGCTGGCCTGGTAGATCGGGCGCCTGCCCTGGCCCCGCCTGATCTGCAGCTGTCAGTGCCCGTGGACTCGCCCAAAACCATGGTTCAGTCGGTGCTGGCGGGTAAAGCACCCCCGGTGACCATCGAGGGCGACGTGCAATTGGCGGCCGAGTTGGGCTGGCTGGCCGAAAACCTGCGTTGGGATGTGGAGGAAGACCTGTCCCGTGTGATGGGTGACGCGCCAGCCCATGCATTGGCGGGTGCCGCACGGCGGTTGTTGGCTGGGTTGAAGCAGTTCCTCGCCAAGACGCCACTGAACCCTGAGGCCAGCGCCTCATCCGTGGTGGTCAGTCCATCGGCTGATTCCACAAAGTCCGCTGCATGACGCGTATTTTCAGAAGCCTGTTCATCATCTGGACGGTGTGGCGGTTCGGGCTGGACGAGCTGGTGCTGTCCAGCTTTTCGCAGCCCTGGGTTCGCAGGTTGACGCGTTTGGTGTCCTTCGGGCGCAACCTCAAAACTCCGCGCGGGGAGCGCTTGCGGCTGGCACTGGAGACGTTGGGGCCGATTTTTGTCAAGTTTGGCCAGGTCATGTCGACCCGCCGCGACTTGCTGGCCACCGACATCGCCGACGAGCTGGCCCGGCTGCAGGACCGGGTTCCCCCGTTCGAGTCCAAGGTCGCGGTGGCCATCATTGAGAAAGCCTTTGGCCGTCCACTCGGCAGCATTTTTGCCACGTTCGAGCAGGTGCCCGTGGCCAGTGCGTCCATTGCCCAGGTTCACTTTGCGACGTTGCCTGACGGGCGCGAGGTGGCCGTCAAAGTGTTGCGCCCCAACTTGCTGCCAGCGATTGAAAAAGACCTGGCCTTGATGCGCATGATGGCCGGTTGGGTGGAGAAATCATCGGCCGACGGCAAGCGCTTGAAACCCCGCGAGGTGGTGGCTGAATTTGACAAGTACCTGCACGACGAGCTCGATTTGTTGCGCGAAGCCGCCAACTCGGCCCAGCTGCGCCGCAACATGCAGGGGCTGAACCTGGTGCTGATCCCCGAGATGGTTTGGGACTTCTGCATGCCCGACGTGATGGTCATGCAGCGCATGAAGGGCGTGCCCATCAGCCAGGTGCAGCGCCTGCGCGACGCGGGTGTGGACATCAAAAAACTGGCGCGCGATGGGGTGACGATCTTCTTCACCCAGGTGTTTCGCGACGGATTTTTTCACGCCGACATGCACCCCGGCAACATCCAGGTCAGTCTGGCACCTGAAACGTTCGGGCGTTACATCTCGCTGGACTTTGGCATCGTGGGCACGCTCACCGAAGTCGACAAAGAGTATCTGGCGCAAAACTTCATCGCGTTTTTCCAGCGCGACTACAAACGTGTGGCCGAGCTGCACATCGAGTCGGGTTGGGTGCCACCCGAAACGCGGGTAGACGAGCTGGAAGCGGCCATTCGTGCCTGCTGCGAGCCCTATTTCGACCGCCCGCTCAAGGAAATCTCCCTGGGCCTGGTGTTGATGCGCCTGTTCCAGACGTCCCGCCGTTTTCACGTCGAGATCCAGCCGCAATTGGTTTTGCTGCAAAAAACACTGCTCAACATCGAAGGCCTGGGGCGTGACCTGGACCCTGAGCTGGATCTGTGGAGCACGGCCAAACCGTTTCTTGAAAAGTGGATGCTGGAGCAGGTCGGCCCGGGCAAGTTGCTGGCGCAACTCAAGGCCGAGGCCCCGGCCTACGCCAAGCTGCTGCCCGAATTGCCACGTCTGCTGGCGCAGTACCTGAAAGCAGCCCCCAAGCACAACCACCGGGTGATGGAAGAGCTGCTGGCCGAGCAAAAGCGCACCAACAAACTTTTGCAGAGCCTGATTTATGGCGGACTGGGTTTTGTGCTGGGCTTGCTGGCCATGCAGGTGCTGATGCGCGTGCGCTTGTTCTGAGGCGAACTGTCAAGGTCACCGCCTATAATTGAAGGTTGACTTTGCACCGCTCTGCCTCACGGTTTTTACCGGGGTTTTGGCGGTCAACCCCACTCAGGACACGTCCACCAGCACCATGCCAATTTACGCTTACAAATGCGATTCCTGCGGTCACGCCAAAGACGTTTTACAGAAAATGTCCGATGCACCGCTGTCGGTGTGCCCGCAGTGCGGGGCTGAAACCTTCAAAAAACAACTGACGGCTGCGGGTTTTCAGCTCAAGGGCTCCGGCTGGTATGTCACTGACTTCCGCGGCGGCAATGCTGGCGAAGCAGCCGCCAAGGCCGCAGACGCGCCTTCCACCGGCGTCGCCGTCACAAAAACCAGCGCAGACAGCGCTGCAGCGCCATCGCCTGCACCCGCCAGCGCCCCTGCACCAGCGGCAGCAAGCACCACAACCCCCAAAGCCACACCATGACTTCCGTTCGCCGCTGGTTACTCGCTGGCCTGCTGGTCCTGGTGCCGCTTGCCATCACATTGGGCGTGCTGAACTGGATTGTGGCCACGCTGGACCAGACGCTGCTGATCCTGCCGCAGTCATGGCACCCGGACAAACTGCTGGGGTTTCATCTTCCTGGCTTCGGTGTGTTGCTGACGCTGGCCATCGTGTTGTTGATGGGCGCCATCACCAGCAATTTTCTGGGTAAAAAACTGGTGGTCTGGGGCAATGCACTGCTCAGCCGCATCCCCATCGTTCGGTCCATCTATTCCAGCGTCAAGCAGGTCTCGGACACACTTTTTTCCGAGAACGGCAACGCCTTTCGCAAAGCTCTGCTGGTCCAGTGGCCGCGTGAGGGCGTCTGGACGATTGGGTTTCTGACCGGCATGCCCGGTGGCGACGTGGTCAACCACCTGCCCGGCGACTACCTCAGTGTGTATGTGCCCACCACGCCCAACCCCACTGGCGGCTACTTTGTGATGCTGAAAAAATCCGAGTGCATCGAACTCAAAATGAGCGTGGACGAAGCGCTGACCTATGTGATTTCCATGGGGGTGGTGGTGCCAGCCTCTACCGCCGCCACTGGTGTGCCGCCTGCGGCACTGGTGCCCCCCCTTTAAAACCTGCCCGCGCCAACTGATTGGCGATTTCCGTTCCTAGCGCTGCGCGCGATGAAAGTGACAAGTATTTTTATGGCCATCGTTTCTCAAATGCGTTCGAACTATTGCGGTCTGGTGACCGAGGCCCAGCTGGGCGAAACCGTGAGCCTGTGCGGCTGGGTCAATCGCCGGCGTGACCACGGCGGCGTGATCTTCATCGACCTGCGTGACCGCGAAGGGTATGTGCAGGTGGTGTGTGACCCGGACCGCGCGGAGATGTTCAAGACCGCTGAAATTGTGCGCAATGAGTTTTGTGTGCAGATCAAAGGTGTGGTGCGTGCCCGCCCCGCTGGCACCACCAACGACAGCCTGAAAAGCGGCAAGATCGAGGTGTTGTGCCACGAGCTGATCGTGCTGAACGCCAGTGTCACGCCACCGTTCCAGCTGGACGACGACAACCTGTCTGAAACCACGCGCCTGACCCACCGCGTACTCGATCTGCGCCGCCCGTACATGCAGAACAACCTGATGCTGCGCTACCGCGTGGCCATGGAAACCCGCAAGTTTCTGGACGCCAACGGTTTCATCGACATTGAAACGCCGATGCTGACCAAAAGTACGCCTGAAGGCGCGCGTGACTATTTGGTGCCCAGCCGCGTCAATGAAGGCCAGTTTTTTGCGCTGCCGCAAAGTCCGCAGCTGTTCAAGCAGCTGCTGATGGTGGCCGGTTTTGACCGCTACTACCAGATCACCAAATGCTTCCGCGACGAAGACTTGCGTGCGGACCGCCAGCCGGAGTTCACGCAGATCGATATTGAAACCTCGTTCATGACTGAAGAGGACATCCGCGAGTTGTTCCAGGGCATGATCACCGGCATTTTCAAAACGGTGCTGAACACTGACCTGGGTGAGTTCCCCATCATGCCGTACGCCGAAGCCATGCACCGCTTTGGCTCGGACAAGCCCGACCTGCGCGTGAACCTGGAGTTCACCGAGTTGACCGAGGTGATGGGCAGCGTGGACTTCAAGGTCTTCAGCACCCCCGCGACCACCCCCGGTGGCCGTGTGGTCGCCCTGCGTGTGCCGGGCGGTGCCGAGATGAGCCGCGGCGAAATTGACGCCTACACCGAGTTCGTCAAGATCTACGGTGCCAAGGGCCTGGCCTGGATCAAGGTCAACGATGTCAGCAAGGGACGTGACGGCCTGCAAAGCCCGATCGTGAAAAACATCCACGATGCGGCCATTGCCGACATCCTGGCCCGTACCGGCGCACAAAACGGTGACATTCTGTTCTTCGGCGCTGACAAGGCCAAAGTTGTCAACGACAGCATCGGCGCGTTGCGTTTGAAGGTCGGCCACAGCGAGTTCGGCAAAAAAGCAGGCCTGGTCACCAAAGGCTGGAAGCCCCTGTGGGTGGTTGACTTCCCGATGTTCGAGCACGACGAAGCCAACAACCGCTGGGCTGCTGTGCACCATCCCTTCACCGCGCCCAAAGACGGCCATGAAGACTGGATGGACACCGACCCGGGCAAGTGCATCGCCAAGGCCTACGACATGGTGCTCAACGGCTGGGAACTGGGCGGTGGCTCGGTGCGTATCCACCAGGCCGATGTGCAAAGCAAGGTGTTCAATGCCCTCAAGATCGGTGCCGAAGAAGCACAAGAAAAATTCGGTTTCCTGCTGGACGCGCTGCAGTACGGTGCGCCTCCGCACGGCGGCCTGGCCTTTGGTCTGGACCGCATCGTCACCATGATGACGGGTGCCGAGTCCATCCGTGACGTGATTGCTTTCCCGAAAACCCAGCGCGCCCAGTGCCTGCTGACGCACGCGCCGAGCCCGGTCGATGAAAAGCAGCTGCGCGAGTTGCACATCCGCTTGCGCAACCCGCTGCCGGTTTGATGCCGTTTGGCTGACAACCATCAAGGGCACCCGGTGGGTGCCTTTTTTTTTGGGCCGCTCTATCATGGGTCCGGGCCTGCGACAGGTCCGACGTCCTCCAACTTTTCCCGCCCCTTGAAAGTTCCTCCGGTGACCGCTGCTCCCCCTGTGTTCAAAATCCCCGAGTCCGTGCTGGTGGTGATCTACACGCCGCAGTGGGACGTGCTGCTGATCGAGCGGGCTGACCAGGCCGGGTTCTGGCAAAGCGTGACGGGCTCGCGGGACACCACGGGTGAAGCGCTGGTGCAGACGGCGCTGCGTGAGGTGCTGGAAGAAACCGGCATCACCGCCCCAGTGGGGCAGCTGTCGGATTGGGGTGTTGAGAATATTTATGAAATCTACCCTGTGTGGCGCCACCGGTATGCGCCCGGCGTGACGCACAACACCGAGCATGTGTTTGGCCTGTGCCTGACCGCGCCGTGCGCCGTGACCTTGAGCCCGCGTGAGCACACCGCCAGCCAGTGGTTACCCTACCGTGAGGCAGCCGATGCCTGTTTTTCACCCTCCAACGCCGAGGCGATTCTGATGCTGCCCCGGTTTGCCACGTGACGTTTTTCAGGGTGTTTGTGCGGTGAAGCCCCCTCGCCAACAAGCGGCGCTGCAGCTGCTGGAGGGCGGCGCGGCCTTCTTTCCGGCGCTGATCCAGGCCTTTGACGCCGCGCTCGACTCGATCCAGCTCGAAACCTATATTTTTGACTTTCACCAGGCTGGCGCCGACGTGGCTTCGGCGCTGGTGCGCGCTGCCAGCCGGGGTGTCCGGGTGCGGGTCATGGTCGATGGCATCGGGACCGAGCCGCTGCCCGATGTGTGGGCCGAGCAATTCCGCGTTGCCGGGCTGCAGTGGTGTGTGTACTCGCCCCTGGGCACTGGCGCGGTGGGCCGCAGCCTGGGCCTGCTGCACCCCAACCGCTGGCGCCGCCTGCACCGCAAGCTGTGTGTGGTGGATTCGCGCTTGGCATTTTGCGGCGGCATCAATGTGCTGGACGACTTTTACGACCCCAACCACGGCACGCTGGCGGCGGCGCGGTTTGACTTTGCCGTGATGGCCACCGGCTCCTTGGCGTTGGAGGTGCTGGAAGCGATGGAATTGCTGTGGTGGCGGGTGCAGGCGGGTTACAGCGCCCGGCAAAACCACCTCAGTGCCGCCTGGGAGAAGTTCAAGGCGGCTGGCTACGGCGGTCGGACCCCTGCGGTCCACGTCAGCCTGGATGCACCCGCCAACCGCTTGCGGGCGGCGCTGGTGCTGCGCGACAACCTGCGCAACCGGCGCAGCATCGAGCGCGCCTACCGAAAAGCCATTGGCGGTGCACGGCATGAGGTGGTGATTGCCAACGCCTACTTCTTGCCGGGCGGGGCGCTGCGCCGGGCCTTGATGGCGGCCGCCCGGCGGGGCGTTCGGGTCACGCTGCTGCTGCAGGGCAAATACGAGTACTTCATGCAGTACCACGCGGTGCGGCCGGTGTACGGCGCGCTGCTGGCCGCCGGGGTGGAGATCCACGAGTACGAGCGCAGTTTTCTGCATGCCAAGGTCGCGGTGGTGGACGGGCACTGGGCCACGGTCGGCTCGTCCAACCTCGACCCGCTGAGCATGCTGCTGGCGCGCGAGGCCAACGTGGTGGTGCAAGACAAAAGCTTTGCCGACGACCTGCGCGCCCGCCTGCAAACAGCCATTGCCCACCACGGGCGGCGGGTGGACCCGCAGGCCTACCATGGCCGCTCATGGGGCCAGCGGCTCAAAGGCTGGCTCGCCTACGCGCTGATGCGGCTGGCCTTGGTGCTGACAGGGCGGCGCTACTAGCCTTCCTTGGTGTGAGTCGGTTGCTATGATTTAAATAGCTGAACAAGCAATGAAAACCTAGGCTGGTGGTGTTTTTGATGGAATATGCCCGAGTTCCAGACGCTGGCGTAGGTTTTTAGACTGACTGGTAACATTCGTCATGCCCATGAAAACAGACACCCTGCCAAGCCCCTCCAGCGACGAAGGAACGCCCGTCTCTGTGAAGATCCGAGAGCGCCTTGCGGCTGCTCGCAAGCGTTTCAACGCCAACGACAACATCGCTGAATTCATCGAACCTGGTGAGCTCGCCAAGCTGCTCGACGAGGTCGAAGTCAAGATGCAGGGCGTGCTGGACAGCATGGTCATTGACACCGCCACCGACCACAACACCCAGAACACCGCGCGCCGCGTGGCCAAGATGTACCTCAACGAGGTGTTCAACGGCCGCTACGTGCCTGCGCCCAACATCACCGAGTTCCCCAACGCCGAACACCTCAACGAGCTGATGATCGTCGGCCCGATCACGGTGCGCAGCGCCTGCTCGCACCACTTCTGCCCGGTCATCGGTAAGGTCTGGATTGGTGTGCTGCCCAACGAACACACCAACGTCATCGGCCTGTCCAAGTACGCACGCCTGGCCGAATGGGTGATGGGCCGCCCCCAGATCCAGGAAGAAGCGGTGGTGCAGCTGGCCGACCTGATCATGGAAAAAACCCAGCCGGACGGGCTGGCCATCGTCATGGAAGCCAGCCACTTCTGCATGGGCTGGCGGGGTGTGAAGGACATGGAAAGCAAGATGATCAACTCCGTGATGCGCGGTGTGTTCCTCAAAGACCCGAACTTGCGCCGCGAGTTTCTGGCCTTGATCCCCAAATAACCCCTCTAAGGACACACCATGCTTGTACGTTTGCTTTACGCCAGCCGTGCCCTGGACACCAACCCCGCCTCCATTTCCGCCATCCTGGCGCAGTCGCGTGAGTACAACCCGTCGTGCGGCATCACCGGCATTCTTTGCTACGGCGGCGGCATTTTCCTGCAGGCCATCGAAGGCGGCCGTGGTGCCGTCAGCGACCTGTACGGCCACATCCAGCGTGATGCCCGCCACAAGGACGTGATGCTGCTGCAGTACGAAGAAATCACCGAGCGACGTTTCAGCGGCTGGACCATGGGCCAGGTCAACCTGCAAAAGATCAACCACTCGATCTTGCTCAAATACTCCGAAAAACCCGAGCTGGACCCGTACTCTGTGTCCGGCAAGGTGTCGATGGCCCTGCTTGAAGAGTTGATGGCGACGGCCTCCATCATCGGCCGCGCCTGACCGGGCTTTTGCTGGGCTGCGACTTTTCCAGCAGCCCCACCCGCCGCAAACCCATTGTGATGGCCCTCGGCTCCTGTACCCAGGGCCGGGTGCTGCTGCACAGCCTGCTCAAGCTGGACTCGCTGGCTGGCTTTGAGGCCTGGCTGCGCGAAGACCGCACCTGGGTCGGTGGTTTTGACCTGCCCTTCGGCCTGCCGCGCGAGCTGGTCGAAACGCTGGGCTGGCCCTTGAGCTGGACCGACCTGATGCAGCACTACCAGGCGTTGAGCCGGTCCGAGATCCGCAGCACCTTTGCCGCGTTTTGTGATGCGCGGCCCGTGGGCGGCAAGTTCGCCCACCGCGCCACCGACGGGCCGGCGGGCTCCAGCCCGTCGATGAAATGGGTCAACCCGCCCGTGGCCTACATGCTGCACGCTGGCGTGGCCTGCCTGATGGCGGCGGGTGTTCGCCTGCCCGGTCTGCACGAAGGCCCGTTGACCGACGCCCGCCGGGTGGCGCTGGAGGCCTACCCCGGTTTGCTGGCGCGTGAGGTGCTGGCCACCCGCTCCTACAAAAGCGACGACAAGGCCAAACAAACGCCTGAACGGCTGATTGCCCGCAAAGACCTGGTTACTGTGCTGGAGCACGGCCAGACCCGCCTTGGCGTGCGGTTGAAGGTCAGCCACGCCCAGCGTGACGCGTTGATTGACGACGCCAGCGGTGACAGCCTGGACGCCGTGCTGTGCCTGCTGCAAGCCGCGTGGGGTGCGCAGCAGGGTGCGCCGCGTTACGGTTTACCTGCCACCATGGACCCGCTGGAAGGCTGGATACTGACGGCCGTGTGATTTGCAGGCTTGTTGATTTGCTGATTTGCTGATTTGCTATTAAATCAATAGCTAAACAGGATTGAAATATGCAGGCTGGTGGGTGTTTTGGCATAGAAATGGGTTCTCGACCGCCTGAAAATGGGTCTGCAGGTGGTCGGGGTGGCGATTTTTGCCTTAAAAGTACCGACGGCCTTTTCAAAACATGCCTCTGATGCTACTGAAAAAAGAGCAACTCAACCCTATGACCCATGTGATGACTGTTTTTTCAAGTGCCCCTGTGCGGACCTGGCTGCGCGCTGGCTTGCTGGCAACGCTGCTGGCCAGCCCGGTGCTTCAGGCCAAGACGCCCGATGACGGTGACTGGTGGGGCACCGTGACCTGGGTGGTGGACGGCGACACCGTGCGGGTACGCCCCATGGACGGCGGGCGGCCAGTGGCGGTTCGGCTGATGGGCATTGATGCGCCAGAAATCTGCCAAAACGGCGGGCCTGCTGCGCGCGACGCCCTGAAGCGCCAACTCCTGCGCCAGCGGGTGCTGGTGCACAGCCAGGCCCATGACGTCTATGGGCGTGCACTGGCCCGCCTGGCGCTGAACGGTGAGGACCCGGCCGCCCGGCTGGTGGCGGGCGGATGGGCATGGGCCTACCAGTACCGCACCGGCCAGGGGCCCTATGCCGCGCAGCAGCGCCACGCCGAAGCCCGGCGCCTGGGGCTGTTTGCCGATGGCCTGCCAGAGGACCCTGCGGCCTTCAGAAAGCGCCATGGGGCCTGCCCACGCCAGGGCCGCAGCGCAGGCCGCCGCTGACGGCTGGGTGCGCGGCGGATTGCGGCTTGTCCTACGGGACTTTCGGTGTGGGCCGACGGTGGTAGCCAGGGGGTTTGGCTACATTGATTTCTCGCACCGAAGGTTTGTTCAGCGCCAACGCGCGGGCGTCCTGGCAGTGCGCCACCACCCTTTCAATGACCCTCGAGGAGCACACCATGTCAACACCTGTTCATTCATCCCCTTTTGCATCGCGCATGGCCCACCGCCCGGCTTTGGCGGTGGCCCTGTCCCTGGCGGCGGTGCTGGCGCTGGGGGCCTGCGGCAAAACCGACGACGGTAAAACCGTGGGACAAAAAGTGGACTCAGCGCTGGAGAAAACAGAGCAAGCCGCTGCAGAGGCCAAAGCCAAAACCGAGGCGGCCATGGCCAATGCCGGTGCGGCCGTGAAGGACGCAACACAAAAAGGCGAGGCGGCCAGCAAGGACATGGCAACCAAGGCCGAAGAAAAATTTGACGACCTGAGCATCACCACCGCCGTGAACGCCGGTCTGGCCAAAGACGCCGACCTGAGCGCGCTGAAAATCAACGTGGACACCAAAAATGGTGTGGTGTTGCTCAAGGGCACCGCTCCGACGCCGGCCGCCAAAGAGCGCGCCAGCGAGATCACCAAGGCCGTTAAAGGGGTCAGCACGGTAGACAACCAGCTGGTGGTCAAAGCGAGCTGATTTTTCACCGCCAACGTTTCGCAGCCAACGCTGCAACCTCAGGGCCGCCTTTGTTCAGCAAGGCGGCTTTTTTTCGCCTGTTTTGCGCGCCTTGGCCCATCAACTGCAGACGCAAAAAAGCGGCAGTGAACGAATTCACCGCCGCTTTTTGGGGCTGACCTGAATGCCTAGAACACCCGCAGGCGGGTGTTCAGGTGGCAGGCTGCCGCTGCCGCTTAAGGACGAACGACGATGTCGTTACGGACCGAGCGAACGTTTTTCACGCCGCTGGCGATCTCACCGGCGCGTGTTTTTTCAGCGGTTGACTTGGCAAAGCCGGACAACTGCACGGTGCCGTTCAGGGTTTCCACGCTGATGGCGGCGGCGGAGACGGTTTTGTCTTCGATGAACTTGGCTTTGACAGAGGTGGTGATGGCGACGTCATCCACATAGGCACCCGCTGTGGACTGGTCGCGGCCAACTGCGCAGCCAGCGCTGATGATGGTGATACCGGCGAGTGCGGCGAAGGCGATTGCGCGTGCGTATTTCATGATGTTCCTCTTTTGTTGCTGTCGAATGGATCAGTGCGTAGTTTCAGATTCAGGCCGAATGGTGGCACCACACCAGCCGGCCTGTTGGCCACCCCGAGGGGGCAGCGCTGTGTTTATTTTTCGAGCCAGTCGCTGAGCTCGTCAGCGTGCTCTTCCTCGTCCGCCAGGATGTCTTCCAACATGCGGCGGGTGGTAGGGTCTTTTTCTCCGACCAGCTCGATCATCTGGCGGTAGGTTTCCACCGCAATCCGCTCGGCGATCAGGTTGACCCGGATCATGGTTTTCAGGTCGTTGGACTCGTCATAGTCGGCGTGGCTGCGCGCTAGCAAGGTATTGGGCGAAAAGTCCGGCTCGCCGCCCAGCTGAACGATGCGTTTGGCAATGCGGTCGGCGTGGGCCGACTCTTCATTGGCATGCACCAGAAACTCGTCGGCAATGGCCGGTGAGGACAGGCCGGTGGCCATGAAGTGGTGGCGTTTGTAGCGCAGCACACACACCAGCTCGGTGGCCAGGGAGTCGTTGAGCAGCTTGACGATCGCTTCACGGTGCGGGCCGTAGGCTGGCGTGACGGCGCCGTCGTCCAGGCTTTTGCGCGCTGCAGTCAGGCCACTTTCGTCAATCGTCATCGTGTCATTGTTTTTCATGCTGTTTCCTTGGGGGTGAAAGAAATGATCTGGCTCAGGCCCGCATCAGGCGGAGGGCTCGCTGTCGTCGGGTTGGGACGACAGCATGGACATCAACAGGCCAGAGAACTCTGAAGACTTCAGCGTTGCCAGCGCAATGCCGCCCATCGAGACCAGCCGCCAGGGTTTGATGACCACCAGCGCAGCCCCGACACCGGCAGAAATTGCCAGCAACCGAAAAGGGCTTTGGCTGGCGTACCGGCCCAGCAGGGGCTGCGCCACGCTGACCGCAAAATTGGCCGGGTGGTGGCGCCACCAGGTGCGCAGCCCGCGCTTGAGCAGGCCAAGCGCGCCGGACGAAAACCCGGCGCTTGGCGGTTGCCCGGATGATTCCTGCTGCGGGTCTTGCGAGCCCTGGCTATCGGTAGGGGCCGAGGCCTCTGGATGGTGCGGCCGGGCGTCACGTGACATGTGCCGCACCAGGGCTTTGCGGCTGACTGCCAGCCGCTCCTGAGGGCTCAGCCGCGAAGACAATGACAATTCAGCGGAGGCTGCTGTCTGCTTGTCCATCACGCCACCGAGCGCAAAGCGCGTGTGTCGCTGTCCAGCTGCGCTCTCAGCTCGGGAAAGGTCTGACTTTTCACGGGCTGCCGGGCCCAAAGCACCGCCAGCACCATGGCCAGCAAGGCGCAGCCGGGCACGGCAATCAACACCCAATGGAACTGGTTTTGCAGCACGCCCAACATGGTCGCTGCACCCGCCAGGCCCAGAAACACCAGTGCCGACAGCGCCGCCGCAACCCAGGCGATCACCCGACCCATCAACGCTGTACCAGCGCTGGTGGCTTCTTGCTGAAACAGCTGGGCGTAAGCGGACAGGTGGTCCACCACCAGGTCCGGCCGCTGGATCAGGGTTGAAAATAAAGGGTGCAGCATAGGGTGGCTAAGGTGGTGTGGCAACAGGTGCTGTGGCGTTGAACGGGTGCGCCGTTCAGTAGCGGTCGCGGTTGCGTGTGGCGGAAATCAGCAGGGCCACGCCGGCTCCGACAGCGGCAGCGATCAGCACCGAGCGCAGGGGCTGCTCCGACACGTATTGAGTGGTGGCACCGGCTGCACGCTTGAGTTGCTGCTGGGCACGCTCTTTGGCCTCAGACGCCATGTCAAAGCTTTGCTGGGCCAGTTTCTGGGCTTTGGACGCCAGCAGGTTCACGGTGGGGTCGATGTTGCTGCTGAACTCGCGCACTTTGCTTTCAGCTTTGTCCAGCGCGTCGTTGGCAAATTCGCGGGTTGAGTCCACAGCGCGGCCCGCCGTGTTGGCCAGATCTTCCGAGGCAGTACGGGCGGTGTTGGCAGCGTCTTGTGTTTTTGAGGCAGAGAAAATCATGGCTGATCCTTGGGTTGGTTGGTTAAATAATCAATGGGTCGATGGGGTGCGCGGCTTTGGGCGCGACGCACATCAAAGTCAGTCAGGTCAGTTCTTCTTGATCAGGCTGACCACAAAACTGACCACGGCCATCACTGCAAAAATCACGAACAGGATCTTGGCGATTTCCACCGCACCGGCCGCGATGCCGCCAAAGCCGAAGACGGCTGCGATCAGGGCGATCACTAGAAAAACAACTGAGTAGTGCAGCATGGGCCTCTCCTTGAAGGGTGTCACTGGGGTGTGCGGGTTGAGCGATCAGCGCTTTTCAAACGCTTGATGCAATCGTAGGCAGTCCACAGTGGCGCACCCATCGGCTGGTGGCGTGTGCCCATGTCGGCGCAGCGGCGGCTCCGCTGTAGGAAGGCGCTGACGGTTTGTTACCGTGCGTAAAGCGCGGCCACGCAGGCTAGGGCACAGGCCGGTGCGGCGTTGTCCGGGCGGGCCTAAACGGACTTGGGCAGCACGGCGGAAATGCGGGTGCCCTGGCCTTCCGCGCTGGTGACCGTGAGTTTGCCGCCCGCCGCTTCAACGCGGTGGCGCATGCCCGCCAGGCCATGGCTGCCCGCACCAACAGCCGAAGTGTTGAAGCCTTTGCCGTCATCCGTCACGTCGATGCTGATGTAGCCTTCAAAGTCTTCCAGGGTGATGCGCGCCTGTGTCGCTTCCGCATACTTGCCCATGTTGGTCAGCGACTCCTGCACCAGCCGGTAGACCGTCAGCTGCGATGAGCCGCCCAACTCGACCTGCTCCAGGTCGGTGGTGATCGTCAGCCCCGAGCGCTCTTCAAACTCCCTGGCCAGAATCTCCAGTGAGGCCACCAGCCCCAGGTGGGACAGCGAGGATGGGCGCAGGTCCTCGACGATGCGGCGCTTCAGCGCGATGCCGCTGTTCAGCGTGGTGGTCAGGTGTTCCAGCCGTTCAGCCGCCTCGGGCAGGTTGCCGATCAGTCGTGACTTCAGCCGGGCCACGTCGAGCTTGGCGGCCGTCAGCAATGCGCCCAGTTCGTCATGCAGTTCCCGCGCCAGATGGCCACGCTCATCTTCCCGCACGTTTTGCAGGTGCGTGGCCAACTCGGCCAGGTTGGCAGTGCGCTCCTTGACCTGCAGGCCCAGCTGGTCACGTTCCCGCTGCAAGGACTCCTGTTCGCGTTGGCCTGACGCCAGCAGCGCCTTGGTCTGCAGCAGGTACATGTAAAACGCCAGCAAACCGGCCAGCGCCATGGTGGCCACCCCGATGCGCGACAGCTGCAGTGTTTTCTTGATCTGGTTTTGTCCCAGCTCCATTTTCTGGATGCTCGCACCAGCCAGTTTGGTGGCCTGCTCCCGGATCTGGGTCATGTGCTCGATGCCGACGTCGGTGGTCAGCACAAACTTCCAGGCGTCTTCCTTGCCTTGCTTGCGCATGCGCACAGTCAGGTCGATTTCGGCCATCTTGCGCGAGATGGTGCGGGACAGCACGCTGAGTTCGGCCAGCTGGTCCTTGTAGGGGGTGAACAGCACGCGCAGCCCGTCCAGGTTCTGTCCGATGTTGTCAACCGCCGTGTTGTAGGGCTCGAGGTAGCGCTCTTCCCCGGTCAACAGGTAGCCGCGCTGACCGGTTTCAGCGTCCAGCATGTTTTGCAGCAGCTTGTTGATGGCCGTGCGGGTTTGCTGGGCTTCCTCGATGTTGGCGGCAGCTTCCGTGGATTCGTGGAAACTGGCCTCGTTGATGAAAATCAGAACGATGGCGGCCAACACAGCCAATGGCATGCTGATGGACATTTTCGGGATTGAAAACTTCTTCACTAAAGGCTCCGTTGCTGCAGGTGTCAAACTTTTCTTACCTCTGTTGCAGAGGTTACAAAAAGCGCAGAGTTCAAAAATTGGGTCGGTGCCAGCGGTATTTTTCTAAAAGCAGGCAAGTCGTCATTCCGGGTGGCAGGGGCTGCAAAGACGACCCCGCGTACGCACCCGCGCCGTGAGCAGGCGGGTCTTGAAAAGCGCGCAGTCGACGCGATCATTCGTCAAGTCCTGCATTTCTTCGTCAATAATGAGCAATTCAGCGCCGTGCCCATCCTGGGCGCGGCCCCCGATTTCCACTGCATTTGCTCCGATGGGAGCGTTACCGAAAGACAGCAACATGATAAAAATTGGCATTGTGGATGATCACGCCATCGTCCGCTCCGGGCTCAAGCAGTTCTTCTCTGACCAGGTTGATTTGCGTGTGGTCGGTGAGGCCGCCAGCGGCCGTGAAGCGATTGACCTGGTGCGCAACGTCGAACTCGACATCCTGGTGATGGACTTGTCCATGCCCGGCCAAAGCGGCATTGATGCACTGGCCATGATCCGTGCCAAAGCGCCGGATGTGGGCATTTTGATTTTGAGCGGCTACCCGGAAGAACACTACGCCGTGAACCTGATTCGTCAAGGCGCCAGCGGCTACCTGAACAAGGAATGCGACCCGTCGGACATCGTGGACGCTATTCGGGTGATTTCTCTGGGCAAGCGTTACATCACGCCTGCGGTGGCCGAGTTGCTGGCCCAGCAATTGAACCGCCCGAACGATGTGGCAGCGCACGAACAATTGTCCGAGCGTGAGTTTCAGGTGTTCCTGAAGCTGGCCAAGGGCGAGACGGCCGGCGACATTGCCAAGGCCTTGTCGCTGAGCGTGAAAACCGTCAGCACCTACCGCACCCGTGTGATGGAGAAAATGAGCCTGAACTCCAACAGTGATCTGACCTACTACGCACTGAAAAACAAGCTGATTGATTGAGCGCCACTCCCTGCGCAGCAGCCTCGCCCGGTGTCGGGGCTGTCTGTGTGAATGGTGCGTGCAACGCGCTGCCTGAGGTGCCCGGCCGCCGCTACTGTGATGCACGACTTTGCTCGATGCAATAGTCGACCAGCGCATCTATTTCGTTGGATTTGTCAAACACCGCGTCCACGCCAAGTTGGGCGCAGCGCTGGCGGATGTCTGTTGTGGCGTAGTTGCTGAGCACCACCACTTTCTGGGTGGGGTCCCGATCACGGCACGCTGCCAGCACACCCAGACCGCTACCTTGCTTCAAAAACAGGTCCACGATGGCCAGGTCCCATTCACCCAGGTGCTCGGTCAACCAAAGCTTGCCTTCGTTTTCGGTTTCCGACGTTCCAACCGCATCCACACAGGCAAGCTCTTCCAAGGTGGCGATCAAGTTCTCACGAATGGTCGGGTTGTCTTCGACGATGTAGGTTTTCAGTCTCACTGCTCAGATCCAAGTGGGGCGTGCTCTGTCATCCAAGATGATGTCGAATGGCAGACAAAGAGCAAAGAAAATATTAGCGGGTTTTGGGGTCTATTGCGTCCAATATATCGCTGTTGCGTTGGCGATTCTGCCAGTGACTGCGGCCACTGCCTGTAGGAGGTTTCCTACTGACCCGACGGGTGCTTTTGGCTGTAGGCTGCAGCCCACAGGGTCGGCCGCTGCTGGCTGACGGACTCACCGAGCGCCGCAGTGCACACTGCAAAGTTGAAAACCCTGGGTCTTCAATGCGGCCAAACCCTTTGCGTTGCCCGCATCCTGAGGCCCTTGGCCACTCATCGTCCACGCTGCACGAGGGTGTCCGTCCACCGGAACCACATCGCCCATGACCGTCTCCCCCCCGTTTTTATCCAGCACCGCCAAGCGGTGGCTGCTGGCAACTGCAGGCCTGCTGGTGGTCCTGGTGTTGCTGCTCACCTTTTTCCCCTGGGACCTGCTTCGGGCGCCAATCAACCGTTATGTGTCCGGTGAGCTGGGGCGGCGGTTCGAGATCACCCGGCAACTGGACGTGAGCTTGGGCCGAACCACCACGGTGCGGCTTGACGGCGTGGAACTTGCCAATCCGGAATGGGCCGGTGAGCCCTACTTGCTCAAAGCCAGGTCGGCAGAGTTCGACATCAAGCTCTGGCCGCTGCTGCTGGGCAAGCTGAATTTGCCACGCGTGGCGCTGAGCGAGCCGGAGATCGGCCTGCAGATCGAACCGGACGGCCGACGCACATGGGCGCTGTCTCGCGACACCTCCGACACCAGTGCGGTGCCTGACATCGGCACTTTGCTGGTGGACAAAGGCACGCTGAAATACAAGGCCGTTGGCCAGGGGGCCGACGTCACGGCGCAGTTTGCAGTGGCCGCCGAAGGGGCGGGGCCCGATGCTGCTTTGCCCCTGAGCTACCGTGCCAGCGGCCGCTGGAAGGGCGAAGCCTTCACTGCGGATGGGCGAACAGGCGGCGTGCTGCAGTTGAGCAAAAACATCGAGGGCGTTTTTCCGCTGGAAGTGAACGCCGTGGCAGGAAAAACACGTCTGAACGCCAAGGGCACCATCACCAACCTGTCTGAGCTGGGGGCGCTGAACGCCAGCTTTGACATTCAGGGACAAAACCTCGCGCTGCTGTACCGCCTCACCGGGGTGGTGCTGCCGTCCACGCCACCTTACAAACTCAAGGGCCAACTGACCCACCGGGGCACGGTGTGGGCTGCTGAGAAAATCCAAGGCGTGCTGGGCAGTTCGGACCTCAGCGGCAACCTCAGTTTTGACACTGCGGGTGCCATCCCGATGTTGAGCGGCAAGGTGCAGTCCAAGGTGCTGGATTTCACCGACCTGGGCGCCGTGGTCGGTGTGCAACCGCGTGCAGCAGCGGCTGGCAAGGCTGCGGTCGCTGTCAGTGAAGACGGACCAGCACCGGCGCCCAGCCCTGCACCCCGAACCGGCAAGGTGCTGCCCACCGCCGTGCTGGACTTTGAAAAACTCAACGCCATGAACGCGGACGTGACGTACTCCGCCGCCGACATTCGCCATGTCGAGGCGCTGCCTTTGGACAAGGGCTCGGTCCACATCAAGCTCAATGCCGGTGTGCTGGACCTGACGCCTATTTCGATCGGCCTGGCGGGTGGCACGGTGGCGGGCAGCATCCGCATTGACGCCAGCGTCAAACCCGCGGTGTTGGCCACCCAGCTTGACGTGCGCGCCATTCAGTTCAACAAGCTGTTCCCGACGGTGGACCTGACCAAAAACAGCTTGGGCAAGTTCAGTGGCCAGCTGGACCTGAAAGGGCGTGGCAACTCGGCGGCGCAGATGCTTGGCAGCGCGTCGGGCAATGTGGCTTTGCTGATGGGCAAGGGCGAGATCAGCAACATCCTGATGGAGTTTTTGGGGCTGGACGGCGGCGAGGTGATCAAGTTTTTTCTGCGCGGTGACCGCAACGTTCGGCTGCAATGCGCGGCCGCCGCCTTCGACGTCAAGGACGGCCTGATGACCAGCCGCACCATTGTGCTGGACACGTCGGACACCGTCATCAACGGGCAGGGCAAGGTCAACCTGGCCGATGAAACACTGGACCTGTTGCTCAGCCCCCAGCCCAAAGACGTGAGTATTTTGAGTTTTCGCTCCCCGCTGCGCATCGGCGGCACCTTCGCCTCACCGTCGGCTGGGCCGGACAAGCTGGCCCTCGGTGGCCGGGCCGGGTTGGCGTTGGCGCTGGGGGTGATCAACCCACTGCTGGCGCTGGCCGCCACGATTGAAACCGGCCCCGGTCAGGATGCTGACTGCGCCAAAGCGCTGAACACGGCCGCGCAGGGCAAGGCGACGGTGATCAAGTCAACCCGGTGAACTTGGCAGGCTCTGGCGGTGCGCCGCCGAGCACACCGGGCAGGCGGTGTCCCGGCCGAGTCGGATGTCGTTCCAAGCCATCGCGCGGCCGTCCAGCATCAGGAGTCGGCCGGTCAACGGCTCCCCAATGCCGCACAGCAGCTTGAGCGCTTCTGCCGCCTGCATGGCCCCGATGATGCCCACCAGCGGCGCAAACACCCCCATGGTGGCGCAGCGTTCTTCTTCAAACGTGGCGGTGTCCGGGAACACGCAGGCGTAGCAGGGCGAGTCCGCGCGGCGGGCGTCGAATACGCTGACCTGTCCGTCAAACCGGATGGCCGCGCCAGACACCAGTGGTTTCTGGTGCGCCACGCAGGCTCGGTTGATGGCGTGCCGGGTGGCAAAGTTGTCGGTGCAGTCCAGCACCACATCGGCCGAGCGGACCAGCGCGTCGAGTGTGGCGTCGTCGGCCTTCTGGCTGATGGGGGTCACCTCAACGTCGGGATTCAGGGCTGCAATGGCTTGGCGGGTCGAGTCGGCCTTGGGCTGGCCGATGCGATCCAGGTTGTGGGCAATTTGCCGCTGCAAGTTGGTGGCGTCCACCCGGTCGTGGTCCACCACCGTGATGCGGCCCACACCGGCACTGCCCAGGTACAGCGCCGCAGGGGAGCCCAAACCACCCGCGCCCACGATCAGCGCGTGCGACTGCAGCAGACGCTGCTGGCCTTCAATGCCCAGTTCATCGAGCAGGATGTGACGGGAATAGCGCAGCAGTTGGTCGTCGGTCATGCGGGGGCTCAGTGTTTCAGGGGGCGGGAAAGGGCGGGGCAGAAACAACAACACGGCGCAAGGCCGTGTTGAAGGGGGAACGCTGTCACCACCCTGCGCGGGTGTCGGGATCAGTTGTCTTTTTTCTCGTTCTTGTTTTCCACCACGGCGGTCTTGCTGATCAGCACCGGGCGGCCTTTGAGCTGGTTGATCGCCTGGGCCAGCTGGAAGTCCTTGTCGCTGCCCAACTCGGGTGGGCGGCGTTGCTCCGGCGTTTTTTTGGCTTCTTCGTCCAGGCGTTTGAGTGCTTCTTCGCGGGCCTTTTCACGCCCGGCGTCTTTCACCTCGGCACCCTGGCCGCTGTTCAGGTGTTTTTCCAGGTCTGCCTCACGGGTGCGCAGCGCGGCAAACGGGCTGCCCTCGGCGGTGTCGTCCACCAGCACGTCTGGCACGATGCCCTTGGCCTGGATCGACTTGCCGCTGGGCGTGTAGTAGCGCGCCGTGGTCAGCTTGATGCCGGTGTCCGGGCCCAGCGGGCGCACGGTCTGAACCGAGCCCTTGCCGAAGGTCTGCGTGCCCATGATGGTGCCGCGTTTGTAGTCCTGCAGCGCACCGGCGACGATCTCGCTCGCCGAGGCCGAGCCTTCATTGACCAGCACCACCAGCGGCACTGTTTTCAGCGCCACCGGCAGGGTTTTGAGCGGGTCCGGCCCGTTGCGGCGCTGGTAAAACTCGGGCGAGGCCTTGAAGGTGAACTTGCTTTCGGCCAGCTGGCCATTGGTGGACACCACGGTCACGTTTTCAGGCAAAAAGGCCGCAGAAATCGCCACAGCTGCATCCAGCAGGCCGCCCGGGTCGTTGCGCAGGTCCAGTACCAGGCCTTTGAGC
Organism: Polaromonas sp.; assembly: GCA_046154065.1. Lineage (GTDB taxonomy): Bacteria > Pseudomonadota > Gammaproteobacteria > Burkholderiales > Burkholderiaceae_C > Polaromonas. Next base: position 15,392 of record JBJXEI010000125.1, on the reverse strand, counting down.
TTGGGTTCCTGCTTGTAAATCTGGTCTACCTTGGTGACAAAGTCATCCACGGTGCGTTCCTGGAACTGGCTTAAGCGAATCCAGGCGTAGCCGGGCTCCACCACCTTGCCGCGCACCGACTGGGTGCGGATTTCTTCACGTGTGATGGTGACCGGAAAGGTGCGGTTTTCGTCCTTGCGGAAGATCGTCAGCAGCACCTTGGTTTTGGGCTCGCCACGCATTTTTTTCACGGCTTCGTTGAGGCTCAGGCCTTTGACGGCGGTGTCGTCGATGCGGGTGATCAAGTCGTTGGGTTTCAGGCCAGCCCGGTCGGCGGGGGAGCCTTCGATGGGGGACACCACCTTGACCAGCCCGTCTTCCTGACTGATCTCAATGCCCACGCCCACAAAACGCCCTGACGTGCCTTCGCGGAATTCCTTGTAGGACTTTTTGTCAAAGTACACCGAGTGCGGGTCCAGGCTGGACACCATCCCCGAAATCGCGTCAGTGATGAGTTTTTTCTCGTCCACTGGCTCGACATAGTCGGACTTGACCATGCCAAAAACGGCGGCAAGCTGTTGCAGCTCTTCCAGTGGCATGGGCGCCAGTCCACCGCGTGCCACAGCCTGCAGCTGCACCGTGGTCAGCGCACCAGCGATGGCGCCCATTGAAATCCAGCCTGCTATCTTGAGCTTTTGACCCATAAAAACACCTTAAAAATCCAGTTGCAAAACAATATACACCTAGGAGAAAGACCACTCATTTCAGTTCCGCACACGCAGCAGTTCTGGCATGCAAAGCTCCGCGTTTTGGGGGCAAAACGCGGTCAATGAGTGGGTTTTACTGGGTTTTTACCGGACTTTTACATCGCCAACGCTGCAGACTCAGGCCTTGCCCTGCGCACTGACAGCCGCCGCAGCCTTGGCTGCAGCATCGCTGTCGCCCAGGTAGTAGTGGCGAATGGGCTTGAGGTGGCTGTCCAGCTCATAGACCAGCGGAATCCCGTTGGGGATGTTCAGGCTCACGATGTCGTCGTCGGAGATGTTGTCCAGGTACTTGATCAGGGCGCGGATCGAGTTGCCGTGCGCAGCCACCACGATGCGTTTGCCCGCCTGAATGGCCGGGGCCATGGCGTCGGTCCAGAACGGCAGCACGCGGTCCACCGTGTCTTTGAGGCACTCGGTCAACGGGATTTGTTCGGCTTGCAACTTGTCGTAGCGGCGATCGCCCCGTTCGCTGCGCTCATCACCCGGCTCCATGGCGGGCGGCGGGGTGTCGTAGCTGCGGCGCCAGACCAGCACCTGGTCGTCACCGTATTTTTTGGCTGTTTCGCCCTTGTTCAGGCCCTGCAGCGCGCCGTAATGCCGCTCATTGAGGCGCCAGCTGTGCACCACGGGCAGCCAGGTGCGGTCCATCTCGTCCAGCGCGTGCCACAGCGTGCGGGTCGCGCGCTTGAGCACGCTGGTGTAGGCCACGTCGAAGTCATAACCTTCGGCCTTGAGCAGCTGCCCGGCGTTTTTGGCCTGGGCCACACCGGTGTCGGTCAGGTCCACGTCGGTCCAGCCGGTGAAGCGGTTCTCAAGGTTCCAGGTGGACTCGCCGTGGCGAATCAGGACAAGTTTGTACGCGGTTTGTGACATCGGAAGAGGCGATCCAGAGTTTTGAAGGCGGCCGTCAGGGCCGTTGTGAAGGGATTTCGCTCTGCATTCTAAAATCATCGGTTGTTTGCAACCCTAACGAAGGCTCACGTGAAATTTTTGATGGACAACTGGATGCTGATTTCGGTCGCGCTCGCCTCGGGCGGCATGTTGATGTGGCCGCTGGTCGCAGGCAGCATGAACGCTGGCGCGCTGACCGCCAGCGGCGCGGTGCAGCTGATCAACCGCGACAAAGCGGTGGTCATCGACGTGCGCGAGGCTGACGAATTTGCCACCGGCCACATCGGCGGTGCCAAAAACCTGCCCCTGGCCCAGCTGGAGGAAAAACTCCCCGGCGCAGTCAAAAACAAGGCGCTTCCCTTGATTCTGGTGTGCGCCACCGGAGCCCGCGCCAGCCGCGCTGTGGCCGTGGCCAAAAAACTCGGCTACGAGCAGGCCCAAGCATTAGGCGGCGGGCTCAAAAGCTGGAAAGACGCTACGCTGCCCGTGGAAAAAGCCTGAGCAAGCCCCATCTTCAGCGGGCTTGATCGCTTTTTTGATCGACCGCCTGCGACCACCCTTGGTGCCAAGGGCTGGCCCGCCCTCCACAGGAATTTACCCATGCCAATCGTCAAAATCTACACCACGGGCACATGCCCCTACTGCATTCAGGCCAAACAGCTGCTCAAGTCACGCGGCGTGGCCGAACTCGATGAAATCCGGGTGGATCTGGTGGCGGGTGAGCGCCAGACGATGATGGACATCACTGGCCGGCGCACCGTGCCGCAGATTTTCATCGGCGAGCAGCACATCGGCGGCTGCGACGACCTGGTGGCGCTGGACAGCAAAGGCGGCCTGCTGCCGCTGCTCAACGCCGCCTGAGCCGCCGCCCCTGGCCCGCCAAAAGCCGGGCCTGCGCGCTGACATAATGCGGGCGGCTTTGCGCTGACAACGGGGGTTTGTGCCGTTGTCCGTGACCTGTTTCATCCCGACTCATTTCAATTTCCAACCGAAAGACCACCATGGCTGAAGCCAATCTTGACCCCGTGTTCCAAATCCAGCGCGTCTACCTGAAAGACGTCTCCCTGGAGCAGCCCAACTCGCCCGAGATTTTGCTCAACCCCGACCAGCCCAGCGTGGACATCCAGCTCGGCGTGGACGCAGCGCCTGTGGCCGACGGCCTGTTTGAAGTCACCGTGACCGCCACGGTTCACACCAAGATCGGCGAGAAAACCGTGTTTTTGGTCGAAGCCAAACAAGCTGGCATTTTTGAAATCCGCCACATGCCGCAAGAGCAGCTCAACGCCATCCTCGGCATCGCCTGCCCACAAATCGTCTACCCCTACCTGCGCAGCAACGTCGCCGACGTGGTGCAGCGCGGTGGTTTCCCGCCTGTGCACATGGCCGAAATCAACTTCCAGGGCATGTACGACCAGCAGCAAGCCGCCGCTGCTGAAGCCGCACTGGCCACGCCCGCGCCTGAACAAATCATTGTTTAAATCCGTTTGATGCTGCGCCGGGCCTTGTCATGGTGAATCCATGAACATCCTCGTCATCGGTGCGGGGGCCTGGGGCACCGCCCTGGCCGCCAACGCCGCCGCCCAGGGCCCGCGCCACCGCGTCACCCTCTGGTCGCGCGACGTGGCGCTGGCCCACACCCTGCAGACGCAGGGCAGCAACCCGCGTTACCTGCCCGGCATCACGCTGCCCAGCGCGCTGCAGGTGCAAGGGGGTGACACCCCCTTGATGCAGGCGGTGCAGGGCCAGGATCTGGTCGTGCTGGCCACACCCGTGTCGGCCGCGCGCGCCATGCTGCAGGCGCTGGAGCACTGCCGCGCGCCCGTGGCCTGGCTCAGCAAGGGGTTTGAAGCGCCGTTCAGCAGCCCCCAGACCCCTCCAGATTCAAAAGATCAACCGTTTGGCCTGCTGGTCCACGAAATACTTGCCTCTACTGCTCCTGATTTAATAGCGGGCGTGCTCAGCGGCCCCAGCTTTGCACAAGAAGTGGCACGCGGCCAACCGACCGCCCTGGTGGCCGCCAGCGTGCACGCCAGCGTGCGTGACGCGCTGGTCCACGCCTTTCACAGCCCCACGCTGCGGGTCTACGCCAACGACGACATCGTGGGTGTGGAAGTGGGCGGCGCGGTTAAAAACGTGCTGGCCATCGCCACCGGCCTGTGTGACGGCCTGCAGCTGGGGCTGAACGCCCGGGCCGCGCTGATCACCCGTGGCTTGGCCGAAATGACCCGCCTGGGCCTGGCGCTGGGCGCCCGCGCCGACACCTTCACCGGCTTGTCCGGCCTGGGGGATCTGGTGCTGACGGCCACGGGCGACCTGAGCCGCAACCGCAAGGTCGGCCTGGCGCTGGCGCAAGGCCAGACGCTGGACCAAGCGGTGGCCGCTCTGGGCCATGTGGCTGAAGGCGTTTACTGCGCCCGCACCGTGGTGCAGCGCGCCACCAGCCTGGGCGTTGACATGCCGATTTCAGCGGCTGTGGTGGCCCTGCTTGACGGCCACATCACCGCCGCCGACGCCGTGGCCGCCCTGATGGGGCGCGGGCCCACGGCTGAGGGTGTGCAGGGCTGAAGGCGCGCACTAACAGTGCGCTGAATGCCCATTCAGCCGCTATTTAATTAATAGCGCGTCCCGCAAGTAAATCAAGGGCTGCAGCCTGATTTGATGTTAAAAACAGGCTGAAAATCGTCAAAAATTAACCTACAGGTTCATTTTTGAGGCTGCAAGGCCGCTGATTGGCCCAAAATTTAACCTGGATGTTAATTTTTAGACGCTAACGGCCTGCCAGTGGTTGTCCAGCCGCAGGTCGGCAGGCAGCGCGGTGGGTGCGTGCGGGGTGGCGGTCAGCACGCGGGCGCGGCCTGCGGCCCACCAGCGGCTAGCGGCGTTGCCCAGGGCGCAGGCGTCTTCCAGCGGGTGGCTGGCTTGCCAGTTGGCCTGTGCGTCAAACACGGCGAGCTGGTGCGCGCGCGTGCCGCTGACGATGAAGCCACCGCCGGGCCGGGCGCAGATGTCGCCGCCGTAACCGGCCAGGGCAGGCTGCCCGCTGGCGGTTTTCAGGGCGTGGCCGTTCCACACGGCCAGCAGCGGGGCGGCTTGACGGGCGGCGGGGTCGTCATGCTCGGCTTGCAGCGCGATGCCAACGTGCCCGGACGCAGCGTCCCACGCCAAGTGGCGGATGCTCAGGCGCGGGTCGCTCAAGCGCCATTGGCCCAGCACGCGCCCGGTGCGGCCGCCAAGGGCCGCCAGTGATGCGTCCATGCTTCCCAAGTCACGTTTGGCGCGCCCGGTTTCGCTCTGGGACGGGATGCCGCCGTTGGCCACCAGCAGGCTGCCGGCCGGCACATCGCCCAGGCGGCGCGGCAGCACCAGCAGCTCGTGCGGGTCCATGCCCTGGGTGGCCCATTCGGCGGTTTTGGCCAGCGTGCGCACGTCGCGCACGGCCACAAAACCCTGGCCGGTGTCCAGGTCGGTTTCGGTGGTCCAGAGCGTGCGGCCGTCGGGGCTGGCCATCACATGGCCGTTGAAGCGGCGGTCGTCTTCGACCCACTGCCACTGCGTGGACTCGGCCCGGGTGGCGGTGCGCGGCTGCCAGCGCACCAGCCAGTCGCCGGGGCGGCGCGCCATGGCCAGCAGGCTGCCGCTGGCTTCTACCAGCAGGCCGTGGGCGCGGGTGGGCACCACCAGGGATTGCTGCACGGTGGCGGTGTCAGCGCCGACGTCCAGCAGCCCGATGTGGTGCGCGTCGCTGCTTTGCCAGGCGCACAGCAGGCGCGTGGGCGCGCAGGCTTGGCCAGCCTGCACGGCGCCCAGCGGGTGGAGCAGCCCGCCCACGGCCACGGCCCCCAGCCAGCGCCGCCGCAGGGGGCTGACCAGGTTCACCGGATTCACCGGGTCCACGGGGTCAGTCTCCGTCGGCATCTGAAAACCCCAGCGGAATGTTCAAGGAGCCCGCCACCTCGTTTTGAAACAGCAGGTTCAGCGACTTCAGCGCCGCCGATGCGGCCAGCACGCTGGGCGCGCGGGTGGGGTCGGCGCTGGCCACGGCCTGGTCGGCCTGGGCCAGGGCGGTGTGCCAGCGGGCGGCCAGCGCCAGGTGGCCCTGGCCCATCAGCAGCGCCTCGATGGGAATCAGGGCCAGGCCGGGCTGGGGCGGGGCGCGGCGTTGTGCGTCGGTCAGGCCGGCTTGTTCGCGCAGCGTGCGCCACTGGGTTTGCCAGCTGGCGGCGTCGCTGCCGCTGGCTTGGCGGGCGTAGGCGGGGCGTTGCCCGGCGGGGGCGGCTTTGAGCGGCTTTTCCATCTGCGCCCAGCGCAGGCGCTCCAGCCCGCCCAGCCACTGGTTGATCCACTCCTCCATGCCCTGGCGGGCGGCGTCCTGGTGGTCTTCATCGTCCCAGGCCTGGGTGGCGGTTTGGGTTTCGGCCAGCAGCAGGGCCTGGGCTTCCCGCGCTACGTCCCGGGTCAGCTCTTGGGCAAAGGCGCACGCGGGCGTGGCGGGCTGGGCGGGTTGGCGCCACAGCAGCCACTCCAGCGCGGGCAGTCCCTTGGCCGGGGTGCCGACCAGCGCCATGGCCTGCTCGCCCTGCGGCAGGCGGGCCATCGCCCGCTCGATCAGCGCCGGGCGCGTTGGCCAGAAATCAATCTGCCGCTGGGCGCGCCGTGCCAGCACCGCGCCGGTGCCCACGCTGGACAGCGCCTCCCAGGCCTGCAAGGTGGCCTGCCATTGCTGGCGCACCGGGCTCAGTGCGGCTGCACCGCCAGGGCTGGCGCAGTAGGCGGTGGTGCGCGTCAGCAGCTGCTGCGACGCCTCGGCAAAAGCCTGCGCGCGGGGCACCAGCAGATGCTGGTGCAGCCCCTGCATGGCGTGGGCTGCGTTGTAGAAGGGGAAGGCCACCACGGGCAAGGCGGGCGGGGCGGGCTGGGCCAGGGCCTTCAACGACAGGCTCAGGCCCGCAACCAGTACAGCCAGCCAGGTTCTGCGTACCAACATCACAGGGACTCCACAAATTTCACCAGCGCGTCGCGCTCGGCTTTTTTCATCTGCAACACCTGCTGCTGGCTGGCCTGGGCCTCGCCGCTGTGCCACAAAACGGCTTCCAGCACGCCGTTGGCTCGCCCGTCGTGCAGCAGCCGGGTGTGGCCGTTGACTTCTTTGAACAGACCAATGCCCCACAGCGGCGGGGTTTTCCATTGGCGGCCGTTGGCCAGAAAGTCCGGGCGGCCGTCGGCCAGGCTGGGGCCCATGTCGTGCAGCAGCAGGTCGGTGTAGGGCCAGATGGTCTGGCCCTGCAGGGCCTGGCTGGTCAGGCGCGGGAACGGGCCGGCGGCGGTGGTGTAGGACGGGCGGTGGCAGGCGGCGCACTGGGCCTGTGCAAACAGGCGCTGGCCCTGCAGCACCTGCGCGTCGTTCGCGCCGCGCCGCGCCGGTGGGGCCAGCGTGGCTTGGTAGAACACCACTTGCCCCAGCGTCTGATCGTCAATTTCGGGCTGGCCTGGCTTGGCCCCGCTGGGCTGGGCGGCGCAGTCTTTCTGGGCGGGTGTGCAGGTCTCGCTCGGAAACTGGCGCGAGGTGATGCCGATGTCGCCATGAAAGGCACCGGCCGTCTGGTGGGCCAGCGTGGCCACGTTGGCCTTCCAGCCAAAGCGGCCCAGCATGTCGCGCCCGGCAAACGCGTCCCACACGCGGTTGGGCTGGCCCTTGATGGGGCCAGGCTCCGCAGCTTGGCGAACGGCGTTGGCCAGAATGTCCTGCTCGGCAATCGACTCCAGCAGGCCCACGCCCATCACCTGTGGGGCGATGCGTGGGCTGAGCATGGTTTGCGGGTCCAGCGGCCCGTAGCCCAGGCGGCGCAGCGTGTACTGCGGCTGCTGCAGCGTGTAGCGGGTGCCGTCGGCAAATTGGCCCCGGATGGGCTTGAAGTGCATCGCCACCTCGCCCTCGGGTTTCACGTTCTGGATGGCGGCGGTGTTGAACTGGTCGCCATAGACCGGCTCGGGCCGTGGCCCGCCGTGCGCGTCAGTGCCCGGCACCGACAGGCGGATCAGCAGGGCCAGCGTTTGTTCGTCCGCCGCGCTGCGGTTGAAGGCCGGCGGCGCGCCACGCCCGTCGAGCAAGTGGCAGCCGGCGCACGAGCGCGCCAGGAAATGCGGGCCCAGGCCGTCCCGCGCGGTGGTGGAGGCGGGCGCTTCCACCCAGTTGCGTTTGAAAAACGAGTTGCCAATGACAAAGCGGGTGCGCTCGTCGTCCGGCAGGTTGGCCGCCGGGAATGAAAAGGCGTTCTGGCCGTTGGCGTACACGGTGGTGGCCCCGCCGGTTTTTTCACCCAGCGGGTCGCTGGGGCCATGGGGGTCGCTGGCCGCCTGCAAGCTGGCTGTGGCCGCGCCCAAGCCGGCCATGGCCAGCGCTGCGGCCAGCCAGGCTCCTGGCCGCCTCAAGGCTGCACCAACGTCAGCTTGGTGATGCCCACGGCGTTGGCTGCGGCCACCAGAGCGCTGGACTGCGCCGTCAGGCTGGCGATGGTTTTTTCAATGCTTTGGCGGCCTGGGGCGGTTTTGTCGCCGACGATGGCGCGGTCAAACGGGGCGGGAATCGCCTCGGCGGCTTTGACCGAGTTGCTGATCTGCTGGGTGGTCCTGTCAGCCAGCAGCGCGTCTTTGGTGGCGACCAGGTCGCGCAAGCTGGCGCCTTGCAGCACGCGGCCGTCGGCGCGGGTGAAGCGGCCCAGCCAGACGTTTTCAATGCCTTTGGCGTTGGCCACTGCGTCGCGGTGCGTGTTGTCTGAAAAGCAGCTGTGCTCGTCTTCCTGGTCCTGGCTGGCCAGGGCGACTTCCAGCCGCTCACCGGCGAGTTCCCCGCGTGACAGCGAGCCCAGCGCCACCAGCATCTTGCGCACCGACTCGTTGCCGCCTTTTTCAAACAGGGTGCGGTAGTTGGCTTTTTGCCCCGGTGCCCAGGCGCGCACCAGGCCAGACAGGTCGTCCACCAGCAGCTCGGTGACCACCGTCAGGTACCGCCGGCGGCGGGCCGCGTTGGGGGCTTTGCCGTCCACAAAGTCCGTGAAGCTGCGGTCACCGGGACCCGTCTCGGACAAGTCCTGGCCCCACAGCATGAACTCGATGGCGTGCCAGCCGGTGGCGATGTTTTCTTCACCGCCGCGCTCGTTCATGCGGGACAGCGCCTGCTTGGTCAGCGCCTGCTTGGGGTTGTTGACAAACCCCGACGTTTTCTTGCCGACCACTGCGTCGACATAGGACTCGTCCATCGGCCAGGCATTGAGGCGGCCTTCAGGGCCATTGGCCCCGTCGATCGGGCCGCCGTAGAAGCGAAACGCTTCGGTCTGGCCGTAAAACTCGCGCGCGTCCAGCCAGGCCTTGCGGGCCGCCGCCAGCGCGTCCACCGACGGCGCTGCCGTGAAGGTTTTGATGGCGGCCTGCATCGTGCGGGCTGCGCTCAGCGTGTCTTCGTAGTTGGCGTGCACCAGCGCGGCGTAGTGCGTGGCCACGCCCGCCGGGGTGACGGCGGTGGGGGTTTGGGCCGTGGCTTGGGCTGACAGGGCCAGGCCGAGCACAGCGGCAGCCAGGGTGGTTTTCAATCGCATGGAGGTTCCTCAAACGGGGGGGCGTGACGCCGTGTTCAAACAGCCGCCGATGGTACCTTAAATGCGAATGATTCTCATAACGTAGGGCCGTAGTCGGGTTGCCCGGCTGCGCAGCTCGCCATGGGTGCTATCAATTGTGTAGCTGTTCAGGCAATCAAACCGCAGGCAGCAGGCGGGTTTGATGCATTGATGACGTTTGAAACGGCTAAAAATTAACTTGAGTGTTAACTTTTAACGAATTTCAGCGTGTTTGAACCTGTTTCAAGCCTCCAATCGCCCACCAGCCTAGGTGTTTCAATCAGGTAGCGCTCCTGATTTAATAGCGATTGCAAGGCGCTGCAGTGCGTCAGATTTCCAGGTTGTCGATCAGCCGGGTGCTGCCGAGCTTGGCCGCGCCCAGCACCACCAGGGGCTCGGCGCTGAAGTCGCCGCTGGGGCTTTGCAGGTCGCTGCGGCGGCGCACGGTGAGGTAGTCGGGCTTCCAGCCGCGCCGGGCCAGCGCCTGCATGGCCTGGGCTTCCAGCGCCAGCAGGTCGGCTTTGGGCGTACGGCGGGCGGCTTCACCCAGCAGGCGCAGGGCTTTGGACAGCTCGGCGGCCTCCTGCCGCTGCTCGGCGTTCAGGTAACCATTGCGGGACGACAGGGCCAGGCCGTCGTCGGCGCGCTGGGTTTCCCCGGCCAAAATTTCAATCGGCAGGGCGAACTGCTGCACCATGCGGCGCACCACCATGACCTGCTGGTAGTCCTTCTTGCCAAACGCCGCCACCCCGGCCGGCATGCCCGCAAACACACACGAGAACAGCTTGAGCACCACGGTGCTGACGCCAATGAAAAACCCGGGCCGGAAGTGGCCTTCGAGGATGTCGCTCAGGTCGGTGGCGGGGTGGATCTTGAAGGTTTGCGGCTCGGGGTACAGGTCTTTTTCACGCGGGGCAAACAGCACGTTGCAACCGGCCGCTTCCAGGCGCTGGGCGTCGGCGTCCAGGGTGCGGGGGTAGCTGTCGAAGTCCTCGTGCGGGGCAAACTGCAGGCGGTTGACAAAAATACTGGACACCGTCACGTCACCCAGTGGCCTAGCCTGCTGCACCAGGGCGATGTGGCCGTCATGCAGGTTGCCCATGGTGGGCACAAACGCGGGTTTTTGAAAGCCCTGCAGGGCTTTGCGCAGGTCGGCGATGGTGTGGACGATGTGCATGGTCAGCGGGGGTCGTGGTTGTCGGTGTCGTTGTTGTTGTTTTGAAGGGCTTGTTCAGCCGCTCACCAGGCGTGCAGCGTGTTGTCCGGGAAGGTCTGGGCCTTGACGGCCTTGACGTAGGCTTCCATCGCCCCGCGAATGCTGTGGCTGCTGTTGCCCTCGTCCAACATGAAGTTGTGCACAAACCTGGCCATCTTGCCCAGGTTCACGCCCAGCATGTCGTGCAGCACCAGCACCTGGCCGGACGTGCCCACGCCGGCCCCAATGCCGATGGTGGCGCAGTGCGTCAGGGTCTGGGTCAGGCTGGCCGACAGGGCGGCGGGCACCATTTCCAGCACCAGCATGGCGGCCCCGGCGTCCTGCAGGGCTTTGGCGTCGCGCTGCAGGGTGGCGGCGGCTTCGTCGGACTTGCCCTGCACCCGGTAGCCGCCCAGGGCGTGAACGGTTTGCGGCGTCAGGCCCAGGTGGGCACACACGGGAATGCCGCGCTCGACCAGGAAATGCACCACCTCGGTGGTCCAGCCGCCGCCTTCGAGCTTGACCATGTGCGCGCCCGCCTGCATCAGCGTCACAGCGCTGCGCAGCGCTTGTTCCTTGGACTCGTGGTAGGCCCCAAATGGCAGATCACTGATCAGCCAGGCCACGCCTTGCGCCCGGCGCAGGCCGGTGGCCACACACTCGGTGTGGTGGCGCATGGTCTCCAGCGTCACGCCCACGGTGCTGGACAAGCCCTGGCACACCATGCCCAGCGAGTCACCAACCAGAATGCACTCGACCCCCGCCGCGTCGGCCACGGCGGCAAATGTCGCGTCGTAGGCGGTCAGCATGGTGATTTTTTCACCGCTGGCGTGCATTTCACGCAGGCGCGGCAGGCTGACCGGCTTGCGCACGGACGGGTTGGACGAGGGGGGCAGGGTGCCGTAGGGGCTGGCGGGGGCGTTCATGGCGCGTCCTTGTGGATGTGGCGAAGGCTCAGTGGTTCTGCGGCGCAGCGGCCTTCATGCCCAGCCGGGCCAGCAGGGTCACGTCGGCTTCGGTGTCGGGGTTGCCGGTGGTCAGCAGTTTGTCGCCGTAAAAAATCGAATTGGCCCCGGCCAGGAAACACAGCGCCTGGATGGCGTCCCCCATTTGCTGGCGGCCGGCCGACAGGCGCACGCGGGCGGTGGGCATGGTGATGCGGGCCACGGCGATGGTGCGCACAAACTCGAACGGGTCCAGGTCGGCCTGGTTGGCCAGCGGTGTGCCTTCGACCTTGACCAGGTTGTTGATGGGCACCGACTCGGGGTAAGGCGACAAATTGGCCAGCTCGGCCACCAGGCCGGCACGCTGGCGGCGGGTTTCGCCCATGCCGACAATGCCGCCGCTGCAGACCTTGACGCCCGCGCTGCGCACGCGGCTCAGGGTGTCCAGGCGGTCCTGGAAGTCACGGGTGGTGATGATGTCGACGTAAAAATCGGGCGCGCTGTCCAGGTTGTGGTTGTAGTAGTCCAGCCCGGCGCTTTGCAGAGTTTGGGCGTGGCCGTCTTCCAGCATGCCCAGCGTGGCGCAGGTCTCCAGGCCCAGGGCCTTGACGCCGCGCACCAGCTCGGCGACTTTCTCAATGTCGCGGTCTTTGGGGGAGCGCCAGGCAGCGCCCATGCAAAACCGCGTGGCGCCAGCGGCCTGGGCACGTTTGGCGGCGTCAATCACCGCGTCCAATTCCATCAGTTTGCTGGCTTCCACACCGGTGTCGAAGCGGGCGGCCTGGGGGCAGTAGTTGCAGTCTTCCGGGCAGCCGCCGGTTTTGACCGACAGCAGTGTGGCGAACTCGACGTGGGTGGGGTCGAAGTTCTCGCGGTGAATGGCTTGGGCCTGGTGCATCAGGTCGGGAAAGGGCAGGTTGAACAGCGCTTCGATCGCGTCAACGCTCCAGCGCAGCTCGGCCTGCGTGTCTGGTTGGGGGGCGGCAGCGCGTGGCGCGTGGAACTGAACGGGTTTTTCGAGGACTGAAGACATCGTGGTTTTCCTTAAAAGCCGCCGGGGGGATGCGTGGCGGCGAAGTTGCGCGGATTCTAGCGATCACACCTTGCGGCCAGCTCACCGATGGCGGTGACCAGCCGGTCGATGTCGGCGGTGGTGTGGGCGGCCGACAGCGCGATGCGCAGGCGCGCCGTGCCTGGCGCCACGGTGGGCGGGCGAATGGCGGGCACCCACAGGCCACGCTGGCGCAGCCCTTCCATCACGGCCAGGGCCTCGTCGTTGGGGCCGATGACCAGCGGCTGGATGGCGGTGGTGGACGCGCCGAGCTGCCAGGGGTGGCCGGCCAGGGCGGTGCTCAGGCCTGTCCGCAGCCGGGTGATCAGCTGCTGCAAGTGCTGCCGCCGGTCGTCGCCGTTTTCAATCAGGGTGATGCTGGCGCGCAGCGCACTGGCCAGCAGGGCCGGGGCGGCAGTGGCAAAAATGTAGCTGCGGGTGGTTTGCAGCAGCCACTCGACCAGCGCGTCACTGCCCGCCACAAAGGCCCCGGCCACACCGGCTGCCTTGCCCAGCGTGGCCATGTACAGCACGCGGGGGGACGCGCCCGCGCCCGTCAGCCCGCAGGCGGCCAGGGCGCCTGCGCCCCGGGGGCCCAGCACGCCAAAGCCGTGCGCGTCGTCCAGCAGCAGCAGCGCGTCATACCGCTCGGCCAACGCCAACAGGCCGGGAATGTCGGCCAGGTTGCCGTCCATGCTGAAGACCGCGTCGCTCATGATGAGTTTGCGGCGCGCCGGGCTGGCGGCCAGTGCGGCCTCCAGCGCGGCCAGGTCGGCGTGGGCGTAGCGGTGGATTTGCGCGCTGGACAGCCGGGCTCCGTCGATCAGGCAGGCGTGGTTCAGTGCGTCCGAGAAAATCGCGTCGCCCTTGCCCACCAGCGCCGGCACGATGCCGGTGTTGGTTGAAAAACCGGCGTAGAAGTACAGCGCGCGCGGCAGGCCGACCAGGCGGGCCAGGTCGTGCTCCAGCGCGTCGTTGGCGGCGCTGTGCCCGCTGACCAGTGGTGACGCGCCGGACCCCACGCCGTAGGTGTGTGCGCCCGCGCAGGCGGCTTCAATCAGCGCCGGGTGGCGCGCCAGGCCCAGGTAGTCGTTGCTGCAAAACGCCAGCAGGCGCTCGCCATTGATCTGCAGGGTGGCCCCTTCCTGCGGCACCACGGTGCGGCGCTGGCGCAGCAGGTGGCGGGTTTGCAGGTCGGCCAGGCGGGCCGGGAAGTCGTCAAGCCAGGAAGCGTGGGTCGTCAAAGTGTTGTCCTGTTTTCCATGGTTCGGGCAAATCAATTGCCACCTGATGCGCGTGCCCATCGTGGCGTTGCGGCATGAAAGGGATGGTGGCCAGCAGGGGCGCGCCCAGCTGCTGCTGCAAAAACGCGATGTTGTCCTGCTGCGCCAGCATGGTCGGCTCGATGTGGTTGGCGACCCAGCCCGCCAGACTCAAGCCCTGGGCGCGGATGGCGTGGGCCGTCAGCAGTGCGTGGTTCAGGCAGCCCAGGCGCAGGCCGACCACCAGCACCACGGGCAGGCTCAAGGCCAGTGCCAGGTCGGCCCCGGTGTGCTGGGGGGACACCGGCACCATGAAGCCGCCCGCGCCTTCCACCACCACAGCATCCGCCACGGCCATCAGCTGGCGGTGGCAAGCGGCAATGTGGGCGATGTCTATCGTCACGCCCGCCCGCTGCGCGGCGATGTGGGGCGACACCGGGTCGTGCAGCAGCACCGGGTTGTCGAGTGCAGCGGGCACCGTGATCGTGGACGCGGCGCGCAGGGCCAGCACGTCGTCATTGGCCAGCACCCCGTCAATCAGTGTGGTGCCGGCCGCAATCGGTTTCATGCCCACCACGCGGCGGTGGTGCGGTGCCAGCGCGTGCAGCAGGGCGGCGCTGAACAGCGATTTGCCCACGCCAGTGTCGGTGCCGGTGATGAACACCGACAGCTTGGCGCGATCAAGCATGTTCTTCAGCCAGCGTGGCCTGCAGCGCGGCCAGCGCGCCGTGGGCCAGGTGGGCCACGGCCTCGTCGTCCATCACGTAGGGCGGCATGGCGTACAGGGTGTGGCCGATGGGGCGCAGCAGCACACCATGGGCCAGTCCGTGCTGGTGGTAGCGGCGTGAAAAGTTGGGGAGCGTGCTATGCACATCCCACGCCCAAATCATGCCCAGGTGCCGGGCGTGGGTGACGCGCGGGTGCTCGGTCAGGGGCAGAAAAGCGGTGCTCAGCTGGGCGGCCAATGCTTGGTTGTTGGCCAGCGCGTCGGTTTGTTCAAACAGCTCCAGCGTGGCCAGCGCGGCGCGGCAGGCCAGCGGGTTGCCGGTGTAGGAGTGCGAATGCAGAAAACCGCGCGCCACGCTGTCGTCGTAAAACGCGTCGTACACGGCGTCGGTCGTCAGCACGGCCGACAGGGGCAGGGTGCCGCCCGTCAGGCCCTTGGACAGGCAAATAAAGTCAGGCCGAATGCCGGCCTGCTGGTGGGCAAACATCGTGCCGGTGCGGCCAAAGCCGGTGGCGATTTCATCGACCACCAGGTGGATGTTGTAGTGGTCACACAGGGCGCGGGCACGCTGTAAATAGTGGGGGTCGTGCATCGCCATGCCAGCGGCGCATTGCACCAGGGGCTCGACGATCAGCGCGGCGGTGCGGCTGTGGTGCTGGTCCAGCCAGCGTTCCAACGCCTGGGCGGCGCGTTCGGTCACGTCCACCGCGCTTTCACCCGGCCCGGCCTGCCGCGCGTCGGGGCTGGGCACGGTGGCGGCCAGCCGCACCAGTGGGGCATAGGCTTCGCGGAACAGCGCAATGTCGGTCACGGCCAGTGCGCCCACGGTTTCGCCGTGGTAGCCACCCGCCACGCCGACAAACTGGCATTTCTCCGGGCGGCCCACGTTGCGCCAGTAGTGCGCGCTCATCTTCAGCGCGATTTCAGTGGCGGACGCGCCGTCGCTGGCGTAAGACGCGTGGCCCA